>JALFRV010000082.1 GCA_022778905.1 Prevotella sp. | reverse complement strand
ACAGGTCCGGTCGATTCTCATATACTTTATGAAGATGATACCAACGTTATAAAATTGTAATACGATATGAAATTAAACTTAAGTTCTAAGATTGTCCTCAACAAGATCTCACCTGAGTTCTACCAACCCGATACGGCTGTCAAACGCTCAGAAATCACCCGCTTCGAGAAGATCACCACTGACATCTTCCCGTCGATAGACGAAGGGGTCAGGCATATTGCCGATCAGATCGAGACGGAGATCCGGTCCCGACAGCGCGAAGGACGCTTCTGTGTCATCGGCATGGGCACGGGGGCCTCGTTAGTACCGGTCTATGACGAACTGATACGCCGCCACAGGGAAGAGAAACTGAGCTTCAAGAACGTCGTGGCCTTCAATGCTTACGAATACTTCCCGCTCCTGCCCGACACCAAGAACCGCAGCATCAAGCAGCTGCGGGAATACTTCCTCGACCACATCGACATCGACCAGCAGAACATCTTCTCTCCCGACGGCACCATCGAGCAGGAAGCCGTGCAGGAGCACTGCCGCCTCTACGAGCAACGGATCAACACGTTCGGCGGATTGGACATCATGCTTCTCGGCATCGGAAGGATGGGAAACATCGCCTCCAACGAGCCGGGCTCGAGCCTGACCTCCGTTTCGCGCCTCATCCTCATCGATTCCACGTCCCGCGAAGAGATCGCCCAGACCTTCGGCTCTAATGAATCCATCCCCCCGTGCTCCATCACCATGGGTGTCAAGACCATCCTCTCGGCCCGCAAGATCTTCATCACGGCATGGGGAGAAGAGAAGGCCGACATCATCCGGGAAATGGTGGAGGGCAAGGTGAGCGATGCCATTCCGGCCTCATTCCTGCAGACGCACGACAACGCCCACGTGGTCATCGACCTCGCCGCGTCAGCCAAGCTCACGCGGATCCGGCATCCTTGGTTAGTCACTTCCTGCAAATGGACCGACAAGTTGGTGCGTTCGGCGCTGATCTGGCTATGCCAGAAGACCGGCAAACCGATCCTCAAGCTGACCAACAAGGACTACAACGAGAACGGCCTGAGTGAACTGCTGGCTCTGTATGGATCGGCTTACAACGCCAACATCAAGATTTTCAACGACCTCCAGCACACGATCACGGGCTGGCCGGGCGGCAAGCCGAACGCGGACGATTCGAACCGGCCAGAGCGGGCAACCCCCTACCCCAAGCGCGTCATTGTCTTCTCACCGCATCCGGATGACGACGTGATCTCCATGGGCGGCACCTTGCGCAGGCTCGTGCAGCAGGGACACGACGTGCACGTGGCCTACGAGACTTCCGGAAACATCGCTGTCGGCGACGAGGAGGTCGTAAGGTTCATGCACTTCATCAATGGTTTCAACCAGATCTTTGCAGAAGGCAAGGACGAAGTGATCAAGAAGAAATACCAGGAGATCAAGCAGTTTCTCAAAAACAAGAAAGAAGGCGAGATCGACACACAGGATATCCGCACCATCAAGGGACTGATCAGACGCGGAGAGGCCCGCACGGCAAGCACCTACAACGCCATCCCGCTCGACCATGTCCACTTCCTTGACCTGCCGTTCTATGAGTCGGGAAAGATCGAAAAGCTGCCGATGGGCGAGGCCGATGTTGAGATCGTGCGCCAACTGATCGCTACCGTGAAGCCTCATCAGATCTACGTGGCCGGCGACTTGGCCGACCCGCACGGCACGCACCGCAAGTGCACGGACGCCGTTCTGGCCGCCCTCGACCTCGAGAAGGAGGCCAAAGCCGAATGGCTGAAGGAATGTCGCGTGTGGATGTACCGTGGCGCGTGGGCCGAGTGGGAAGTGGAGAACATCGAAATGTGCGTTCCCGTGAGCCCCGAAGAGCTGCGGGCGAAGCGCAACTCGATCCTCAAGCACCAGTCGCAGATGGAGAGTGCCCCGTTCATGGGCAATGACGAGCGCCTCTTCTGGCAACGTGCCGAAGACCGCAACAGGGCCACCGCTAAGCTCTATGACTCGCTCGGACTGGCCTGCTACGAAGCCATGGAGGCCTTTGTGGAATACAAACTGTCATGAAAACGGGATCCCGCCATTCCGCAAATGGGAAAGGCGGGATCCGCAAGGGCTGCCTACAGCAGTTTCCCCTTATCGAGGATCGTGATCTTCTTGCCGTCGATCCGAATGGCCCCGGCCTTCTCAAAGTCGGCAAAGACACGCATCAACGAATACTTCTGGATGCCGAACGAATCGGCAATCTCCTGCCGCGAGCGGAAGAGATGGATCTCCATCGACTTCTGCTCGCGTGCCCGTTCAAGCAGTAACCATGCCACTTTCTCCCGCACGGTGAACAGACTGAGCACCTTCATCTTGTGGGTCAGGAACACGTCGATGTCCGACAGCGTGCGCAGGAAATTCATCCGGATCCGCCCGTCATCATCAATGAGGCGCCGGAGGGCATCGGCCGTCATCCGGCAGATGGACACCTTCGAGTCGGTCTCCACGCTGACGGGCATCGCGTTGTCCTTGGCAAAGATGAACGCAGGTGCGATCATGTTGCCGCGGCGCAGCCGGCTGACCTCGACCTGTTTGCCTGACAGCGACGTCATCCGGCACACTAACGTACCCTCGACGACAATATCCGCATAGCGGCAGGGCATCCCCGCCAAGGCGTAGACATCCTGTTTCTGATAACTGACCATGCGATAACCGACACCCGAAAGGGCGATTTCGATGTCCACGGGATCCATCCCCTGAAAGAGGGGACACTGTTGCAGCGCTTCGGTGACTTGATGTTCCATGCCTGCAAATATACGCATTCCGCAGCGAAAAACACCATCTTAACACACTTTAACCTCATCCGGTCACATTTGTGATCTGACGCGCAGGCGGAAAGGGGTAATTTTGCGCTCGGAATTAAAATCATAAGCAAAATGAACACGAACATCATTCACCCCGCACCCGCATTCAACGAATGGGACTTAGACCTGCTGATCGACTATGTCCTGAAGTATCACCACCGCAACATCCGTACCTTCGGCGTCGACCTAACCAAGCGCCTGACCGCCCTTTGCGCCGAGCATCCGGAGCTGCAGACCGTAGCCGCACACCTAAGCAACAGCGTCTCTGACCTCGACATTCACTGCCAGAAGGAGGAACAGATCCTCTTCCCCTTCATCCTCGAAATGATCAGCGCAGCCGAAAGCGGCCGAAAGACGGGCCCGTTCCACTGTGGAACAATCCAGAGCCCGATACAGGCAATGATGATGGATCACAGCGACGAGATCGAGAGACACGCGCACATGGCCGAACTGACCAACAACTACGCAGTGCCGGAGGGGGCCGATGACGCCTGCAGGACTGTCATGGAGGACCTGCGGAAGTTCCGCGACCAGCTGACCGAGCACACCTCCGTGGAGAATGAGATCATCTTCCCGCGCGCCATCGAACTCGAAGCGCAGCAGATAGGCAGATGAGCTGCGAGATCCGCATCAAGCGAGTCTACGAGCCCGCCGACAGCAATGACGGTTTCCGCGTGCTCGTCGACAGGCTCTGGCCACGTGGCATCGGCAGGCAGGAAGCGGCCATCGCACAATGGGAAAGGGAGCTGGCTCCGAGCAACGAACTGCGGAAATGGTTCGGGCATGATCCCGCCCGATTTGAGACTTTCGCCGCCCGCTACCGGAAGGAGCTGCAGGCCAACCCCGCACTCGCATCCTTTGCCGACAGCCTACGGTCTCACGACGTGGTCACCTTGCTCTTTGGCGCCGCCGATCAGGTGCACAACAATGCGGTGGTGCTGCGCGACGTGCTGTTGGAAACATGAACACGCCCCGCCCACGGGATATTTCCCATTGACGGGCTCCATCCGGCCGCACCGATCGGAGCCACACCTCGGAGCGCGCCTTCAAGCAAAGCACAAACTACAGATTTACAATAGGTTACAAGGATAACCACGCACTTGTCCGGACAGACGAAAACTGCCCCCGGACAAGAGCTATCGTTTGGGCGCCCGAAAGCTATCATATGGGCGGCCGAAAGCTATGCTTTCGACGGCCCGGAGCATAGCTCTGCGCAGACCGGAGAACAGCTATGCTTTCGACCCATGGATGAGCCCCGCTTTCCGGACATGGTTTTCGCCTTTTCGACAGGAAAAAATGACAGCTGGAAGAAGTGATCGGAAGCGCTTCCGAATCATGACCGACGGGCCTGATCAGTCGGGCCGCTTGTCAAGGATCTGATAGCCGGCGAAGCGACTGCGGGGAAAAATGAAGATGGATTCATCCGTGAGCCCGCTCCGAAAATTGGTGATCCGGACGGTCGTCCAGAAGAATGCAAGCTTGATCTTCAGGCTCTTCGGCGCCCGCGTGTGCCGGTCGAGGATGGCCTTGACATGCTTGATGCCCTTCACCCCCGGCTTCGCATGAAGGGTGATTTCGAGCCCTTCGTCGACGGAAGCGATGTGATAAGTGAAGTCGTCAGGGTCAAACTTGAACTTGCTCATATACTGGTCGCGCTTTTCGGAATTGGCATTATGGATCTCGACCGTCTTCTTCTTGCGGTCGGCCCGATAGAATGTCTGGCCGTCAGACCATGCCGAATAACGTGACTCGACAAAACAGCTCTTGGCACCTTTGTACCAGATGGTTCCTTCGGTCTTATAGATCCCGATCAGGTTGACGGCATAATGGAGCGTCGCTCCGTTGGGTCCGAAGACTTTCTGATAGGTCTGATCGAAGATCTGACGTGCCTGCCGGCTGTTCGGCGTCTCCTGAGCACCGGCACCGAATGCTGTCAGCAGCAGTGTCAGCAGTATGATCAATAGTCTCTTGAGCATTCTTTCCGTTTTTTCAAATGACATCGTTTCAAGGGCGCGAAAACACATATCGAACAGACTTTGCCTCACTATTCGCAGCCCGTCCGGCCTCTTCCGGGCCGTCAAGGCGGCTCTGCCACCCTTCCTGACTCAACGCAATGAAGGCAGATATAGTCAACGTATATCTGCCTTCATGTGGTTCTGCCAATCACCGTAGGGACGAACGGGTTCGAACCGATGACCTCTACAATGTCATTGTAGCGCTCTAAACCAGCTGAGCTACGCCCCTGAATGATTGCGACTGCAAATGTACAATTCTTTTTCGAGTATCACAAACATTTTAGGGACAAATCTTCCGTTTTGCTTAAAAATTACATCTTTACGCCCCGCAGGATGGCGGAAGAATGGGCAGAGGGCCGTTTTTCTCTGAAAAAACACATCAAAAAGACAAAATGAAATTATTTTTTCGTAACTTTGCAGAGCGCCGGTTGTTGCGCCATCACAAATAAAGGGACAGAACACATGAATTGGGACGAAGTCATAGGACAGCAGGAAGCCAAGGCGAGACTGATGCAGACAGCCGGAGAGGAACGCATTCCCCACGCCATACTGCTGTGCGGTCCGGCAGGCTCCGGCAAGATGGCCATGGCGCTGGCCTTCGCTTCGCAGCTGCTCAATGACAGCCCGATGCTGCGCCAGTGGGCACATCCCGATCTCCATTTCGTCTACCCCGTCATCCGGCCGGCCGGCACTTCGTCCGACCATAAGATGATCAGCGACGACTTCCTGAAAGAATGGCGCGAGCTGCTCATGCAGGGTCCCTACTTCACCATGGACCAGTGGCTCACACAGATGAACGCCGCCAACCAGCAAGCGCAGATCGGCGCCGGCGAGAGCGATGACCTCATCCGCAAGCTGAGCTTGAAATCGAGCCAGGGAGGATATAAGGTCTGCATCTGCTGGCAGCCCGAACGGATGAACGCCGAGTGTGCCAACAAGATCCTGAAACTGCTCGAGGAACCGCCCGCGCACACCGTCTTCCTCCTGGTGAGCGAAGAACCGGAAAGGCTGTTGGAAACCATCCGGAGCCGCGTCCAGCGTATCGACCTGAAGCGCATCGACGACCAGGCCATCGAGGAAGCACTCGTCGGACGCCGGGGAATAGACCCCGACACGGCCCGTCGCATTGCCCGTGTGGCCAATGGCAACTGGTTGAAGGCGCTCGAAACGCTTGAACCGGACAACGAGAGCCTGCAGTTTCTCGACATGTTCAAGATGTTGATGCGGTTCGCATACATGCGCAACGTGAAAGACTTGAAGAAATGGAGCGAGGCGGTGGCCGCATTCGGACGCGAGAAACAGAAGCGCATGCTCGGCTACTTCCTGCAGATGGTCCGCGAAAACTTCATGTACAACTTCCGCATCGCTGACCTTTCATATATGACAAACGATGAAGAAGCATTCGCCAAAAACTTCGCCCGGTTCATCAATGAGGCCAATGTGGTGGAGATAGCCGAACTCTTTCAGCGCGTGCAACGTGACATCGCGCAGAACGCCAATGCCAAGATCGAATTCTATGACATGGCACTTCAGATGATCGTATTGCTCATCAGGAAATGACATCCGCCCCTCCCGCTCCGGCGGAACTGCGGCAACGGACTTTACATAACACATCAAACAATCAACAAGACTCCCTCTGCGGAGATACAGGAAGATTCATCTATGGATTATAAAAACATGAAATTCAAGATAGCCACCAGCAGTGACCGAGGTCTGTGCAGATGCGCCTGCGGCCGGCAAGACCGTCAGTTGAACACCTACGACTGGCTGGCCGACGTGCCGGGCAATGCCGACGACACGGACCTGGTGGAGGTTCAGTTCAAGAACACGCGCAAAGGCTATTATCATAACGTGAACAACCTGCCCCTCAAAAAGGGCGACATCGTGGCCGTCGAGGCCAATCCGGGACATGATATCGGCGTGGTCACGCTGACCGGAAGGCTCGTCAAGCTGCAGGTGAAGAAAGCTAACCTCAAGTCGGCCGATGAGATCAGGCGCATCTACCGTATCGCCAAGCCGGTGGATATGGAGAAATACGAGGAGGCGAAAAGCCGGGAGCACGGCACGATGATACAGAGCCGGCAGATCGCAAAGGATCTCGAGCTGAACATGAAGATAGGTGACGTAGAGTATCAGGGCGACGGAAACAAAGCCATATTCTATTACATCGCCGACGAACGTGTAGATTTCCGCCAGCTGATCAAGATCTTAGCCGACACCTTCCACGTGCGCATCGAGATGAAGCAGATAGGTGCGCGGCAGGAAGCAGGCCGCATCGGAGGCACGGGGCCATGCGGAAGAGAGCTCTGCTGCGCCACATGGATGAAGAATTTCGTCAGTGTGAGCACCAATGCCGCACGCTTTCAGGACATCTCGCTCAATCCACAGAAGCTCGCCGGCATGTGTGCGAAGCTCAAATGTTGTCTGAACTATGAGGTCGACAACTACGTGGAGGCCAGTCGGAAACTGCCTCCGAAAGACGCAGTGCTGCAGACACAGGACAACGACTATCATCTCTTCAAGAGCGATATCCTTGCCGGAACGGTCACCTATTCGACCGACAAGAGCATCGCAGCCAACTTGGAGACGATCAGCGCGGGCCGTGCGCGCCAGATAATCGAGATGAACAAGAAGGGCGAAAAGCCACTCTCGCTCCTCGAGGACGACAAGGCAAAGCAGCCGGAGAAACCGGTAGACCTGCTCGAAAGCGGGGATATCAGCCGCTTCGACAAGAGCAAGCGACGCAAGAAGGGCAACAATCAGCGCAGCCGCACCCGTCAGCGAGGCGAGAACGGCAATGGAAACCAGCCCCGACAGAGCCAGCCCCGACAGGGCGAAAACCGTGAACAGCGCCAGGGAAACAATGGTCAGAAGCGTCGGAACAATGGCAACAGACCCGACAGAGACCAGCGCCAGCAGCCACAGAACCCCAAACCGGAAAGCGTCCATGAATAAGGGCGCGGCAATGTGTGTGGCCGTCCTCGGTCTCATACTGACCGCATGCAACGGCAACAAGATCTACAACCAATACCAGCATACGCCCATCGCAGGCTGGGAAAAGAATGATACGCTGCCCTTTGACATCCCGCCCATTGCCACAGACGGCAATTACGGCATGGACTTAGGGTTGCGGATCAACAACGCCTATCCCTTTATGGGGCTCACACTGATCATCGAACGGACCGTCTATCCGGGACATACCGTCACGACGGACACGCTCGATTGTAAGCTCTTTGATGAGAACGGAAGCGTCAAGGGGCAAGGTGTGAGCTATTATCAGTTCCACTATCACGTCAACGACCTTCTACTCCACCGCGGCGACAGTCTGCATATCGCCGTCCGACATGATATGAAACGCGAGATCCTTCCGGGCATTTCGGACATCGGGATCGAGTTGGAACGTAAATGAGAAGCACCCGGTTTCAGCCCCGGACCACCATTCTGCAATCAGTTGCGGATCAGATTGCGACCCGCATCGATCCTCAGAAAGATGAAGAGAAGGAACGTGAAGCCCCACAAGGATGAGCCTCCGTAACTGAAAAACGGAAGCGGAATGCCGATCACAGGTGTCAATCCCAATACCATTCCGACATTGATAAAGACGTGGAAAAGGAAGATGCTGAGCACGCAATAGCCATAAACGCGCCCGAATTTGAAGGGCTGTCGCTCCGCCAAATGAATCAGGCGCAGGATCAAGGCGAGAAACAAGAGCAGCACGGAAGCCGATCCCACGAAGCCTTCTTCCTCGCCCACCGTGCAGAAGATGAAGTCGGTGTCCTGTTCGGGAACGAACTTCAGCTTGGTCTGCGTGCCGTTCAGGAATCCTTTCCCCCGCAGTCCGCCTGATCCGATCGCGATCTCACTCTGATGCACGTTATAGCCCGCGCCGGCCAAGTCCTCATCCAAGCCGAGGAGAACATTGATACGCACCCGCTGGTGAGGTTCCATCACGTCGTTCAGCACATAGTCTGCCGAATAGAAAAACACGACGGATCCCAACGCAAAAAGCGCTATATAATAATAGGTACGCATGCGTGAAGACAGACCTTGGAATACAAGATAGCCGATCAGAAACGCCGTGACGGCAATCTGGACCCATACAATGTCGAACGGAATGACGAACTTTGAGAACAGCCAGAATATCAAAGTCAGGCCCAAGCAGAATGCGATGATCGTCGTAATGACCCGCTTATCCTTGCAGTAAGTATAGACCATGCCGGCCGAGAACAGCTGTACGAGCAGCAGAACGACGAATTTTCCCACCGACGCAGGCATGTCCGGCAGCATCACTTCCTCATATTTGATACCCACAACAAAGTAAACCACCATCGCCACACCCGTGAAGAGGATGCTCCCCGGCATGCCTTCGCGATAGAACATGAGGAAGAATGACAGATAGACAAGTGCCGAACCGGTCTCACGCTGGCCCACAATGAAGAGCATGGGAAGCAGCACCACCGCAGCCGCAGCGGCAAAATGCTTCCACCGTAGGATCGTAAAGCCATAGATACTCATCAGCTTCGCCACGGCCAATGCAGTGGCAAACTTGGCGAACTCGGCAGGTTGGAGACGCAAAGGACCCAACACTAACCACGACCGGGAACCCTTGATCTCGTGCGGGTTGAAGATGGTGACGAAGAGCAACAGCAACAATGCCGCATAGATCACATAGGCGAACGTCTCGTAGAAACGGTCATCAAGCATGATGAGGAAGAAACCTAACACGATCGAAGTGCCGATCCAGATGATCTGCATGCCCGATCGGGTGTCGAGACTGAAGATGTCCGTATCGCCGTAAGTATAGCTTGCCCCGCAGACGCTGACCCATCCGAAGACGAGCAATGCCACATAAATGGCAATCGTCCACCAGTCGAGCGACCGCAATACGCTTGGTTGTTTGTCTTTATTGATGGCCATTGGCTTCTGTTCCTTTTTGCTGTTTCAAATCCAAACCGATCATCTGTTCGCTTTTCCGTATCCGATCCGGCGCCGCTCCAATGCGTCGGCCTCCTTCTGGGCGGCGGGTGAGAGTTTGCCGGTGAAGAACTGCTCAAAGAGCACACCGGCGATTGGTACGGCGAAATCGGCACCGAAGCCGCCGTTTTCCACATACACCGCTATGGCGATCTTTGGCTTATCCATGGGTGCAAAGCCCATGAACACGGAGTGGTCCTGCCCCCTGTTCTGGGCCGTACCGGTCTTTCCGCAGATGTCGTAAGGGAATCGTCCGAGGTATTTACACGTGCCGCCGAGCACCGAGGAGCGCATTCCGGCCACGACAAAGTCATAGGCTCTCCGGTTCGCTTTCGTGTAATGAGGCCGCGTGAACGTTGTGTCGAGCGGTTCATCCTGCACTTTCCGCACGACATGAGGCACGTAATAGTAACCTCGGTTGGCAATGGTGGCTCCGAGATTCGCTATCTGCAGCGGCGTCAGATTC
>JALFRV010000052.1 GCA_022778905.1 Prevotella sp. | reverse complement strand
TAATCTGCACAGTCTTGATCGGTTGAGAACCAATCAAGGAACTCCTCAAAGTTCTTCGGATATGGATGTTCGGTAGTCGCTTTCATGCCTGAAATGGTATCACAATCTGCAAGGCCCGTCAATCAGCCACCCAGTTATTGTAAAGTTGGAACGGCAAGGGTTAACAGATTTACACCGCGTACATGATGCCGTTTGGGGACTGGAGAATGTTGTCAATGCAAATGAAATGCTTTTTGAAACTGTCATGGAATACTTTGATTCCATCGCTCCAGCGCAAGCCTTTCCAGGAGCCGCCTAAACCGCCACAAGAAGTTTTCTCGCCGTGGACGATATAAGTCACGGCTGGATGCCGTGGAACGCCCACAACGCATCCAGCCGCCCTTTTAAGCAAAAGTAATATAGCCGACTATTTCAACTCAACCGAAACCCTGAAAAACCGATGAAGCGAATCTGTTGGATAAGACCATTCAGCATCATCAAGGAATTGCTTTCCCCAGATTTTATAAATCCGAATATCCTTAGTGCCACCTTCGTTCAAATCGGGTTCCCATGTAATATTAGCGACCCCATCAACCATGTCAATTTTAGCCGTGAATACGGAATCTGCATTTGTAGGAATGGTTCCTGCAACATAGTCCTGCCACACATGTAATTGCTTTCCGTCAGAAGTTTTCCCAAGCCAAGAATTTGCCGCCTCTTCAAAATCAGTAGTCATCCCCAGACCGAAATGAGAAAGCCACGAATACGGGACTGGGACTGGTGTTGTCACCGTATGTCCGCTTTCATTCGAAGGAATCCATTGCACTCGGTCAACCCAAACGCAATCTGGCATGAAAGTTGTCTCTTCATCTTTACGATATTCCCAACGCAATGTGTGTTTCCCAGAAGTCGGGACTTCAATTTTAACATACTGCCATCCCGTGTCATTCCCCGCTATCCTTGCCTTGACCTCATTATCCACAAGGAATGCCCCATAATCATAATACATCAATCCTTCTTCGTCAATATCTGGCTCCTCACATTTAGCCCGCCACCAGAATGAGACCAAGCCAGCGGCTCTCACTTGCGTTTTAATACCCGAAACACCCCCATGCAAAATCGAACCACTCTTAGCAGAAGAAATGCCGTCATGCGAAACTGTCGAATCGACACACCACGGAAAATCCACATCATTCACCATTGTGTATGTCAATAAATTCGCCGCCTCACCGATTGCATCCTTGCGTAAATATTCACAAGTAGCCACATCCGAACTCAACCAACCGTTTCTAACTGCAATCGCCTTAACACTCGCGCTTTGATAAACATTGAACGGACCGCTATATAAAATTCCGTTTAACTCAGAAGGTGCGCTCCCGTCAATTGTGTAATATATCTTAACCCCCTCGGTCTCACATCCGATTGAGACCTCGATAGATGCATTATCAAACGAGCAACTTTCAGGCAAGATTTCGACCCTCTTAATTTCCTTTGCTAATTCAAGTGCGTCCGATTGAGCCTCAACGGCCTTTTCCTGCATGTTTTCACTTGCGTTTATTGCCAATCGACCACCATAGCCAGTAATGTAATTGGCTTCAAGATTGCTAACTTGATTCCATTTATCAATACTACCATTCCATTTGTTGTTATCAAGCCGCGAAGCATTAGATGCCAAAGAAATTGAAATATCTATTACATTAGCATTTCCGGTTACACGGTCCATCCAACCACCACCTATCATTCGCCTTCCATTGTTTGCATAGCCTTGATACGCAAAAATATCACCCGTCCATTCCCAGACATTTCCATACATATCATAAATCCCCCATGCATTGGGTGCATAAGAGCCAACGGGCGCATCCCCTAATAAAAGAGAATGCCATTTCCGCGCGTCAAGCCAATAACTGCGACGGCCAGACCCATCACCTGCGCCATCAGATAAGCTATCATAAAATCTTCCCATGTTTGAATCAATCATCAGCGAGTTAACGCCTCCCATCGCCGCGAACTTCCATTGGGAACTTGTTGGTAGGCAAGTTGAAATCCCTTGAAGCTTATTGTTCAAGGCCACAACCACTCCAGACAAGTTATCCCAATTGCTCATGTTTACTGGATGAAACTCTTTATCCACAACCGTATCAACGGTATGTCCTCCCGATTCCCAACTAATTCCTGGCTCATCATACCCAAAAATGCCTGTGTATTGGCCTTTCGTCAACTCAAAAATTCCAATGTAAAAAGGCGAAACGACACTATCTGACGGGCTTGCCGGACATGCTCGAAATACTATGGAAGTTGTTTTATGCTGATTCTGCCATCCGTCTTTTGGAATAGAATAGGAATACGAGTAGGGAAATTCCTCGGCATTAGCACCATCAGTCAAATCAATTATTAAATACTTTGGATAGCCGCGAACAGCGGCCTTGAAATAGTAATCCGTTGTGTCAGCAGGGCAATTGTCAGCCGTTGCATCCCAAGTAACAACCCATGAGCCATTTGACAGACACGGGGGAATGATGAAAGTTTTACACTCATAGACTTTAGAAGACGCACCATCCAAAGCTTCAATGCTAAATTCACAATCCACATAACCATCTTCAACGCCTGCAATCGAATACTCAATATCCACCTTCCCATCCCACGGTGTATGTTGCCTCGCCCCCGTTATGGTAAGAATTGGGTCAGCTTGCACGGAGATTGTGGCCATCACAAATGCCAAAGCAAAATAATAATTAAGGATGCGTTTCATTTCATTTCCTCCTGCCCATTTCACGGACCTACATCGAAAAGAAATGAGGGCGCATTTCCTCACGATTGCACCACAATCAATCAAAGAAAGGAAACGGCCTCTCTCTGACTTCGAGTGAGGCTGTGAGATGCCTTGCATGAAATACAGAGAGAGGCACGCGAGTGTGCGCGTACCTCTGCAACAGTATCGCCATGCTTGAAACTTCTCACATTTCACTCGACGATTGCTTTGCAGCGTTTTTTGTCCCCTTGAAAAACACTTGCGGCCTCCCACGAGAACGCGAATATTATACCAAATTTCCTTGCCAAGACGCGAAGTGCGTCCCATTTCTGGAGCGCACCTAATTCCGTAAATACTTAAATGTCTAATCGTGTATATTGGGGTTCATAATCAGTCAGCAGATTCTTCATGGCAGAACCTTGGCCTTCGCACGGAAGTTTTTGCCGCCCGCCTTTGCCCTCAAGGGCGCGTCTGTACTCTTGCATTCGTCTGTACTCAAAGAGGAAAAGTCCCAAGGCAACCTCCGCGCCTGCCTTGTCTTTGCATCCGCTGTCACGCACAAGCAAGTCCGTACCATTTGAGAGATAGATATAGTAGTTATCGGAGGTGGTGATTAATCCAACGCAACATTTGCCGTGGCGCACAACATAGCTGAAATATGACATGGTGAATACTATTTAGTGCCGTGGTAAAAAGTTGGGTAGTGACCCCTTGGCCGAATGACTTACGGGGTGTATAATATAGGCGTTGAGAGTGATAGGGGCTGGACTTGGGCTTTGGGGGCGTACTTTGGGGCGTACTGGCACATGGAAAACAACCATGAGACCAGCACCGACCAAATCTAACTCGGCTGTAGGGCTTGGACTTGGCGATTTGGCTGAAAGCCTAACTAATCTTGGGGTTTCACCAACTCACCTAATCCAACTGAGCTGGTGGGCGATACTGGACTCGAACCAGTGACCCCTACCGTGTGAAGGTAATGCTCTAACCAACTGAGCTAATCGCCCTAAATAGAAGTCGCCGCATAGTATATCATAACTACGCGGCGGCTTTCAAGTGCGAACCGGACAAAGTCTCGGGGGATGTGGATTGCAAAGGTAAACGAAAGTTCTAGGAGTGGTTTACTCCTGCAAAAAGAAATCTCATGGTGTTTATCAACAGATAGGAGATTCCACCGATCCTTCATCCCTTCACCTGGTTCTCCAACATGTTGCTCATCTGCCGAGAATTATACCGCGCGCGTGTTAAGGAAATGTCAATCGAGATGAAAAAGCATTCCCTCCGGCCACACCTCGGCATGCCGTTTCTCGAACTCCGGCCCCATGCCGTACTCAAGCCGCATCTTGAATGCCCTGATCATTTTTCCTCTGTATCTCATTGTTCCAAAGGAGTACTCGCCACCGGCAACCTCTTATTTCCTCTCCTCCGCCAGCTCGCGAGGCAGCCAGACGCGGTAGGCCGAGTCGCGGCACCACGTCGCGCCAGCCGAGGCGTAGTCGCAGAAATGCGCAACCGTCGGATGGTCGGTCGTCGCGTTCTCGTAATGGAGCCCGAGCGGCAGCGTGACGGCAAACTCCATCCAAAGGCCTC
>JALFRV010000049.1 GCA_022778905.1 Prevotella sp. | reverse complement strand
GGCCGGTGAAGCTAACATGGTGACCATGCACATCTGTAGAGAGGGTTATTACCGCAGAATAGTTACCTCCACGCAGGCACACAATGGATCTTCGCTTGAGGATCAACGCTGGTGTGCACGCGGGTATCAGCCTCTACGGTCATGCCGTTTCTGCGTTGCGGCCCTGACAGACAGATCATATCAGAAGATCATCTGAACGCCGTAGACGAGCAGCAGATAGCGCACGAATTTGCCAATCGTGATGCTGACGATGGTTATAAGTAAGTTGGCCCTCATCAACCCGAGCACGATGGTGATGGCACTGCCGATCAGCGGCAGGAACGCAAAGAAGCCGGACCAGGCGCCGTGGCCGGCCATCATGCGCTCGGCCTTATGAAGACTCTCCTGATCAACATGCAGGTAGCGCTCGATCCATTCCATCTTGCCCAACGTGCCGATGCCATAATTGAACATCGAACCGGCCACGTTGCCGATCGTGCCATAAATAACGAGCGGCCAGGGTTGCAGCCCTGCTGCCAGCAGACCCAACATGACCGCTTCGCTGCTGAACGGGAAGAAGCTCCCGGCGAGGAAGGCCGCGACGAGCATTCCCCAATAGCCGTAGTTCATCAGAAGGTCAATGAGGGCATCCATAGATTGTAGGCGGTGATGGCAAGGGCCAGAATGACAATGACAAAGAAGGAGATATTGGTGATCTTGGTGCGTGTCAAGGCCAAGTAGTGACCGATCAGGGGAGCGGTATTGATGATGATGACAGGCAGCAGCCCATCATAGTGCTGGGGCTGGAGCAGCAAGAAGACAATGCTGCAGATGTCAACCGCCATGAACAGTTCGTAGAGCAGCCGGGTGCGGATCTTGTCCCTGAAGCTGTTGCGCAGGAAATGTATGCTGCCGGTCAGTGCTAAGAGAACGATGAAAACGAAAGTGACGGCCTGCTGACAGGTGACCATGCCATAGTCGAAAAGCGGTTGGAACCGGGTCAACTCCATCCAATGACCGACAAGCGACTCGGTATCTCCCATGTAGAGATGATAGCCTCCTAAAAACCAGTAGGGCACACTTAAACCGAGAAGTGAGGCCCAAAACGTTTTGTGGCTGAATGCCATGATGTTAAAGATCATCAGAATCCAGAACAAGGGAACGTAATACAGGATATGCACAAAGACTGTTGAGGCGGCCCCGATGCACGCAAAGGCATAGAAAATCCAACCGGTAGCCTGCTTGTCCTGATAGGCCCGGAAGAGGAGCACATAGAATGCGCAGAGGCAGCATTGCACCACCGCGGGCAGGAGCGTGACGAACTGGAAGTTGGCCATGACGGTCAGGACAATGAAAGAGCACGACACCATCCGGCTGTAGATGCGGATGAGCGTGTTCCGGTTGTTCATTTCGACCATCAGCAGCGTACAGAGTATCAGGCTCGCAAACTGGATCCATAACTGCTTTTCTACCAATCCGTAGGTCAGGAAAACCACACCCCCATACGCTTCCGTAAAGGGCAGCGTCAGCCTGCTTTCCGCTATCTTGCTCTGAAATCTTTTGATCGGCATCTGAACTTACTGCATACGTTTTTCAAACATTACTTATCCGCCGTCCGTATATGATACCTTTGGGCGCTCCAAAGCTATCTTCCGGGCAGCCGAAAGCTATCGTTTGGAGCCCCGAAAGGACATCTCTGCCGGAGCTTTATAAATCATGTCCGATATCCGAACGGAAATATTTGTCTTTGAACTGGATCTTCCGGGCCTCGCGGAACGACTGCTGCAGGGCTGAATCCTTGTCTTTGCCATAGGATGAAACGGCAATGACGCGACCGCCGTTGGTGACGACCTGCCCGTCCTTGAGCGCTGTTCCGCAGTGGAAGACGATGCTGTCCTTCACGCTGTCGATGCCTTCTATGGGGTAGCCCCTGACATAGTCCTGCGGGTATCCGCCGCTGACCATCATCACGCAGACGGCCGCCCGGTCATCGATCTCAACGGTCCGCTTGTCGAGGTCGCCCTTCGCGACACCTTCAAAGAGGTCGACGATGTCGCTCTTCAGCCGCAGCATCACGCTCTCCGTTTCAGGATCACCCATGCGGCAGTTGTACTCGATCACCATCGGCTCGCCGTCCACGTTGATCAATCCGAAGAAGATGAAGCCCTTATAGTCGATCTGCTCTGCGGCCAAACCGTCGACCGTCGGGCGGATAATCCGTTCCTCGACCTTTCGCATCCATGCTTCGTCGGCAAAAGGCACCGGCGACACGCTGCCCATGCCGCCCGTGTTGAGGCCCGTGTCATGTTCGCCGATCCGCTTGTAATCTTTTGCCTCGGGCAGAATCTGATAGTGACGGCCGTCGGTGAGCACGAAGACCGAGCATTCGATGCCGCTCAGAAACTCCTCGATGACGACTTTGGCGCTGGCGTTGCCGAACATTCCGCCGAGCATTTCGCGAAACTCCTGCTTGGCCTCTTCCAAAGTGGGGATGATGAGCACACCTTTTCCGGCGGCCAGCCCGTCGGCTTTCAGCACGTAGGGAGGTTGCAGCGACTCTAAGAAGCGGAGGCCTTCGTTGACGGTGGTTCCGTCGAATGTCTCATAGGCAGCTGTGGGGATCCCGTGGCGCTTCATGAATCCCTTGGCGAAATCCTTGCTTCCTTCGAGCACCGCGCCCTGTCTTGACGGGCCGATGACGGGAATTCCGGCTGTGCGGGTGTCGGCTTTGAAAGCATCGTAGATACCGTTCACCAATGGATCCTCGGGGCCGACGACGACCATGCCGATCCCTTCGTCGACAGCAAAGTCCTTGAGCCGGTCAAACTCGTTGACACCGATGGCGATGTTCTCTCCACAGGCGGCGGTGCCGGCATTGCCTGGTGCGATAAACAGATGGTCACATTGGTTGCTTTGGGCGATCTTCCAGGCCAGCGCGTGTTCGCGTCCACCTGATCCCAACAATAATATTTTCATTGGACTGATATTGAATTTTGACGGTTCTAACTTATTTTTTCTGATTCAGAGGTTTCAGGTAATCCTCGAAGTACTGCGTGATGCGCTCATGCAAGTGGACGCTCTGATGACCGCGCATGTTGTGCGGTTCGCCGGGGTAGACGAAGAAGTCGGGCTGCGTGCCATGCTTGATGCACTCGGCAATGAATGACAGTGCGTGCTGCGGGACTACGGTCGGGTCATTATAGCCGGTGATGATCTGCAGCTTGCCTTTCAGGTCTTTGGCCTTGGCGAGCAGCGAAGTCTTGCTGTATCCCTCGGGATTGGTCTGCGGCGTGTCCATGTATCGCTCGCCATACATGACCTCATACCACTTCCAGTCGATCACCGGGCCGCCGGCAACACCTACCTTGAAGACATCCGGATAGTTGGTCATCAGCGAGATCGTCATGAATCCGCCGAAGCTCCATCCATGCACGCCCATACGGTCCTGATCGACATAGGGAAGGGTCTTGAGATATTCCACGCCTTTCATCTGATCCTTCATCTCGGCCTGACCTAACTGGCGGAACGTCGCCTGCTCAAAAGCCTTGCCGCGGTTTTCGCTCCCACGGTTGTCGAGAATGAACAGCAGGTAGCCTTTCTGGGCCATATAGGTCTCCCAGGAGCGCGATCCATAGTGCCATCGGGCATCCACGTTGTGGGCGTGAGGGCCTCCGTAGACATAGACAACGGTGGGGTATTTGCGGTTCGGATCAAAGCCGACCGGCTTCACCATGCGGTAGAAGAGATCCGTGGTCCCATCGTCTGCCTTGATCTTTCCGCAAGTGTATTCCGGCACCGCGTAGCCTTTCCAGGGATCGTCGGCCGTGAACAGGCGTCGTGTCTTGGCCGTTGAGGTGCTGATGAGATCAATGTTGCGGGGCACGTCAGGGGCGGAATAGCGGTCGAGCAGATACTGTCCTCCCTCGCTCAGCGAAGGTGTGTGCCATCCGGTGGCATCTCCGAGCCGGACCTTACGGCCGCTGTTGACGTTGACCATGAAGCTGTTGGTCTGGATCGGACTGATCTCATTGGAGGTGTAGACGATGGCTTTTGCTTTCGGGTTGAATCCCAATACGTCCAGGACAACCCAGCTGCCTGACGTGAGCTGCTTGATTTCGCGGCCGTCGGCACTCATCAGGTAAAGGTGATTGTAGCCGTCCTTCTGGCTCTGCATGATAAATTTACTGTCGTCCCAAGGCAAGAATTGGATGGGGTGGAGAGGTTCCACGTAACGGCTGTCGGTCTCTCTGTAGAGTTCTTTGAGTTTCTCTCCCGTGGCGGCATCATAGCTCACAAGCCGGCAGTCGTTCTGGTCGCGGTTGAGTTCGAACAGATAGACGGTGGCATTGTCTGGTCCCCAGGCGATGTTGGTGAAGTAACGGTCCGTCGGATCGCCTGCTTTCAGATAGACCACCTGCTTTGTCTTCAGGTCGTAGATGCCGATGGTGACCTTGTGGCTGGTCTCTCCCGCCATCGGGTATTTGTCGGGTTTGCAGGTCGCCATGCGGTTGAAGATATCGACTTGCGGATAGTCGGCCACCATGCTTTGATCCATCCGGTAGAAGGCTAACTTGTCTCCGGTGACGTTCCAGAACAGGCCTTTGCTGATCCCGAACTCATCCCGGTGCACGCTCTGTCCGTAGACGATCTGCCGGCTTCCGTCCCTTGTCAGTTGGATGGTCTTGCCATCCCCGTCGGTGACATAGAGGTTGTCCTGTCTGACAAAGGCCAATGACCTTGATGCAGGGCACCATTCTTCTGCCTGCGCAGCTTCTGTGGACTGCCGCCATTCAATCTGTCTGGTCTTGAAATTGTAGAGGATCTGCTGTGATCCGTTGGCCAAGAGGGCCAATGGTTGCTTGGAATAGGGGAATGAAGTGCTGAAGGCGCTGTGGAACAACTTGCTGTCGGAACCGCTCTTTGCAGCACGATTCACGTCCTCAAGGTTGAAAAGCAGGGTCTCTTTGCCCGTTGTCGGATTGACGAGCAGGCATTTTTCGGCATCCTGTCTGACAAGTTGGTCTCCCCACCATGCGTACCAGCGGTTCTTGGGCGACAGGTTGTGGTAGTTCTTGCCGCCGAAGTTGAGATCCTCAAGTGTAAACTGTTTCAGTTCCTGAGCTTGTACTTGCATGGTCATCAATCCACAGATGCTCAATAAGAATAGATTTAATCCGACCCCCAAATTCTTAATCTTCATGCCCGAACCTCCCATACTTGTTTTTGGCATCCTTTCCTCCGCGTTTCGGACCTTTGTCAAAACGTTTGCTGCCACGGTCTCCTTTCGGTCGCCATTCGTTTCGGTCGCTCCTGTAGTCCTTGCGGTCCCGGTCGGCTCTCGGTTCCTTTTTATCGTTTCGTTCGAATGAATGGAACTTGAAGGAACGGATGTCACCGCCTTCGTTTTCTTCCTCTTCCTCAAGCCGTTTCTTGAATTCGCGATTTTTCTTGAACCGGTTCTTCTGGGCCATTTCGCGCTTCTCCTCTTCGGTCTTGATGATTCCGCCTTCGGTTCTGAAGTCTTTCATCTTGCCGTCAAAGATTGCATACTTGCGGAATTCGCATTCCAAGGAACCGTTGAAGACCGGTGTCTTGAGCGACGGTTTGAGCCCGATCTGCTCGAAACATTCTTCTCTGTAGCTGAGGATCCATGCCTCATTGCCCACGAAATGATGTTTCAGCCGCTCGCCGATCATCTTGTAGGTACCTAAAAGGTTGGGCGTTGAGATGCGCTCCCCATAGGGCGGGTTGGTGATCATGATCGCTGTGTGGGCTGGTTGTGTGAAGTCCTTAAAGTCTTTCTGGTCGACGGAGATCTCGTTGGTGAGGCCGGCAGCCTTGACGTTGAGCCGTGCCGTGTTGACCGCTTTCATGTCTATGTCATATCCATAGATATGATGTGCGAATGGTCTTTCCTGTGAGTCGTCGTTATAGATCGTGTCGAAGAGCTCGGCATCGTAGTCGGGCCATTTCTCAAAAGCAAATTCCTTGCGGAAGATGCCGGGACTCATGTTGCGCGCGATGAGGGCAGCTTCAATGAGCAAAGTGCCAGAACCGCACATCGGGTCGATGAAGTCAGTGTCACCTTTCCATCCGGTCATCAGGATCATACCTGCTGCCAGCACTTCGTTCAGCGGCGCTTCCACCGATTCCTGACGATAGCCGCGGCGGTGCAAGGACTCTCCGCTGGAATCGAGACTGAGCGTCGCATCATCTTCGGCGATGTGGATATGGAGGCGGATATCGGGATTGGAAACCGAGATGTTCGGCCGCTCTCCGGTCTTCTCACGGAACTGATCGACAATGGCATCCTTCACTTTATAGGTCACGAAACGGGAGTTCCTGAATTCCTCTGAGTATACGACCGAATCGACGGAGAAGGTCTTTCCCTTCTGGATATACTGCTGCCAGTCGATCTTGTTTACTTCATTGTACACCTCTTCAGCCGAACGTGCCTTGAAATGCTTGATAGGTTTCAGAATGCGGATGGCTGTATGGAGCTGGAAATTGGCCCGATACATCATTTCCTTGTCACCTGTGAACGACACCATACGGCGTCCTATCTGCACGTTGTTTGCCCCCAACTGGGTCAGCTCTTGAGCCAAAACGGGTTCTAAGCCCATGAATGTTTTGGCGATGAGTTCGAATTCCATCTTGTCCTGTAGTATTAATATTTAATTTTTCTTGTATTTTCTTGTGTTCGGTTCCATGTCTTCCGTCACCCATACATTGGCCCCGACGATGCAGCCTTCACCAATCCTGATACGGCCTAAGATGGTCGCATTGGCATAGACCACAACGTTGTCTTCCAAGACGGGATGTCGTGGGATGCCTTTGATCGGGTTGCCTTGTC
Source organism: Prevotella sp. (assembly GCA_022778905.1). Lineage (GTDB taxonomy): Bacteria > Bacteroidota > Bacteroidia > Bacteroidales > Bacteroidaceae > Prevotella. Next base: position 1,412 of record JALFRV010000049.1, on the reverse strand, counting down.
CGTCCAAAGGGAAGCTCTTGGCACCCAAGGTGACACCTTGATAGAGCTTGACATTATCCCCAATGACGCACGTTGCACCTATGACGACGCCTGTGCCATGGTCTATGGTGAAGTAACGCCCTATTTCCGCACCGGGATGGATGTCGATTCCGGTTTCGGAATGCGCCATTTCGGTGATCATCCTCGGGATGAGCGGGACGCCTATTTTATGAAGTTCGTGGGCAATGCGATAGTTTGTCAAGGCTTTGATGACGGGATAACAGGAGATGATCTCTGCATAGCTTGTCGCGGCCGGGTCACCATTGTAGGCAGCCTGCACGTCGGTTGCGAGTCGGGCACGTATATCGGGGAAGGCCTTCAGGAGATCTTGGGTCATCGCTTCTGCGCGCTCCTGATCATCCGGGCTGCAGCTGTCTTCGTCGCTTTTCACGTCAAAGCACAATCCGGCAAGAATCTGTTCGACGAGCAATTTGTTGAGTTTGTCCATATTGACACCGATTCTGTACTTGATGGTATTCAGATGTATCAGTGACTTGCCATAGTAACCGGGGAAGAGAATAGCCCTCGACAAGTCCACGATTTCCTCAAGCGCCTTGCCTGAAGGAAGCGGCTTTCCATCTTGATGTTGGTGAAAGAGTCCTTTCAAAGATTGTGGCTCTGAAAGCTTGTCTACCGTCTGTGTCAGTATCTGGGTCAAATTGCGAGCACTCATGACTCTCTATTTTGTGTACAAAGATACGAAAAGAATTGGATAAAGGCCGAAAAGGTCATGATTTTTTTGTATTTTTCCTTTTTCAAGTGCATTCGTCTTCCTGAGGTATATCAGGAACCTGTCGGGGGCGGAAGCATCTTTTTCGCTTCAATTCTGCCATGCCCTGCAACTTGTTCGAGGACTTTTCCGTCAAATCATCAGAATCATCAACCAGTTAAAGCAATGAGAAAATATTGTGGAATTATTGTTGTGTTGTGCGTCACCATGTTGGTAATATCTTGTCAAAATGGCTCGCGCCGAATGAAGGGTCGCATGGTGACGAGCGAGCGAACCGTACATGAGTTCGAAGAAATTGTCATCAATGCCAATTGCGATGTCCACTTCACGCAGGGCGATCAACTTCGTGTGAAGATCGTTGGACCTGAAAATGCGGTGAAGACACTGATCTCCGAGTGTAAAGGATCGACGCTTACGCTCTTCCATTCGGCCAAGTCTGAGTTGTTCACTTTGGGCGGCATCCCGAGCGTCGACGTGTATGTCACGGCGCCGGACCTGATCGGAGTGACGCTGAAAGGAGCGGGCGATTTCATTGTAGACGGTCATTTGGATACCGATACGTTGTCTGTAGAACTCTATGGAACCGGGGATATGAAGATCAAAAGCCTGATTTGCGACGAAGTGAACGCTTCTATCCGTGGAA
>JALFRV010000040.1 GCA_022778905.1 Prevotella sp. | reverse complement strand
ACGGTAACGATGTTCTTCTTTGCATCCTCAAGACCCTTGCGGATAGCTTCGGAAACTTCGTTTGCCTTGCCCAGGCCATAGCCTACGCGGCCCTTGCCGTCGCCAACGACGCAAAGTGCGGAGAACTTCATAACACGGCCGCCCTTGACGGTCTTGCTGACGCGGTTGAGGGAAACTACCTTTTCAACAAACTCGGATGCTTCCTCGTCTCTGCGGCGATCTCTTCTGTCATTATTGTATGCCATAATAGTTTTCCTCCTCCCCTTAGAACTTCAGGCCGCCCTCGCGGGCACCTTCTGCAAGTGCTGCAACACGGCCGTGGAAAATGTAGCCGCCGCGGTCGAACACGACGTTCTCGATTCCCTTTGCCAGTGCACGCTCGGCGACGGTTGCGCCGATCTTCTTTGCGGCCTCGACATTGCTGCCGTTGCCTTCAAAGCCCTTTTCAACGGTGGAGGCGGACACGAGGGTCGTGCCTGCTACGTCGTCGATGATCTGGGCATAAATGTGATTCTCGCTGCGGAATACGCTCAGGCGGGGTCTTTCGGCGGTGCCGGAGATCTTGCCGCGTACTCTTGCGTGGCGCTTGATGCGCTGCGCTCTTGTATCAGGTCTTTTAATCATTCAGGCACACCTCCTATTACTTAGCGCCGGTCTTGCCTTCTTTGCGGCGGATAACTTCGTAGTCATACTTGATGCCCTTGCCCTTGTACGGCTCGGGAGGACGCTTGCCACGAACTTCTGCTGCAAACTGGCCGACTTTCTGCTTGTCGATACCCTTGATGATGATCTGGTTGGGGTTGGGGACGTCGATCTGGATGTCCTCAGTCTCGGGCATGATTACCTGATGCGAGTAACCTACGTTCAGGACCAGGTTCTTGCCTTCCTTCGCTGCACGGTAGCCAACGCCGTTTACCTCGAGGGTCTTGGAGAATCCTTCGGATACACCGACAACCATGTTGTTGATGAGGGTACGGGTCAGGCCGTGGAGGGATCTGTTCATCTTCTCGTCGTTGGGACGGGTGACGTGAACGACGCCTGCTTCGACTTCGACTTTCATAGTGGGTGCTACGTTCATCTCAAGTGCGCCCTTGGGGCCCTTGACGGAAACGTGCTGACCGTCAACCTTAACTTCCACTCCTGCAGGGACGGTAATGGGAGCTCTACCGATTCTTGACATAGTTAGCTTTCCTCCTTACCATACGAATGCCAGGACCTCGCCGCCGATGTGAGCTGCGCGAGCAGCCTTGTCGGTCATGACGCCCTTGGAAGTGGATACGATCGCGATACCGAGGCCCTTGAGGACCTTGGGCAGCTCGTCTGCACCTGCGTAAACGCGCAGACCGGGCTTGGAGACACGGCGAAGACCCTGGATGGCCTTCTCCTTGCCGGGGAGATACTTGAGGGTGATGCGGATGATGCCCTGGATGCCGTCGTCGATGATCTGGAAGCTCTTGATGTAGCCTTCGTTCAGAAGGATCTCGGCAATCGCTTTCTTCATCTTCGATGCGGGGACATCGACAGTTTCATGCTTCGCTACACCAGCGTTTCTGATGCGGGTCAGCATATCTGCAATGGGGTCTGTGATCTGCATAATCTTTTCTCCTTTTTTAGAAGTTACCGGGGATCGCTCCCTCGGTGATGACCGCGAGGTTCCGCACTAATGCATGATTAGCTGCGGCCTTTCGTCGGTTCAAGTTTGAGCTCGACGGCCGGGTCTTGATCGGGGATCCGGGGTCTCGGGTACAAACTGCGGGGATAAGCGCCTCAAAAGTGCCTTTCGAGGCAATATTTGAAAAACCGCCGAAGAGATACACCGATATTCTCGGTGTATCTCAACTTCGTTTTCCGCAAAATTGGCATCATACTATTTTACCGCAAATCACTTGATATTGCAAGCTTTTTTGCGCAAAATACGATGCTTTTTCCGTCCGGGGCATCCGATTACCAGGATGCCTTGCGGACGCCGGGGATCTGACCCTTGTAAGCCAGCTCGCGGAAGCAGATACGGCAGATGCCGTAGTCACGCAGGTAAGCGTGAGGACGGCCGCAGATCTTGCAGCGATTGTACTTACGGGTAGAGAACTTAGCAGGAGCCTGCTGCTTGAGAATCATAGATTTCTTTGCCATTATCAGTTCCTCCTTAGTTCGCGAAGGGAGCGCCCATGAGTCTGAGCAGCTCGCGTGCTTCTTCATCGGTCTGTGCGGTGGTGGTGATCGCAATGTTCATACCGCGCAGCTTCTCGATCTTATCGTAGTCGATCTCGGGGAAGATGATCTGCTCCTTAAGACCCATGCTGTAGTTGCCGCGGCCGTCGAACGCGTCTGCGGAGATACCGCGGAAGTCACGAACACGGGGAAGAGCAACGTTGAGCAGTCTGTCGAGGAACTCCCACATACGATCCTGACGCAGGGTGACCTTAACGCCGACATGCATGCCCTCACGGAGCTTGAAGTTAGCGACGGACTTGCGTGCTACGGTAGCAACGGCGTGCTGGCCGGTAATCGCGGAGATCTCTTTGATAACGTTGTCAAGTGCCTTGGCGTTGTCCTTGCAGTCGCCGCAGCCGACGGATACGACGATCTTGTCGATCTTGGGGATCTGCATAACGGACTTGTACTGGAACTTCTCCATCAGAGCAGGAGCAACTTCCTCAACGTACTTTTTCTTCATTCTGGTCATAGTAAGTTATCTCCTTTCTCAGATTTCTGCGCCGCACTTACGGCATACGCGCAGCTTCTTGTCTGCAACGTACTTGTAGCCGACGCGAACGCCCTTATCGCACTTGGGGCAAACGAGCTGGACCTTGCTGACATACACGGGGGTTTCGACCTTCATGATGCCGCCGTCCTGGCCCTTTTTCTTGGGTTTCTGATGCTTGGTGGCTACGCTGACGCCCTCAACGATGACTTTGCCGTTTTTGGGGTCTGCGGAAATGACCTTGCCGGTCTTGCCCTTATCCTTGCCGGACAGGACTATGACTTTATCGCCAGTCTTAATTTTCATTCTCTGTGCCCTCCTTAAATCACTTCGGGAGCCAGGGACAGGATCTTCATGTAATCCTTGTCGCGCAGCTCACGAGCGACGGGTCCAAAGATACGAGTGCCGCGGGGGTTCTTATCGGTTCCGTTGATAAGGACCGCTGCGTTCTCGTCAAAGCGAACGTAAGTGCCGTCTGCGCGGCGAACGGGCTTTGCCGTGCGCACGATAACCGCCTTGACGACGTCGCCCTTCTTGACAGAGCCGCCGGGAGCAGCCTTGCGGACGGAAGCTACGACTACGTCGCCGATGCTTGCGTATCTGCGCTTGGAGCCGCCAAGAACGCGGATGCACTTGATTTCCTTGGCGCCGGTATTGTCGGCAACCTTCAGATAACTTTCCTGCTGTATCATTATGCTGCCTCCTTACTTAGCCTTCTCTACGATTTCCACGACGCGCCATCTCTTGTCCTTGGACAGAGGGCGGGTCTCCATCACGCGAACGATATCGCCGATGCCGCAGGCGTTATTCTCGTCATGCGCCTTCAGACGGTAGGTTCTGCCGATGATCTTCTTATAGGTCTTATGTGCGACGCGATCCTCCACGATGACAACGACGGTCTTATCCATCTTATCGGATACTACCTTGCCAACGCGAGTCTTACGGGAAGTTGTTCTTTCATTATTCATTCTGACTTACCTCCTCACTGCTCGAGTTCTTTCTCGCGGATAACGGTCTTGACTCGTGCAATGTCACGCCGTACAGCGGAAATCTTTACGGGGTTATCGAGATGATTGGTGGCATGCTGCATACGGAGCATGAAAAGGTCCTTCTTGAGCTCTACGAGCTTCTTCTCGAGATCTGCTGCGGACATGGAACGTATTTCATTTGCCTTCATCTTATTCACCACCGTTCTCAGACTCAGCGCCCTTGGCAATTATCTTGGTCTTGCAGGGCAGCTTGTGGCTGGCAAGGCGCAGAGCCTCGCGTGCGACCTCTTCGGGAACGCCTGCGATCTCAAACAGCACTCTGCCGGGCTTAACGACTGCGACCCAGTACTCGGGAGAGCCTTTACCGGAACCCATACGGGTCTCGGCCGGCTTTGCGGTTACGGGCTTGTCGGGGAATATCTTGATCCAGACCTGACCGCCACGCTTGGTGTAACGGGTCATGGCTATACGAGCTGCCTCGATCTGGTTGCTGGTGATCCAGCTCGGCTCGGTGGCCTGGAGGCCATACTCGCCGTATGCAACGAAGTTACCGCGCATTGCTTTGCCCTTCATGCGGCCGCGATGCACTCTGCGGTACTTTACTCTCTTAGGCATTAACATTAGTTGTTGCCTCCTTCCTTTGCGGGAGCTGCCGGACGGGGACCGCGGTTGTAGCCGCCCTGTCCTGCCGGACGCTGGCCGTAGCCGCCCTGACGGCGTTCGCCGCCCTGCTGACGATCACGGTTGTATCCACCCTGACGACGGTCGCCGTTGCGTCCGCCGCGGCGGTCGTCGCGACGACGACGCTCGCCCTGGGGCTTGTTCATATCCATCACACGGGGAGTCGTGCGCAGGGTCTGGGAAAGGACTTCGCCCTTGTAGATCCAAACCTTAACGCCGATGCGGCCGTAAGTGGTGGCTGCCTCTGCAAAGCCGTACTCGATGTCGGCACGGATAGTCTGAAGAGGAATGGTACCGTCGTGGTACTGCTCAACGCCTGCGATCTCGCGTCCGCCGAGACGGCCGGAGCACATGACCTTGATGCCCTTCGCGCCCATACGCATTGCGCGGCCCATTGCGTTCTTCATTGCGCGGCGGTGAGAAATACGCTTCTCGATCTGCTGTGCGATGTTCTCTGCTACGAGCTGAGCATTGGTATCGGGGGTGCGAACCTCAACGATGGAGATCGCTACGGGCTTGCCTATCATCTTTTCGACGGACAGGCGGATGCGCTCGATCTCTGCGCCGCCCTTGCCGATAACGACGCCGGGTCTGGAGCAGTGGATATAGATGCGTACCTTGTTGGAATCGCGCTCGATCTCGATGGTAGGAACACCGGCGGAATAGAGGGTCTTCTTCAGGTAGTTACGGATGTTGTAGTCTTCAACGATAAGATCGCCGACTTTGTCTGCACGGGCGTACCAACGGGAATCCCAGTCTTTGATAACGCCGACGCGCATGCCATGAGGATTAACTTTCTGTCCCATTTATTCTGCCTCCTTCCTTAGTCTCTCTCAGCCACGCAGATGGTGATGTGGCTGGTGCGCTTGTTGATGCGGTACATACGGCCCCGAGCTCTGGGCATGCCGCGCTTGAGGATGGGGCCGCCGGTCGCGTATGCGACTGCAACATAGAGCTTCTCGGGATCCATTTCAAAATTGTTCTCCGCGTTTGCCTTGGCACTGTCAAGGAGCTTGATCATGTACTCGCAGCCTGCCTTGGGGGTGTGCTGCATGAGTGCCTTTGCAACGGCGACGTCCTTATTGCGGATCATATCGCAGATGATGCCGACCTTACGGGGAGAAATGCGAGCATACTTGACTTCTGCTCTTGCCATTTTCTTTTCGTCCATGTTCTCTCCTCCTTACTTGCCGGTCTTGCTGCCTGCATGGCCGCGGAAGGTACGGGTGGGAGCAAACTCGCCGAGCTTGTGGCCGACCATATCTTCGGTGACGTATACAGGAACATGACGGCGGCCGTCGTGTACTGCGATGGTGTGTCCTACGAAGGACGGGAAAATGGTAGTGGCGCGGCTCCAGGTCTTGAGGACCTTCTTTTCGCCGGCCTTATTCATTTCATCGACTCTCTTCAGAAGCTCGGGAGCTGCGAAGGGGCCTTTCTTAACGCTTCTACTCATTTATCTTTTGCCCTCCTTACTTAGCGTTGCGGCGCTTGACTATGAACTTATCGGTGCGGTTCTTAGTCTTGCGAGTCTTGTAACCGAGTGCGGGCTTGCCCCAGGGAGTTACAGGGCCGGGACGGCCGACGGGGGACTTGCCTTCACCACCGCCGTGGGGGTGGTCGCAGGGGTTCATGACGGAGCCGCGGACGGT
>JALFRV010000011.1 GCA_022778905.1 Prevotella sp. | reverse complement strand
TCATGCCATACTGTGCGAACTGGGCGCGTGCTGCCTCTTTGGCAGTTGCCTTGATGTCAGCATCGTCAATCTTGACATTGTTGGCCGCAACGAGCTGTTCCTTGATGAGATGCCATGTCAGTTCCTTGATGCTTTGATCGTAGTTCTTGTTGACGAAGTCCTCTCCCTTGTCCCGGTTGTTGGCAAGCATGACACGCTTGAGCAGCGCATCGGGGAAGGTCAGCTGGCCTACCTTCTTCTCGGCATAGGCACGCACATCCTGAATAAACCTGAAGTCGGCATCATCCGCAAGCTGTGCCTTGAGGCCTTCTGCGATCTTCTGACGGAATTCCTTCTCGTCCTTGACAGCGCCCTGGCCGAATGTCTGGTCGAAAAGTTCCTGGTCTACGGCGTGCTTCTTATAGCGGCTGATCTCCGTGATCTGATAGCTGAAATCGCCAGTGTGCTCACTTACCTGGGCCCGATCGATCTTCAGCAGTGACGAAACCTCTGCATCGTTGTCGGGATATGCCTTCCGAGGATTGAAGGTGATGATGTCTCCGAGCTTGGCTCCGACGAAGAGCTGCTTCTGCTCATCGACCTTGATGTATTCCGGCATCATGACTGCGTCGGCGACGGTGATGCCGTCTTCTTTCGTGCTGCCATTCTCGTCGAGCTCGCGCAGATCGCCCTTGAGCATGTCATTGCCCTGGAAGTCTTCTACCTTTTCATAATTTCCGGAACGGGAAGCGAACATGTCAACCTGCCTGTCGATGAGCTGATCGTCAACCTCGATATTGTAATAGTCAATCTTATCCTTGTCAGTCAGTTCCACTTTGAACTCCGGAGCGACTGCGATATCAAACAGGAAGGTGTAAGGCGCGTCCTTGTCGAGATCCAAGGTCACCTGTTTCTCTGACGGAAGCGGCTCACCCAACATCTGGACCTTATTCTCCTGCATGTATTTGTAGATCTGTTCGCCAACCAATTTGTTGATGACATCCACCTTTACGGATGGTCCATACTGACGCTTGATCATTCCCATGGGCACCATGCCTGGGCGGAATCCCGGAAGGTTAGCTTTCTTACGGTAGTCCTTCAATGTCTTCTCGACATCTTCCTTGAAGTCAGCTTCTTCTACTGTCAATGTCAACAGACCGTTGATCTTGTCAGGGTTTTCAAATGAAATTTTCATCTCTGATGTATTTGTTATATAATTGTTTGATTGATTGCTACGACTTTTACAAAAACGATACCAAACGAACGGGCCGTCGTTTCTTTAGAAGTTTCGAACCGCAAAATTACTCATAATTGGCGGAAATACCTAACATATATGTAAAAAATTTATTTTTTTAACCATCTCAGAGCTCCATCCCGGCATCGGCGCCGGCCTCTTCGTCTTCCTCGTTCGGCTTGAACCGGCGGTAGACAAAATTCTCACTGAGATAGTTCTTGCGGACAACGGGGTTGGCGGAGAGTTCTTCCGACGTTCCGTGGAAGAGGATCCGGCCTTCGAAGAGCAGATAGGCCCGGTCGGTGATCGACAGGGTTTCCTGCACGTTATGGTCGGTGATCAGGATGCCGATGTTGCGATACTTGAGGCGCCAGACGATATGCTGGATGTCCTCAACGGCGATAGGGTCGACGCCGGCAAACGGTTCGTCGAGCATGATGAACTTCGGACTGATGGCAAGACAGCGCGCGATCTCGGTCCGCCGGCGCTCTCCGCCCGAGAGCTGGTCACCTTTATTCTTGCGGACTTTGGTCAACCGGAACTCCCGGATCAGGTTTTCGAGCTGCCCGATCTGCTTTTCACGGGGCAGATTAGTCATCTCGAGCACGGACATGATATTGTCCTCGACGCTCATCTTGCGGAATACGCTCGCCTCCTGGGGCAGGTATCCGATGCCCGCCCGGGCCCGCTTGTAGACCGGATAGCCCGTGATGTCCTCGTCATTGAGATAGACATGCCCTTCGTGGGGCACGATGAGGCCGGTGGTCATGTAGAACGAAGTGGTCTTTCCGGCACCGTTCGGCCCGAGCAGACCTACGATCTCGCCCTGCCTGACATTGATGGTGACGCCGTTGGCCACTGTCCGCTTGCCGTAACGTTTCACCAATCCTTCCGTGCGCAGCACCATCTTCTGGGGCTGAGCCGCTGCTGCGGGCGCTTCGGCCGACGGTTCCGGCCCCGGCTGCGCCTTGACGTCTGCCTGCAAGGGAGCATTCCCGGCAACACTGTTCAATTCATCCATGCGCTTGAGTATTTGCCTGCAAAAATACTAAAATTGTGCCTAATATCAGTTATAAATCCAAAAACTATTCGGAATATTGCAGTTTTTTAGCGGATTTTGGTTACTTTTGCAGGGAGTAAACGCAAAACGAAAAGAATGTTTATCATTAACCTTCTCCAGAAATATCTGACCACCTTCGGCCGCTACCTGCTCCTGATGGGGCGCTCGTTCAGCCGTCCAGAGCGGCTGCGGATGTTCATGAAGAAATACATCAAGGAGATGTCGCAGTTGGGTGTCGACTCGATCGGCATCGTACTGCTGATCAGTTTCTTCATCGGAGCGGTCATCTGCATCCAGATGAAGGTCAACATCCAGAGTCCGTGGATGCCCCGGTGGGTGACGGGATATACCACCCGCGAGATCATGCTGCTCGAGTTCTCCAGCTCTATCATGTGTCTGATCTTGGCAGGAAAGGTCGGATCGAACATCGCATCGGAGCTCGGCACCATGCGGGTGACCCAGCAGATCGACGCACTGGACATCATGGGGGTCAACTCTGCGAGCTATCTCATCCTCCCCAAGATACTGGGGTTGGTCACGATCATGCCCTTCCTCGTCATCTTCAGCTCGGCCATCGGCATCATAGGAGCCTATGCGACGGCCTATATCGGGCATATGATGTCACCGGACGATCTCACGCAAGGCATCCAGCATGCGTTCAACGCCTGGTTTGTATGGATGAGCATCATCAAGAGCCTGTTCTTCGCCTTCATCATTGCCAGCGTTTCGTCGTTCTTCGGCTACACGGTCGAGGGCGGTTCGGTGGAAGTGGGTACGGCTTCGACGGATGCCGTCGTCTGCAGCTCGGTCCTCATCCTCTTCTCCGACGTGTTCCTGACGCAGCTGTTGAGCTGAGGCGGAAACAAAGAAAAAGGAGTTTCAGGCGTTCAGAAGTTAAAAGGAAAGGAGTTCAGACATGTGCCTATAGCCATGATTGCCAACTTTTGCAACGGAGAACGACAACGAGCAGTCCGCTGAATATTGAGTTTTGTTAGCATTTTCATATACATTTGTAAGATGACAAGCCATCATTTTGAAAACATAGTTGCCTGGCAAAGGGCACACGAATCTGTGCTTGCTG
>JALFRV010000304.1 GCA_022778905.1 Prevotella sp. | reverse complement strand
GGAGAAGCCGGCTTTCGTGCCTTTCGGGGAAAGCCGGCTTCGCGTATGATGGTGGGAGAATTATTTCACCGTGATCAGGAAATAGTTTTTCTTGCCCTTCTGCACGAGCAGGTACTTGCCGTCAATGAGGTCTTCGGCTGTGACGGGCTGGTCGAACGCGTTGATCTTTTCCTTGTTCAGGCTGACGCCGCCGCCCTGTACGAGCTTGCGCATGTCACCCTTACTGGAGAAGATCTGCATGCCGTCCTGGTTGAAGAGATCGATGGCCGGACCACCGAGCAGCGCCCTGTCGAGCTCGTAATGGGGCACGTCTTTGAAGACATCCTCTATTGTGGCGTCGTCGAGCTGTGCCAATTGATCCTTCGTTGCTTTTCCGAAGAGGATGTTGCTGGCCGCGATGGCCATGTCGAGGTCGGCCTGGGAGTGGACCATGCGGGTGACTTCCTCGGCCAATCTCTTCTGCAGGACGCGGCGGCCGGGATCCTGCGCGTGCTCTTCGGCGAGCGCCTGGATGGTCGGTTGGTCAAGATTAGTGAAGATCTTGATATAGCGTTCGGCATCTTCATCGCTGACATTGAGCCAGAACTGGTAGAAGGCGTAAGGCGTGGTGCGGTTGCGGTCGAGCCAGATGTTGCCGCTCTCGGTCTTGCCGAACTTCTTCCCGTCGGCCTTGGTGATCAGCGGGCAGGTCAGGCAGAATGCTTCCGCTTCCTGTCCGAGGGTGCGGCGGATGAGCTCCGTGCCCGTTGTCATGTTGCCCCACTGGTCGTTTCCGCCCAACTGGAGCTTCACGCCGTTGTGCCGGTAGAGGTACAGGAAGTCGTAACCCTGCAGCAGTTGGTAGGTGAACTCAGTGAAGCTGAGGCCGTCGCGTGCCTCTCCGCTGAGCCGTTTCTGCACGCTGTCCTTGGCCATCATATAGTTGACGGTGATGTGCTTGCCCACTTCGCGGGCGAAATCGAGGAAGGTAAAGTCCTTCATCCAGTCGTAGTTGTTGACCATTTCGGCACGGTTGGGCTCCGCTCCGTCGAAATCCAGGAACTTGGCCACTTGCTTTTTGATGGCCTCCTGGTTATGATAGAGCGTGTCGGAGTCAAGCAGATTGCGCTCCTGACTCTTGCCCGAGGGGTCGCCGATCATGCCTGTGGCTCCGCCGACGAGCAGGAACGGCTTGTGGCCGCAGCGCTGGAGGTGGCGCAGCATCATGATGCCGCAGAGGTGACCGATGTGCAGTGAGTCGGCCGTAGGATCGGTTCCGAGGTAGGCCGAGACCATTTCGCGCTGCAATAATTCTTCCGTTCCGGGCATGATCTGTGCCAGCATGCCACGCCATTTCAGTTCTTCAACAAAATTTTTCATTATCTTTGGTTCTTTGATTTCATTGTTTCGTCAGACCCGTTCGGATCTTCCGGCTGCGCTTCCTGCTCACGGCACGGGGTCGTAACCGCTTCCGCCCCAGGGGTTGCAGCGCAGGATGCGCCATACGGCGAGCAGGAGTCCTTTCAGCGGACCATGCTTGAGGAGGGCCTGCCGGGCATATTCCGAGCAGGTGGGGGTAAACCGGCAGGAGGGCGGAGTATAGGGGGTGATGAACTTCTGATAGAAGATGATCGGCTGTACCAGCACCCATGCCAATGCGTGCATGAGCGTATGGATGATGCGTTTGAATGTTTTCATAGCCGTTCCGCAATTCTGTGCAGCAGGCTGACCATGCGTTCCTCCACCACAGAGGTGTCAACCATCTTGCTGTCCATCCATATGAAGGCAATGGCTATTGACCTTCCGGCTGCCTCGCCCGCCTTTTCCGTCACGATCTGCTTGTGCTTCCGGTAGGCCTCGCGCACCTGTCTCTTCACTCTGTTGCGCTTCACGGCCCGCTTCAGATGCTTTTTCGGCACGCTCACGAGCATGCTTGCGGGCGCGCCGTCCGATTCATGTGTCATGTAGACAGCCCGCAGGGGATAGGCCGACAGGGAGCGGCTGCTCCCGCCGGTGAAGAGCTGATCGGTCAGCTTTTTGCTGCATATCCGCTCCTCCTTGCTCAATGTGAAGCCTGAAGCTGCGGTCATCGATGGGTTTATTGGTTCGCTTTCAGGTATGCTCTCAGGGCGCCAGTCATCGACGGATAGTCCTTTGTGGGCGCCTCGAGATCAAGTCTGAGCCCTTCATCCTTGACGGTCTGGGCGGTCGCAGGGCCGAAGGCGCCGATGCGGATGTCCCCTTGCTCGAAGTCGGGGAAATTCTTTTTGAGGGCCTTTACGCCCGTCGGGCTGAAGAATACGAGCATGTCGTAGTCGAAGGCCTTTGCCTCTTCCTCCGAGAAATCATTGCTCACGGTGCGGTACATCACGCACTCCTGATGCTTTAACTTCTTTGTGTCGAGCAGTTCTGTGACATGCGCGTTGTGCACATCGCTCATCGGGACGAGATACTTCTCTGTTTTGTGCTTCACCATCGTGGGGATCAGATCGTCGATCTTGCCCGTTTCGCCGTAGAAGACTTTACGCTTGCGATACTGAACGTACTTCTGAATGTAGAGCGCAATCGTCTCGATGACGCAGAAATACTTCATATCCTCAGGGATAGTGATGCGCAGATCCTTGGCCAATTGAAAGAAGTTGTCGATCGCATGACGTGAAGTGAAGACGACAGCCGTGTAGTCCAGAATGTTGATCTTCTGCTGCCGGAACTCCTTTGCAGAAAGTCCTTCTACCTTAAAGAACGGCCGAAACACGCACTTCACATTGCTCTCCTTCTCGATATCGTAGTAGGGAGACTTCTCGCTTGACGGCTGCGGTTGGGAAATAAGGATCTTCTTTATCATCTCAAATTCTTCTTTTATTGTACTAAAAATTTATTTTCAAATAATTGTTGACTAATGCCAGCGCCTCAACCAATACCCCCAACGGCATTAACTCGAGCGCACAAAAGTACAAAAATATCTGCAGAATCTGCCCCTTTCTATGGAAAAAGATGAGATAA
>JALFRV010000234.1 GCA_022778905.1 Prevotella sp. | reverse complement strand
AGAAAGAATATCCCATACAACAAAATATTTCAGAAAATAATTTCAAAAATAATGAATGTTTTCGGAAATACGGACAAAAATCATCCCTTACCTAACCTAACACCTTATTATATTATATATGGACTGCACAAAAAGTTCAATATATCTATCCCTACGAAGACCATTGAGACTATGCCTTGTCTTCCGAAACAATATTCAACCGTTTCTTAATGACGGCCGGATTCCCAGCGACAAGACAATCATCGGGTACATCGCGAATCACTACAGAACCTGCAGCAACTATGCATCGTTTGCCTATTCGGACACCCGGGCAAACGATGACTCCGCCGCCGAGCCAAGCATCTTCGCCAATGGTAATAGGATAAGAGGTCTCGCAAGGTTCGCGTCTAAGTGCAGGATCCATCGGATGTTGCGGAGTATAGAACTGTGAACACGGTCCCACCTTAACATTGTCTTCAAAAACAACCCGAGCACCATCAAGCACAACACAATCATAATTGATAAACACATTGTGTCCGATAGTGATCCCATTTCCATGGTCGCAATGAAATGGCGGGCAGATTGCGGAATTCTCCGGGATCCCCGGAATCAGTTCTTCTATGACGGAACGATATTCGGGACTCGACAGCGTCAGAGTCTGCAAGCGCGAGCACAACTCTTTGGCATGGCACAGACTGGCTTCTATCTCCGGATCAGAGAAATAATAGAGCTCTTGTGATCGCATTTTCTGAAATTCAGTCTTCATATATATCCTATCTTCTTTTAATACTCTTTCCTAATATCATTGGGCAAACTCGCGCAGCGTTGCGTCCTCTTCTTGCCAAACGACAAATATAAAAACGAGGACTTGCCCGTTGCTTTCGAGGTCTTAGATGTTGCGCATGGAGCTTCATGGAATGTTCGTTCCTCCACAACCATCAAATCCAACCTTCATATATTCATTTGTTCTGGCCAAAGTTACCAATATTTTTTTATCTTTGCAATCAAAAAGATAAAATGATGGAACAAAAGAAGAAATGCCAATGGTGCCAGGACGGGGCATGGCTGGAGAAATACCACGACGAGGTATGGGGCTTGCCCGAACATGACGACCGCAAGTTGTTCGGATGGTTGCTGATGGAAGCCATGTCGTGCGGCCTTTCATGGGTACTGATGCTGAAAAAGCAAAGGATTTTTGAAGCGTGTTTTGCCGATTTCGATTATGACAAAGTTGCCGCCTTCAACGACGCCGACGTAGAGCGCATACTGAATACCGAAGGCATGATTCGCTCTAAATCGAAGATAGAGGCTATGATCGCCAACACCCGCACCTTTGTAGCCATCCGCGGGGAGTTCGGAAGTTTCGATGCCTATATCTGGCGCTTTAGCGAAGGCAAGATGCTGGTATATCCGGCGCATCAGCAGAAATGGGCTGTCAGCAACGATGTATCTGTTGCGGTGGCCAAAGACCTGAAGAAACGGGGATTCAAATATTTAGGTCCGGTTATCGTATATTCCTACCTCCAAGCCATCGGCATCATCAACGACCACGAGGTCGGCTGCTACCGTTACCATCAGGTCATGAAGCACGCGGAGGTTGAAATCAGAATCGAAGCCCCATCTCATATCTCCGATTCATGAAACATTTGCTCTGCCTTCTCCTGACGCTTGCCTGCTGCTTGCCAACTGGTGCACAGCCTTATCGATACAGCGCCAACTTCTCCTTTTCAAAGAACAACTTCTGCGATACGATTCCGATCATGATTGAAGACGATCAGATTTACATCAACATAGACGTGAACGGAAGGCTTTTCCGATTTAACTTAGATACCGGAAGCAGTCAGGGAACAGTAGTCGGAACCGAAGGATTGGGAAGCTGGAGAGAGCTTGGCAACGTTGTATCCCGTGATGCCAACGGACGAATGGATACTGTAAAGGTGATCCAGATGCCGCCATTCCGTATCGGAAATCTTGTCGTGAACGACTATATCGCGACCATTCAACCTCATCCGCCCATCAAAGGGCGCTATGCCGGAACCATCGGATTTGATTTCATTCATAAAGGCCTCTGCACAAAAATCGATGCCGAGCATCATCGGCTGATCATCTCCGACCGGCGATCGGCATTCGACGGCGAGCCCGGATATGCCTTACGCTACAAACTGAAA
>JALFRV010000227.1 GCA_022778905.1 Prevotella sp. | reverse complement strand
AGAAAGATCCCCGCAGCGTCTCCAAGGCCGATGTTATAGCGCAAGTTGACCGGCACGACCATCTGTTTCTGCTTCAGGACGGTGGTCATCGTAGCCGTCTCCGTGGTCGCCTTCACCTCAAACTCACGCTGATCGTAGAGCGCGGCCATATCCACACCGAGCCCCACGAGCGGCAAGGAGAACTTGATCGTGGGACCGATAAAGAAGCCGGCCCTGTTGGTCGCGTCAAACACTTCGCTCTTGAGCGACATCGTGGTCACGTTCAAGCCTCCCTTGAGACCGAACTTCAGCTGGGCTGGTGCAGGCGTCATGACCATCAGACCCACTGCCACTAACAGCATAGACAATACTTTCTTCATACCCTTATCATTTAAAAAAGCTAATCAGTGACGCTGTCTGCGCACCGTGACCCTTGCCGATGAACCGGTCGAAGTCGATGGGCTGCTCGGCCGCTTGGCTTTCACGGTGGCCCCTGAGGCCCGCCGGTTGCGCTGCCTGACAGCCTTCTGGACCTTCGGGCTGAGCTTGCTGATGCTGTCGAGCGAATCCTTTCGGGCCGGATCGCCCCACATCTGCTTCTCGAAGGCGGCCAGTTCACGCTCAATGCGCTGCTGCTCCCGCGCCATCGCTGAGTCGTTAGGGCAATACTGGGCCAGCGTCTTACCCAGCATATTGCTTGTCTTATAGATTTTTCCACGATACATGTTCATCGTGAAATAGTCGTCCACGCTCATCGTGGCGGCATTGTTCAGATTGCTCGTCATGATGGTCTGCTTGGCCAAGAAAGGCGCCAAGTCGTCGTAACGGACCCAGAACAGCGGATACGGAGTGGCCCCGTCGCCGAAGTCGTCCTGCCGTTTCATGATCGGGCAGAGTGCCAGAACCTTCGTGTGGAACGTGGAACTGGCCTGGTCAAAATAGGTACTTTCCTTGACGTAATAGGCCGTCACCTCCCGCGAAGGGATGTCACTGTTGTCGATATGCGTGCCCTGGTCCGTCTTCTCATAGAAGATATGGTAGTTGTCCAAGAATGCCAACGGACGCAGGCGCGCATCGTCCGCAAAGGACTCATTGCCGTCAAGGCGATACTCGTAGACATTGATCTGACCGAGCATGAACAGCTTGAAGATGTACGTAAACAGGTTCATCTGCGAGCCCACGGGCTCTACGGGATAGTAAAGTCCCGCATTCGCGTCTTGGTTCAGGTCTATTTCGCGGTAGATGTCACGTCTCCACACCACGTCTTCCGGCATTTTCGCCTCCGTGGGGAAAGAGATCTGTGCCCGCGTCGTGAGATTGTCGGCGTTCGACCGCTGCACCTTCTGCTGCTCCGCCGCACGCCTCGGCGACTGCGCGAAGCCTGACTGGACGGCCATGCAGGCAATGAGTGATATGAATAATACGATCCTTTTCATCTGTATGCTATATTCTATGGTTGATTTGCAATCAGTTTCCAGATCCTCATTCCTTCCCTCGGGGAAGAGCCGGACTGGAGGTTTCTACCGCACGATCACTTCCATTGATCCCACTAACGTGCGTGTCAGCCCGTCCGGGCCTACGGCTTTGACCTGGTTGATGTAGAACCGCCGGTTGCGCGAAAGCCTGCGGAACTGTTCCTTCTGCGCCTCTGAGAAAGCGCTGCCTGCCGACACAATCGGCACGGCATTGCCCATGTTGTCGAAGAAGACCGTCTGGAAGCTCAGCACGCGGAACGGGATATCGAGCAGCCCATCATCAATGGCGGCATGCAGGCCCGCAGCTCCGATCAGCGCACTCTTGGACAGCGGACCGTTCTTAAACCTGTCCGTGCCCACGGCGATGTAGGCTGTCGGGTCGGGTAACTTGCGCACATGGAACACGAACGGCGGCATCCGGCGCACCTGTCCCTTGTCTCTTGCGGTGATATTCACCGTCACATCCTGTCCCACAGCCGTCGGCACGGCGATAAAGTGACCGTTTCCGGCCGGCGTGAGCGTGCCGCCCGTCATCGAGACTGACAACGCATTGGCCGGCACGCCGGGCACACTGATGCTCACAGGATTGCGGAATCCGGCGTAGAGCACATTCATCAGGTCGGCCGCCACGGTAGCTCCGCTCGGTGCGGGAATGACACTGTACTTCTGCTGGAAGTTGCGTCTGAGCACGTCGCCATCGGCATTCCGCATGAGTATGTAGCCGCTGAACTGATGCTCGCCCACACCTCCGGCTGTGAAGGAATATTGTCCCCGACCGTCCGCCACGCGCGTGCCGTTGACATAGATCGACGGTTTGAGCGTCGTGTCCACGGCAGCCATGACAATGTCGGCACTGAAACGCTCGCCCGGATAGAGCACGGTCTTGTCCGGAATGACGAACGCATCGAGCTTGTTGACACGTATATCCTTCAAGTCAACGTTTGACACGAGCGTGTGGAGCACTTCACCTTCTGCATACCGGACATCGCTCTGCAGCTTCGAAAGCAGCGTGACAGCCGCAGCCACAGGCATGTTCTCGAACATGTATTCCTGCCAGTTCTTGCCCAAGGTGTGGGCATTTGCCGGCAGTTCAGTGGTCAGGTTGCGCGCGATGACCCTGCGTTGGTGAGGGTCGGTCACCATCCGCAGGATCTGCTCGCGATAGGTGTTGATCGCCTGAAAGAGCTGTCTGCCCTTCCCGCTTCCCGGTGCCAGCATGACGATGCCAGCCGCTTCGAGGTTGTCCTTGTTCCTGATGTCGCTGACATTCCCTTCTTTTCCGTCCGCCTCACGGACGATCGCCTCCTTCAGATGCTGTGCAAAGTTGTACAGAGAGTCACTCATCTGCTTGACGGCCGTGGCCTTCTCAAACCACGCCTTCACCTTCTGTGGATTGGACTTCATCTGTTCGGCGAAGTCACCGTATAGCCGTTCGTTCTCCGAAGATGAGCTCGCCGTCGTCCGGTTCAGGCTTTCTTCCACGATGGAAAATCCGTTCAGCACCTCCGTAGAGATGTTGAGCGCGAGCATGGCCATCAGGACGACATACATCAAGTTGATCATCCTTTGGCGGGGAGATATCGGCCTTTTCTTAATTGCCATTCATTCAGTGGATAAGATCCATTGGTCAGATGGATTGATTCGTCTTAAATGTTATCGCTTCCGCTCACGGGAGCCTGCCCCGGGGCCGCCGTCCGCATGTTGACGGTCATCGCTTCGATCATGCGGGTATAGATCTTATTGAGCTGCTCGATCTGCCTGGCCATCATCCTGCTCTGCTCATTGATCTGGTCAATGGTGCCGATCTGCTGGCTCGCACCCTTGAGCTGCATCTCATAGACCTTGCTGATGCCGGTCAGCGTGCGGTTCAGATTCTCCATCTCCTCACTGTCGCGGGTCAGGCGGGCGCTCTGTTCGTTGACCTTCTTGAGCGTTTCCACGAGCTCCTTCAGCTCGGTCACATAGCTGCCCTGGGCTTCATTGAGCGCGGCAGCTTCTTCTTCCGTCATCTGCGGAACATAGTTCTGCGGCGGCAGCACGGTGGCTGCAGCGGCAGGCGAAAGCGTCTCTTGCACCGCAACGGCAACCGGACGGATTTCCCCGCCGGTTGCTCCGGCTGTTCCGTCAGCCTGCTCCCGATATACCACTTTGCCCGTTTCCAGGTACTCATCCGTCACATGCAGGGGGATGTCACGACCGTCGGCGGTCTTGTCGAAGGGTCGGTCGAAGGCGGAGATGAAGAACACTATGACCTCCGTACCCATGCCGAGGAAGAGCATGAAGTTAGCTCCGGGGAGATGAGTCAGCTTGAACAGGGTTCCCAAAATGACGACTGACGCTCCCCAGCTGTATGCGTAGTTGAGGAAAGTCTGTCCCGGTACGCTATCCATCCACTTCTGCAGACGATAGACGATGTTGAATTTACTGTATGCGGTCATGATCACTTTTTCTTTTTCTGTTTACCACTGGCGGTGTTGGCGAAGCTCCGCACGCATCGGAAACCGATGTAGGAGCGGGGCTGGTTCTGGTATTCCCAAGTTCGCCATGCGCTTCGTATGTACGACTCCGGATCCTTCCATGATCCTCCGCGCACGCTTTTCTTCTTGAGCCGATAGGGGTCTTCCCGGGCCGCCTTATAGCCGAGCTCGGGGTTGAGGTCGTTCATGGCATCCACACCGGCCTCGGTATAGATGGTGCTCGTCCATTCTGCAACGTTCCCGGCCATGTCATACAGCCCGTTGGTATTGGCGGCATAGATGCCCGCCTTGCTTGTGATGAGGTTTCCGTCCTTGGTGTAATTGCCCCGGTCGGGCTTGAAGTTGGCGTAGAAGCAGCCGTCTCCGGTCTTGACATCCTTATGCTCCCACGGGAACTCCGTGCCGTCTTTGCCGCGCGCGGCGTATTCCCATTCAGCCTCCGTCGGGAGCCTGTAGCGCTGGACGAAGCGTGCCTCCGGACCGAGCCCTTTGAGCAGATAGTCGGTGCGCCAGGCACAGAAGGCGTTGGCTTGTTCCCATGTTACGCCCACGACGGGATAGTCGTTGTAGGCGGGGTTGCTGAAATAGTTGCGGAGATAGGTCTCGTTGTCAGAGTTCTTGAAGTCGTTGACCCAGCACGTGGTGTCCGGGTAGATGTTGACGATGTAGGTGTTCAGGAAGTCCCAGGGGCCGGTGAGGGGGCGGTTGATGGTCTCGCTGACGATGTTGCCCTCGTCGTCCACGTAGGCCGTATCCTTGGAGATCATGACCACCTCGTCGGGGTTGACGGTCAGGTCTGTATTTAGATTGCGCTCCTCGGGATTGAGCCGGTTGCGGCGGAGGGCTGCAGCCGTATAGTCGTAGATCTCGTACCGATAGTTCATCTGCCGGTAGTCGAGCAGCTTCTCGCCGGTGACGGGGTTGGTGACATACATGCTTTCGAAGGCTCTTTGCTCATCCTCGTTGGGCTTGCGTGGCAAAGGCTTCTTCCAGTTGATGTGGGGCGTGACGGGATTGCCGTTCTTGTCTTCGGTGATCATGTAGGTTTCGTCGCCGGCAAAGGATGGGTCCGCGAGCCGCGTACGGAGAATGCTGTCACGCACCCACTGCACGAATTGCTTGTACTTGGAATTGGTGACCTCGGTCTCATCCATCCAGAAGCCGTCGACGGAGATGTCCTTCTCGGGCGTCTTCTTGCCCCAGAGGGAGTCCTGGCCGGTGAGTCCCATGTGCAGATAGCCACGGTCTATGCGTGTCATTCCGTAGGGGGTGGGTTCGGTGAAGAACTTCCCGCCTCCCACGCCGACAACTTCTCCGCCCCGTCCCGACGATGACATCGACTTGCCGCCGAAGCATCCGGTCATCGTGGCAGCTACGGCCGTGACGCACAAAGCTATGATCATTTTTCTCATTTTCATATCTCTTAAAGTATTCTCACACTTTTATGTTTGTTCTTCCCTTGCTTGACGAGGTTGATGTCTTTCTGGAATCCGACGAAGAGCTCGTGGCTCCCCTGTCCGGGGTTGATGGCTGAGGTGTAGAGCTCGTAGCTGTATCCGACCACGACCCCGTGGAAACTGCCCCCGAGGAGGAATGTAACGGAATTGGTGGGGCTGTAGGCCACGCCTCCGTACATGATTTTCTTCTCGTTCGTATAGACCAACCGGGCGGTCGCGTCAGCCCGATATACGTTGCCGACTGCACGCATGAGCGCCGACGTCCTTATTGTAACAAACGGATTCCGGAGCCTTATATTGTATCCGCCTGTCAAATAATATGCAGGATCGATCTTCAGTTCATTGGATTCTCCGAGCTTGATGAGAGGGGCGTTGAGATGCTGTCCGGAGACGCCGACGTACCAGTCCCGATGTCCGTAATAGAGTCCGAAGCCGAGGTCGAGCCCGTTTCCGGTGACGGCGGAGGTGGCAAAGGCGGGGTCGTTGGTGTCTTCCAGGTCGAGCTTTGAGCCGTCGAAGTTCTCGCTGAGCAGCCCCGCCTGAAGCCCGGCGCTGACGTCTCCGCCGGCCAGCCGGCGCCTGAAGGCATACTGGAGGGCTATCTTCTGATGGGTGAAGAGGCCGATCTGGTCGTTCATGAACTGCAGGCCCACGCCATGGTAGCTGCGCATGAAGTAGAAAGGCACATCCCCCGAGATGTACATGGTGCGCGGATTGTGCTCGAATCCCGACAGGTCAAGCGCATAGGCCGCCGTGATGTTGGCCTTCGACTGCTTGCCGGCTGCCGCGGGGTTGAATGACGTCTCCAAGTCGAAATAATGACTGAAGGAGGCGTCATACTGCGCGCGGGCACCCGTGAAGACGGTCACCAGCGCGAAGATGAGCATTATGAAACGTTTCAACACAATTCATTAACGCCGTGCATTCGGATTTATTGCCTCCACCGCAGATTTATCCTGCTCCGGCTATTCCGCAAAGCCCGTCTGCAGGGGATTTCCAGGCGGTCCGCGCAGAGGATAGCTTTGGGCGGCCGAAAGGATAGCTCTCGGCCGCCCATATGTATGCTTTGGCCCGCCCGGATGATAGCTCTTGGCCGGGCATAGGATAGCTCTCGGCCGGAAGCGTGTTTCGTCCGGAAGAAATAAAGATGAAAAACGGCAACAAAAGGGCATCATTCCGGGCCGAAAAGCAAATGACGGCGGCGCGTGCGAAGGCCTTCATCCGATGTCGCCCGGAGCAAGTCAGGACGGACAGGGGAGCCGCAGAGACGGAGGCTGAGCCGAGATCCGGACGGCCTCCGGCATAGGTCCGCATGGTTTGGGGCCACCGTCTTCCCCATGCTTTGGGAGCGAAGGAAAGGACCGGCAAGTGGGCAGATCGGATTCTGAAGAAGGATCCGGGGCTTATTCTTCACGAAGATTTACCATCGCGAAAAGTTTTTTTTCGTATATTTGCCGACACTGACCGGCCGAAGAAAACCGCATTTCTTTTTCGACTTTCATCCATTTCGGTCGTATCAACCATTGAAGACAGTGCATCGATCATGGAAACAGAAACGTTGAACAGCATCATCAGACAATGTCAAGAAGGTTCTACGGAGGCTTTCCGACAACTGTTGAAAGTCTACGGACCGATGGTGTTCTCCGTAGCCATGAAGATGCTGAACGATCAGCAGGAGGCGGAAGCGACGCGCTATCAGCAGCAGTTTCTCTCCCAATGCGCCGACAGGCATTATTTTCAGACCAAGTTTTTGGAAAAGACCCTTTATGACCAACTAAAACAGAAGCGCCATGAACAGATTCGTTAGCAACTGGATGATCCTCGGTGCGGTGATCCTCGCATCGTGCGACGACACGTATCAGTGCGGGCTGACGACCACCGTGCATGATGACGGAACATTCTCCCGGGAATACGCGCTGCATCTCGACTCCGCGCAATTGGTGTCGGGCAGGCTCGATACTGCAAAGAATATGGTGGTGTTGGACAGCAACTGGCAGCTCACATGGGGCCTGAAAGGCGACAGCGCAAGACACCCGTTTCCCGTCGGCGTGGAGACTTATCGGAAGCTGCAGCAACGCTGCCAGGCCGACAACCGAAGCGCGTCGGACACGATCGTGGTCTATGCGACCCGCTCGTTCGACAACGCGGAGAGCATGGCACGCAACACGCACTTCAAGTTGGGCACCATTGATCTCACGCCATCCATCAGCATGGAGAAATCCTATCGTTTTTTCCACACGACCTATCAGCTGAAGGAAAGATACCCACAGCTGAGACTTCATCTCCCCGTACCGCTCAGCCGCTATTTCACCAAGGAAGAAATCGGCTATTGGTTTGACGGCTCCCCGGACCTCGGGGCAGGGCTGAACGGCATGGAGACCGATGACATCACGCAGCGACTGAAAGAGAAATATACCCGCTGGGTGGCTGCCAACGACTTCGAACTGACCTATCGGACCATTCTCGACAACTATGCCCGGACCGGGTTGGGCGACAAGGAGAAAGCGCGGTTCAGAGCCCTCCACGACTCACTGCTGACGGCATATACCAACCTGAAGGGGCTTGAAGACAAGGCGGAGTGGTTCGGGCGGCAACTCAACACGGACGCCTACGCGCAGATCCTCGATGACGAGGGACTGATGGCGAAGGTCGAGGCGCAGGGAAACACATTCCTGTCGACCCTGATGTTCAATGTTGACTACCGGGTCGAGATGGACAACGGCATGCCGATAGTCGCACAAAAGCTCACCGGAACACGGCTCATCGCCTCCGACGAGCACTTTGATCCGACCGTCGTGCGGAGCCATTGGCCGGCCTATGCGTTCACGTTGCTCCTCATAGTGGGCACGCTCATCGGCCTGGCAGTGCTGCATCGGAAGAAGCGGCAGTGAACTTCGCGCCCGGCTAACGCTTTGCAGGCAGCGTCGCCGTTGCAGCTTCCGCCTGCCCGGTATGGCCACGAAACGAGAAAAGCAACCCCGTCCGGGATTGCTTTTCTCGTCATCATGCGCCGCCATACGGCTGCTTTTCAATATTCATCGTCATTCCAGAGGAAGTCTTCTTTTGTCGGATAGTCAGGCCAGATATCTTCGATGCTCTCGTAAACCTCACCATCATCCTCTATCTCCTGAAGATTCTCCAGCACCTCAAGGGGCGCTCCGGAACGAACGGCATAGTCTATCAGCTCGTCCTTGGTAGCCGGCCATGGTGCATCTTCTAACTTTGATGCCAATTCAAGTGTCCAATACATAGTCTCAAAATTTATGCGTTGATGATTGTGCGTACAAAAATAACAAATTATTATGGATCCACAAGAATTTCCAAGATTATTTTTATGATATGCATACAATCGCATCATATCCCGCCCTCATGAGCAGCGTAAAGCGACATAAGGACAGATTGCGGTCAGAGATTGATGAGATAATTGCGCTTGAAGACTTTCCTGTTGAAAGTCAGCAGGCCACACACGTAGAGATCGAAGGTGACCCCCACCCGCGGATCCTGCCGCAGCTCGTCCCACCATAGCCGTGAGAGGCGGTCGCGCCATATATCCTCGATGAGGAAGACCGAACGCTCGTCGGCATGGTCCAAGGCGTGTTCGACGAAAGCGTCGGCACCTTCCGCCAGCGACACGCACACCATGCGGACGGGCGCGAGCTGCGAGAGCAGTTCGCCGTAATCGTCAAATGACCTTCCCGCTTCCACCCGCTGCATCAGTCCGTCGGGCCATCCGGCTTTCATGCACGCACCCATCAGGTCGGACGCAGCACTGAAAGCAGCCATCTGTTCCGGACAGACGTGGCGGGCGAGGCGATAGCAGAGCGCGCCTGTCTGCCGCTTCCTCCTGTCTGCACGGTGCCATTCCGGAGGCAGCAAGGCCAGATCCGCCGGCGCCAGCCGTGCGCACACCACCTCGCGCAGGAAGCGGTAGGCCGTCGGCGACTGCACGCCGAAACCCCGTCCATGACCGATGCCCTGCATCCATCTCACCATTCTGTCAATGATTGTGATCATCTTCACTTGCTCCATCTGTTTGTTTTCCACTCCTCGCCGTCACGCTCTCCTTTCGCCGCCCCTGCCTTCCGTCTCCGCCGCGCATGTGCCGTCAGAACACGAAAGCCAAGGAGGGCGTCCGATAAAAGTCAACGGTCTCCTTGATAATGATGTCGATCGGCGTGTAGTTGAGTATCTGCGGTCTGATGCCGAAGAACAGAAACTCAATGAGACTCTTCACAGCCATGTAACCCTGATACTTTGGCCGCTCCTCTATGAGGAACGAGATGAGCCCTTCCTTGAGAAACTGCGTATTGGGCGCATTGACCCCAAAGCCCACCAACTTGACATGCCGGATGTTTCTTTTCTTGAAATATTCAGCAAGGAGATAAGCCCTTGAATTGAAGACAACGGCCCCTCCGATGTTGGCATGGGCAGCAAAGAATTCATCCATCAGCCTGGTGTTCTCATCACTGTCGCCCTTGTCGTACTGCGCTTGATAGATTTTCGTCTCGGGAGAGGCTGCATCTAAATGCGCCACCAGCCCCTTCTGTCTCTCAGCCGTGCACACGGACATCTTGTCGCCGATCCGCTTTGCCTGGAACAGCACGACATCCTTGTCCTTATCCAGAATGGCTGTCAGCAACCGAGCCAGCACAAACCCCGACTGGAAATTATGCGGTGAGTAGATGCAGAGCGGATGAGTGTCGTCAATGCCGGTATCGACAAACACGTAGGGAATGTGATCATCGTCGAGGTGCCGGGTAAATTCAACCGTCTCAGAGTCAAAGGACGGCCCAAGGATTACGGCATCTTTCCGCATCGTCAACGCCTGCTGATAAATCTTCCTGCATACGATGGCATCAAACTGATCATAATACAGGTAGGAGATATCAAGATTGTAGGAGCCGAAGTGGGTATGTGCCCGCTCTATACCTTTATTTATATGGTCCCAATAATCATCCTCCTGAAATTGCGGCAAAATCACCAGGATGCGCACTTTGCAGGACGCATCCCGCGTCTTGGAATGCGTACGGGGTATGTAGTTGATCTGCTCAAAGACGTCTTCGACCTTCTTTCTGGCTTCCGGCGACACTTCCCCCCTGGCATGGATCACCCTGTCAACGGTTCCTGCCGAGACTCCAGCCAGCTGCGCGATATCCTTGATCGTATATTTCTTGGTCATTTTGCCTTTTTCTGCAAAAATACTTGATTCGCCTGATCCACCCAAATAATCGGCCTAAAAAAGTGTGGCCTTGAAACGATTGCACGGAAACACGGAGTTTAATCACTGCATTTTGACCATATCGAGGGCGTTTCACGCAAAAAAAACATATCAGTCCGCTCACCGATATCACATAATAACCTAAATTTGCGACTGCATTCCGCCCCGGGGAACAGCGTACGGTGCAGGGCGGAGATAGCCTGACCAACACCATTTAAACAACGATCAACACCATGAAACGTTTTCTGAAGAAACTGTCATTATTCTGGACCTCAATAGCCCCAGGCATTTTTTTGGTAGGTTACAATATCGGTACGGGCAGCATCACGACGATGGCTGCCGGAGGCGCAGGCTACAACATGTCGCTCCTTTGGGCGCTCGTCCTCTCTTGTCTGTTCACCTATATTATGGTCGTCGGCTTCTCCAAATACACCATCGTGACCGGTGAGACATCGCTGCATGCCTTCAAGAGCCATTTCGGGAAATCCATTACGCTCTTCCTGATGTTCTGCATCATCGTCAGCGAAACGATCTCCTGCATGGGCGTCATGGGCGTGGTGGCTCAGGTCATACAGGAATGGACGCGCCCGTTGACCGTTTCCGGCGACGGTCTCAGCCCGATCCTTGTAGCCTTTGTGTTCAGCGTCATGCTCTATTATGTCTTCTGGCAGGGCAAGAATCACTTGTTTGAAAAATTCCTGAGCATCATCGTTTTCATCATGGGGACCTGTTTCTTGGTGACCATGTTCGTCGCTATGCCAGCTCCAGCAGCCATTGTCAGAGGACTGATACCTACGCTCCCCGACAACACCAACGGCTACATCATCGTAGCAGGAATGGTGGGAACGACAATGGGAGGCGTGCTCTATGTGGTCCGGTCAATCTTAGTGAGTGAAGCGAAATGGACTCCGGACGACATGAAGATGCAGCGCCGCGACTCGATCATATCTGTAGGAATGATGTTTTTCCTGAGCTTCGCGGTGATGGCATGTGCTGCCGGTACGATGTATGTGAAGGGTCTGAAGGTGGAGAACGCCATCGACATGGTACAGCTCATGGAGCCTCTCGCGGGCAAGATGGCAACATCGCTCTTTGTGTCAGGCATTGTCTGCGCCGGTCTGTCATCACTTTTCCCCATCATCGTGCTGGGTCCTTGGCTCGCGTGCGATTTCTTAGGCATCAAACGGGATCTGACTAAGCCTTGGGCCCGAATATGGGCCCTACTGACGACACTGTGCGGAATGGTTGTCCCAGTCTTTGGCGGACGCCCTGTGAGCGTGATGATCATTTCTCAGTCATTGGCCATCATCTCCACCCCTTTGGTCGTACTGCTGATGATCATTCTGCTCAATCGTAAGAGTATCATGGGTGGCCAGACAGCCAAAACGGGCGAGAATATCCTCTATTATCTGACTCTATTCTTTACAATCATCATATCCACAATTGCAATTATTGGCCTATTAAAGTAATCACTCATGGAAATCATCGATTCACGCATCACGTGTGCATTCTTGTATACAATCACCAAATACGGTTATCCGCCACAGCCGGAAGGTATGACAGGCTACATCCGCGAGATGGCAGCTCTCGGATTCAAGTCCATAGAAATAGAAGGTATTGGCAATGACGGTATCAGCACCTTATATAAAAATAAGGAATCAATCAGACAGGTCATCGCAGATGCCGACGTGGATCTGCCGATTTTCTGCACCGTATTGCCCAAGTTGGCTTCTGTCAGTGAAGACTTAGCGGCGCGGGACATGGAAAGTTTTGAAATGGGATGCGAGACTGCGGCCTTCCTCGGAGCACACGGCGTACTCGACAACGGACCGCTCGTGCCCTACGCTTTCCCTAAAGACATGCCTATCCACAGACATTACGCTCCGGAAGTCATCAGCAAAGTAAGTCTCCCGGAAGATTTTTCATGGCACGAATATCAGGCTCGGCTGATCGCGATCATGCAGCGGGCCTGCGACATTGCCGCCAAGTTCGGGTTGGACTATTACATGCACCCGTGTTTAGGTTCGCAGACCGACACGACGGATGCCTACCTGTTGTTGAAAAAGGAGGTCGGCAGGGACAATCTGAAGTTCTGCTATGACACGAGCAACCTCTATTACATGCATGAGAACATGGCTTTGGGACTCATGAAACTGGCAACAGAAATAGATTACATCCATATCTCCGACAGCTTCGGCACCAAGATAGAGCATCAGCTGATCGGCAACGGCGACCTCAATTGGGAGTTGTTCTTCGAGATCCTGAAGAAGATCAATTATCAGGGACAATTAGCGATTGATGTCGGCGGGGACGAAAGCCATGTGGCAGACATTGAGGCTGCCTATCTCACGACAGCCCGTTTTCTACAGGAAAAATTAGCCGCTTATGAAATATAAACTGATCCTCATCCTGTCCATGATCTGCCTGAAGAGTTTCCCGGCAGACCACTTGATCACGGACTTCGGCGCCAAGCCTGACGGCAAAACGCTGTGTACGACAGCGATCCAAGCCGCCATTGACAAGTGTGCAGCTGAAGGCGGACGGGTCATCATACCAAAAGGCAGCTTCCTGACAGGCACTCTATTCCTGAAGAATCATGTGACGATCAGCCTCGAGAAAGGCTCCTGCATTCTTGGCTCTCCATCACTGAGTGATTATCCCCCAGTATCCGTCGACTTCCATTTTTGGGGAGAAGCATGGGCGCATTATGCCCTTTTGGTCGGTCACAATGTTCAAGACGTGACGATTGAAGGATCAGGAACCATCGACGGACAGGGCGGCAGCTTCAAGGTGGTGAGCAAAAAGAAACCGCAGAAATATTACATGCGCCCCTATCTGATCTGGTTCGCGAAAAGCCAGGACATCAACCTCCGGGGGATCAACCTGCGCAGTTCCGCCTTCTGGATGCAATATTACCTGTGTTGTGACAGGGTAAGAATAGATGACCTCAACATATTCAACCATGCGAACAAGAACAATGACATGATTGATATAGACGGCTGCCGGGATGTCCTAATCAGCAATATCATCGGCGACACGGACGATGACGGCATCACGCTGAAGAGCACCTGCGAGCGCATGAATGAGCATATCACGATCTCAGACTGTATCTTGAGCAGCCATTGTAATGCGCTGAAATTGGGGACAGAGTCGACGGGAGGGTATCGCAACATTGTGATCAGCAACATCCTTGTCCGTCCTTCCGCAATCAAAAAAAACATTTCAGGTTATGCAGAAGGAGTTACGGGATTAGCCATCGAGGTGGCAGACGGAGGCAGGCTTGAAAACCTGTTAGTCAACAACATGATAATAGACGGCACAGCGGTTCCGCTGTTCATACGCCTCTGCAACCGAGGAAGAAAGCACTACGAAGGGGCCGTCCAACCAGCCATAGGCATCCTGCAGAACGTACAGATCAATAATCTCCGTTGTTCATCCACCTCTAATATCGGATGTTCCATCTCCGGCATTCCAGGCAGGAGCGTTGAACACATCCAATTGACCAACTGCTCTTTCTGTTGTAAAGGCGGTTTGGCGGAAATGCCCAAACTTCCCATTCCTGAAATGGAAACAGAATATCCAGAAGCTACAAACTTCGGTATCTTGCCAGCCTATGGGCTTTACATCCGTCATGCGAAGTCAATTGACCTTGACAACATCCACATCTACTTGTCAGAGAAGGATGTTCGACCGGCCATCTACAGCGAGAATGTCATCGGCCTGAGCACTCAGTCCATCCGGCTTACAGGGCCCATGGACAGCCAAAAACTGATTGAAAAGAAATGATGAAGTATATCCTGACGATATTGATGGCTGTCTGTCCGCTGGTCTCTATAGCTCAGCAGGAGAGAATCAGTCTGCTTATTCCACCCAAATACATCACATATGAGCCGACTGGACAACCGCTTCAATATCAGCATATAGATATAGAGTTCACGGGAGTTTCGGCTTCTGCCTATCAGTCTGTAGCAGCGGAACTTAAAAATACGGCCGCGGAGGGGGCGCCGCACAAGCTGAAAATAAACTGTGCTTTGACACGTAAAGGACATGATATCAACACCGTTCTCGCCCAATGGAATCAACCCATCCGTTGCCCAAAGCAGGTCATCGATCAGGCGTTCATCATTCAGTGGACAGGCAATCAGGTTGCAGTTTCTTCTTCCGGGCAGCGGGGATTGCTTTATGGATTAGAGACCGTGAAGCAATTGCTCCAAAGCAAGCAATTTATCTGCAGCATGAGCTTGGCAGACTGGCCTGATATGCCGCAGCGGATATTCTTTGATGACATCAGTCGGGGCCCCATCCCTACGGTCGAATCGATCAAACGCCATATCCAGCAATTGGCAGAACTCCGCTATACAGATATCAGCTTCTATATCGAGCATGTAGTCCAGACACAGTCATACCCGGACTTTGCGCCCGAGGACGGCAAACTCACCATAGCGGACCTCAAAGATATCAGTGCCTTCGCAAAGGCCTATCAGATGAAAGTTATCGGCAGTTTCCAATGCTTCGGACATTTCGAAAACATACTTTCCCTACCCAAATACAGCCCCATGGGTGAAAGCCCAAGCCTCATTTCACCACTGAATAAAGACGCACGAGCATTCTTGAAAAAAAACATTGAAGAAATCTGTGATGCCTGTACATCCGAATACTTCAATATAAATTGTGATGAAACGTGGGATATAGAAAAAGGAAAGTCAGCCAACTATGTGAGAAAGGTCGGGCCAGAGAAATTCTATGCAGACCATATCCGGTTCCTCTATCAGATCCTGAAGAAGAAAGGAAAGAAAACAATGATGTGGGGGGACATAGTCATGAAATACCCGGAAACCATCCAGACGTTGCCAGCAGACATTGTCTATCTTACCTGGAATTATGACGGAACCGATTACAGCCCCTGGATCCAGCCATTTAAGAGCCAAAAGCGGAAGTTCATCGTGTGCCCCGGCGTTGTGAATTCAAACAGGATCTTGCCAGATCTGAACATGACGAATGAAAATATGAAGTTCATCCGAGACGGGTTCCAAGAAGGTGCCTTGGGCACAATGCTGACCTCCTGGGATGACACGGGGCTGCACAACCTTTCGTCTTTTTTCTTGCCTGTAGCAGAAGCTGCCGTCATCATGTGGAACACGAAAACGGACATCAGCACAAATAGATTTAAAAAAGCTTACACGCTCACGCGCTTTGGTACGGCCAACGGATCTTATCTAAAGACACTTGAGACGCTGGCGGGGCTTTCAAGAATCGGTCTTACATTCCAGATGATGTCGCGGGTCATCACAGACAGAATCACGCCAGAGCAAGGAAATCCAATGAACCTAAACGTCAAAGATTTAGAGAAAGTGGATTCTATCCTACGGGAAGCCTGTTTCTACTTCAACCAAATTCAGGTCAATCGCAACGTGGAAGACGTACGCTCTCTCAAATATGCAATTGACAGTTACTCATTCGTCTGCGATGCGCAGCATGTGATGCTGCAAGTCAACAAGGCCTATACAGACAGCGCCAAGGACAGAATGAAGTTTAGGGAAGGCATCTGTAATGCTTTGAATAAAATCATCACTTTGAAACAGAAGCTCCTTTCAAATGAAGCGCTGTATTCTGAATTGTGGCTCTCAGAGAACCAGTATTATACCTACCGTCATGGCATTGAGTTATATGAGAGCAAGTTGAAGGAACTGGATCGCCTTCAGACAAAGCTATCGGATGCGATTCATCGCATAGATTGCGACAGACCGTTGTTATCTCCACTTGAAGCCGGAGTTGACGTCCGCGTCATCAACAGCAACTATTTGGGAACCTGGCTGTTCTGCGGTCCGTTTCACAATGGAAGCCAGACGATAGACTATCTAACAGAAATGGGAGGGGAAAAGAATGCTCGACCGATGCCTGGACAAAGCATCTCTTACGGAGACAAACAATATAAGTGGACCAGGTATATTTCGTCCAATAACTTCTTGATGGATCCGGGATCTTTCTACAAAAGCCTGAACTACGGCTTGGCGTATGCATATTCACAACTTATCTCTAACGAAGACAAAAACATAACGGTGCTGTTTGGAGGTACGGGGGAAAACAGATTAATTGTCAATGGAGATATTGTCTTCACATCGAAACGTGACAACGAATTCACATCTGACAAATATGCCATACCCATCCGCCTCCACAAAGGCACCAATCACATTCTTATCAAGAGCAGTCAACTTGTTCCCCAATGGACATTTTCTGTCAGACTTGACGGAATTGTCGTGAAGGCTCACAAACAAAAATATTATATTGACTAACTAAATTAATTTTATCCTATGAGAAAGATGCTGATAACAATTGGAGTGATCATAGCGTTGACCGGCCCGGCTGCACACGCTCAAGCACCGACCAAACAAGAATTGTTGGACGCGATGAATGCCAGCGCTTCTTACGCTATGAACGTTCTGTTGGACGAACATGGCAAATCTAGGTGCGATTATAACATGATTCAGGGTAAATGGTTTCCGTACGAGGAACCATGGCATACGGGACAGTTGATCCTCGGACTAGTGCAGGTCTACGAAGTGACCGGTAATCAGGCTGCAATAGAAGCAGCCAAGCGGGCTGGTAACTGGTGGATCAGTCTGGAGATCAAGGACAACCCGGCCTTAAAAGGAATGGTAGGCGCTACACATGGCGATGATATTGGGAATGACCAGATTGTGTTCGCGACGGTTTCGGATGGCACACATGGCCTGTTCGAGTTGTCTCGTGTCACAGGAGACAAGAAATATGCGCGAGTTGCTTCTAATGCCATAGAATGGATGTATGATCACATGTACGATCCGAAGAATGGTATCTGTTACGACTTAGCAGATCTCAAGACAGGAGGTGTGCTTACCCAGAACAGCCCCTTCTATAAAGATAAACCCAACCAAACATTGGAAGACGTATCACGGCCAAATACGGAGGGATCTCCGTTCAAGGATGCTTACCTGTTCACAGGAAAAAAGAAGTTCCTCGATGGACAGATTCTATTATCCAATTCCCTCATTGACAAACAATATGAAAATGGTATATGGATGCGCTACATGCCTAATCATCTTGAGGTATCCAGTTTCCACCCCAGGTTTAACTTGTGGTATGCTGAATCGCTTATTGAGACTTATGAATTGACCAAAGAGAAGAAATACCTTGAAGCGGCAGCAAGAACGTTGAGAACTTATGCAAAAGTGCAGAAAAAGGATGGCACTATCTTTTACAACAATTACACCGATGGCAAACCTTCAGATGAGGGTTCCATCTGTGGTTCTGCAGTCGCTTTTGCCGGCAGTTTATGGATTAGAATGGCCCAACATGGATATACAGAGTTCAGCGATAACTATGAGCGCAGCATCCGATGGATACTGACCAACCGCTATGCTGCCAATCATCCAGACAAGAATCTTAGAGGAGCGGTGATCAACACACGAATGAGAGTGAAGAAAAAAGCAATCTGGCTCACCCAGAGGGACATCGGAACCTCGTTCGGCATGCGCCTTATGGCAGACTATTACCAGTTAAAATATAACGACAAAAAATAAAGCCTTCAATTATTCAAATAAATGATTAAACCAATAAAAGCATTTATTAAGGACAAGTTAGAAGTCCTGATCTTTGATAGTCGTGAGCAAATGGGACAGGCTGCATATGAGGCCTATCAGGACAAAGTCATATCCAAGTTGTCCAAGCAAGACGAGGTGAGAGCTGTCTTTGCTGCGGCCCACTCCCAAGATGACTTTCTCATGTGCCTGTCTCAAGACCGGTCCATCGACTTCCGAAAGATTGTGGCTTTCCACATGGATGAATATATCGGCTTGCCTGAAAATGCGCCTCAGAAATTTGGCGCATTCCTAAAGAAAGCCATTTTCTCCAAAGTGCCATTCAAGTCTGTAAACTATATTCAATCCGGTAGTAGCACCATTCAGGACGAGTGTGCGCGTTACTCCCGACTACTTCACGAACGTCCGTTAGACATCGTGAGCATGGGGATCGGCGAGAATGGCCATATCGCCTTCAATGATCCGGCAGAAGCTCATTTTTATGAGAAGAACTGGATAAAGGAAACCAGATTGGATGCGATCTGTCGTCAGCAACAAGTCAACGATGGAGAATTCCTTCATTTCGAGGATGTTCCCCAAACAGCCTTCACACTGACAATCCCTGCCTTGATGTCATGTGAACAAGTGATTTGCATAGTACCCACTGCACGCAAGGCAGAAGCAGTATATAAAATGCTCCAGGAACCCGTATCAGAAATGTGTCCTGCATCTATACTCCGCATGCATGATCATGCCAAGCTTTTCTTAGACAAAGAGGCTGCTAACAAAATAATCTGATTTCAACCCATCATCGAATTTCGTCAAACTTTAATACATACTTTATGAAACACTTTAAGCGCTTTAGTTTTCTATCGGCTATGCTGTTGATCGCAATGATAGTCAATGCTCAAGGAAATCTCAGCGGTATCGTCCGAGATGCTCACGGCGAGACTTTACCTGG
>JALFRV010000217.1 GCA_022778905.1 Prevotella sp. | reverse complement strand
TATCACCCTGCACCCTGACCCGCGCCTTGCGGCCACGGCGATGACCGCGTTATCAATCTATTTTCACCATGCCGTTAGCGAGCAACCGGTCCACATCCTCAGGCGAGACGTTCACTTTCAACTGCACTAACTGGCAGTCTTCCCCGTCGCCGTTCACCACCACGAGCTCGCGAATGCGGTCGTTCTTCGACTTGGTCATGATCCGCACGCGCTGCCCCTCATCATTGACGCGGACCAGCTCTTCATATCCGGCAGTGTCGAGATGGGCAATGGCGCGGACGAAACGGCTCTTCACGCTGCGCGGACAGTCGTCCAAGTCGAGCACGCGGACGGCCTCAATCTTCTTCACAAGGTCAGCGGCCCTGCGGTCGTCGGCATCTTCGGCATTGCTGCGCGTCACTTTCGCCCCGAATTTTATCAGCATCTTCGGAAGGTGTACGTATTCTGCGTTGGCTGCATCCTTGAACTCCTTGAAGAGCGCGTCAACGTTTTGTGCCTGGCTCAGGTGGCAGACGGCCAGAAGGCAGGTGGCAAGAATCATTCTTTTCATTGTCGTTTGTTTGATCGGTTGCACATGTTTTGAGAAGCGCTTTCAATCATAGGGACGTGGTTTAAACGGATTCTGTTACAGGAATTTTTCGTTTTTGGAAGGTTCTGACGGTTTTTCAGGGCCTGGCAGAGGATTTACCTGCATTTTAGGGTGCCTGTCTGCGGGCTGTGCAGAGGTATCTTCCGGGGCGTGAAAAAGATATCTCCGCAGCGCCCGGAGGATACGTTCGGAGGCTGCGGAGATGGCATCTGCGGCTTGCATCTATAAGGTACTATGAATGAGCAACTTACGTTTTCCCGATGCCCGTTCGGCATGTTTAGAGGTCAGTGTCGCTGAACGGCTCGGCATGCACGCACTTCAGGTCGCTGGCGAGCTGCTCCGGCGAGCTGGCTCCCACGAGCACTGAGGTCACGGCAGGCTGCTGGAGCACCCACGCGAGGGCCATTTCGGCCAAGGTCTCGCCACGCTCCGTGGCAATCTTATTGAGCCTGTTGAGATAGCTGAGCATGTCGGGCGTGAGCTGATCCGACGGGAGTGTCTTCTTCAGTGCCATGCGCGAGTCGGACGGAATGCCGTTCAGATAACGGTTGGTGAGCAGTCCCTGGGCCAGCGGAGAGAACGAGATGAAGCCGATCTGACGCTCGGCGCAGTAGTCGAGGATACCCTCCTCCTGCGGCTCACGGTTGATCAGGTTGAGCTTGCTCTGATAGATGAGCAGCGGAGTGTCATGCTCCCGCAGATACTGCTCGGCCTTCTTGAGCGGCTCGAGCGGCCACCGGCTCAGTCCGATGTATAGCGCTTTGCCCTGCCTGACGATGTCGACGAGCGCCTGCAAGGTCTCCTCGATGGGCGTGTTGGGGTCATAGCGATGGCTATAGAACAGGTCCACGTAGTCGAGATGCATGCGACGCAGGCTCTGGTCGATGCTGGCCATGAGGTATTTGCGGCTTCCCCAGTTGCCATAAGGCCCTCCCCACATGTCGAAACCGGCTTTCGACGAGATGAAAAGCTCGTCGCGGTAGGGGCGGAAGTCGTCTTCGATCAGCCGACCGAATGTCTCTTCAGCCGACCCATATGGCGGGCCGTAGTTGTTGGCGAGGTCAAAGTGGGTGATTCCGTGATCGAATGCATAGTGCGTAATGGCACGGCTGCGTTCGTAGGGGTCCACCCCGCCGAAGTTATGCCAGAACCCTAAGGATATCTTAGGCAACAAGACGCCGCTCCTTCCGCATCGGGCGTAGAGTGCGTCACCATCGTCATAGCGGTTCTGAGGCGCGATGTAGCGGCTCTTCAGATCCATTTCGTAGATTGTTCTTCCTTCCATAGTGGATTGTTGATTTGATTTTTGATATATTGAAGGATGGGGTTAGGGAGTTCAAGCGTATAGGAGTGGCGGGAGTGAAGGAGTTCTGGAGTGCGGAAAAATATGAGGAGTGGCGGGAGTGAAGGAGTTCTGAAGTGCAGACAAATGTGAGGAATGGCGGGATTAGAGGAGTGCAGGAGTGCAGACAAATGTGAAGCGTTTCGGGATTAGCGGGATAAAGAAATGAAGATTGATGTTGTCTGCTTTCCTGTAACTCCTATACTCCCGTACTCCCAAAAGTCTCCTGTTCTCCCGCTACTCCTCTCCTCTTCCTCCCGGCCGGATATGCTGTTCCGCCCCAGCGAGATTGTTGAGCCGTTACGCTAATCATGCGCTCCATCTCCCTCCTTGCCGGGAAGGCAGGCGGGGGGCCTACTTCTCCCGGTCTCTGCGGATCAGTTCGAGCAGGCGGTCGACGGCCACTTCCTGCGGGATATTCTTCTCCACGCATTCCTGTTTGCGGTACAAGCTCACGCGGTTGATGCCCGCTCCGACGTACCCATAGTCCGCATCGGCCATCTCTCCGGGTCCATTGACGATACAACCCATGATCCCTATCTTCAGCCCTTTCATCTCCTTCGTGGCCTCGCGGATGCGTGCGATGGTCTCGCGGAGATCATACAGCGTGCGCCCACAGCCCGGACAGCTGATGTATTCGGTACGTGTAGTGCGCAGACGGGCGGCCTGAAGGATGCCGAAAGCCGTGGTCTCGATGTCGCGCATGGTGATGTTGCCGTCGTTGAGGAGCCACAGTCCGTCGGTCAGACCGTCGATCATCAGCGCGCCCATGTCTGCTGCGGCCTCGAGCTGGAATTCCTCTTTATCGTTCAGACGATACATCTGGGCGAAGATGACGGGGTTCATGACGCCCGCATTCATCATCTCATGGACCAGCGCACGCTGATCGCCGAGGCGGTTCTGATGCCCGCCCGTGCAGACGACCACGACCTCCGGATGCTGCTTCAGACAGGCAAGGTATTCCTCCGCGGGCGTTCCGAACTGCAGAACGAGGAACTTCAGCGGAGCCTGGACATGCCCGACGAACGGCATGGCCGTCACCGGGAAGATCGGGAAGAATTGCTCCGCCTTCACCTCCTGCCCCTCCACAGACGACCGCGGACAGGCTATCTCGCCCGCACAGAGCTGCGCATAGATGTTGAAATCGACGATATACCGCTGCTGCGGGTCTGCTTCGGCCGGGACTGACGAACCGAGATAGAGGTAGTCTGCACGCTCCTCCCCTACCCGCCCGATGGTTTCGGAGCCGGGAACAAAATGCTGTATCACCACCGGAACATGGTCGCCGCCGACATTGAGCACAGGTTTAGTCGTGCGCCTTGTAGGCTTTGTCCATCGGAAACCGCCGTAAGCCTCGCCCGGAATCATCCTCTGGCCCGCCTTCCGGCCGATGTAGTCGACCAAATGACGTGCCACCGGGATCTCCGCTTCAGGCTCCTCGGAGAGGCTGACACGGATGGTATCGCCGATTCCGTCGGCCAACAGCGCTCCGATACCGACAGCGCTCTTGATGCGCCCGTCCTCTCCCTCGCCGGCTTCGGTGACACCCAAATGGAGCGGATAGTGCATGTCCTCGCGCTCCATGGTCTCAACGAGGAGGCGGACCGACTGCACCATGACCACCGTGTTGGACGCCTTGATGGAGATGACCACGTCATCGAAGTGCACACGACGGCAGATCCGCAGGAACTCCATGCAACTCTCGACGATGCCTTCGGGCGTGTCGCCATAGCGGTTGCGTATCCGATCGGACAACGAACCGTGGTTGACGCCGATGCGGACGGCCGTATGGTTGGCACGACAGATGTCAAGGAACGGCACGAAACGGTCTTCGATCTTCTGCAACTCCTGTGCATACTCCGCGTCCGAGTATTCCTGCCGGATGAACCGACGGGCCGGATCGACGTAGTTGCCGGGGTTGATGCGCACCTTTTCGGCATACTTTGCCGCGACGTCTGCAACGTTCGGGTTGAAGTGGACATCGGCTACGAGCGGCGTGGCAAATCCGTCCGCACGGATGCCGTCATGGATATGCCGCAGGTTCTCGGCCTCTTTGGTGCCCTGGGTGGTAAGCCTCACGAGCTCCCCGCCGGCCCTGATGATGCGCTCCGCCTGTGCTATGGAGCCTGCTGTGTCATCGGTCGAGGTCGTCGTCATCGACTGCAGGCGGATCGGGTTGTCGCCTCCGATGCCCACGCTGCCCGCCTTCACGGCCACCGTCTGGCGCCTGTGATAGTTGAATAGGTCTGTTTCCATCAATAAAGAATTGGTTTTCAACTGCTTGAAACGTATCTTCCGCCCGATCCGGAACGATTCTCCGGCTTGTCCGAAGTTAGAATCATCCTGACACGGAACGATCTTCCGTCTCAGTTACATTTATACTGATAGTCCTTGATCTGTGCCAGTTCGGCATTCGCCTTCTCGATTTTCGAACCGAGACCGGCCTTCCATGCGTCGACCTTACGTGCCGTTTCCTCGTCGCTCAAGGCGATGATCTGGGCCGCGAGGATCGCTGCGTTCTGCGCGGCATTGACCCCTACGGTCGCCACGGGAATGCCGGGGGGCATCTGGATGATGCTCAGCATGGCGTCGAGACCGTCAAGCATGCCCTTGACAGGTACGCCGATGACGGGCAAGGTGGTCGATGCGGCGATCACTCCAGGCAGTGCGGCAGCCATTCCTGCTGCTGCTATGATGACGCGGATGCCCCTCTCGCGGGCGCCTTTGGCAAATGCCTCGACGGCATCCGGTGTGCGATGGGCCGACAAAGCATTCACCTCGAAAGGGATCGCGTTGTCATCAAGCCATTTGAGTGCCTTTTCCATGACGGGCAGATCACTCGTGCTGCCCATGATAATGCTGACGATTGGTTTCATATCGTTACTGTTTTGATTGTTGATTGTTGATGTCTCATACGATGATAAAGAATCCGGCGAGGACGCCGACGAAGAATCCGGCGATCACTTGCAACAGCGAATGCTGCCGGAGAATGATGCGGCTCGCCCCCACCATGCCTGCTATGAGGAGGACGAAGCAAAGCCACCAGACCGGGTTGAACGCAAAGAGGAAGGAGAAGGCGACCAATGCGCCGGTCACGCCGCCTATGGCCGCAGAGTGGGTAGATATCTTCCACCATACGTTGATCAGTGCGCAGAAGATCTGAATGGCCAGTGCCGCGAGCAGTATTCCACCGATGAAGCGCAGGATGTTGAACAGGTTCATCAGGTAAAAGCAGGTGAAATAGCAGAGGATAGAAATGATGTAGGGCACCATGCGACGCTCTTTGGCCCCGAGTTCTATCAAAGACCAGCCCTGATAACGGCGATAGGCGTGGATCAGGACGGTAGGCAAGAGAATGGTGAAGAGATAGGTCATGGCCAGCACGATCAGCTTGTAGGACCATGGGAGCAGGCTCATGTAGCTGAAGATGAACAAGGCTATGAGCCCGACCATAGGCAGATAGAACGGCGTGAAGAGCATGCTCATCACGCGGGCAGCCAGTATTATGTTCTTCTCTTTCATAG
This sequence comes from Prevotella sp., assembly GCA_022778905.1. Lineage (GTDB taxonomy): Bacteria > Bacteroidota > Bacteroidia > Bacteroidales > Bacteroidaceae > Prevotella. The sequence goes on along the minus strand of JALFRV010000217.1, from coordinate 24,548 downwards.
GATGGAGGCGGCGTTTACATGCTTTGTATCAGCCGGATGATTACTTTTTTCTGAGCCTGGCAACAGGGAGTCCGAGCTGCTCGCGGTATTTGGCCACGGTGCGCCGTGCGATCGGGAATCCGCGTTTCTTCATCTCGAGGGCGAGGATGTCGTCACTGAGGGGCTTACTCTTGTCTTCCTGCTCGATGACATCCTTCAGCGCGAGCTTGATCTTGCGTGTGGACGTCTCCTCTCCGTTGTCTGTGGTGTAGCCGTCCGTGAAGAAGAAGCGCAGGGGAAACGTGCCCCACTTGGTCTGGGCATATTTGACGTTGCTCACGCGTGATATGGTCGAGATGTCGAGACCGGTCTTGTCGGCGATGTTCTTGAGGATCATGGGCCGGAGATCTGTTTCGTCTCCGTCCTGGAAAAACTTGTACTGCCACTCGATGATGGCCTTCATGGTGACGTACATGGTGTGCCTCCGCTGCTTGACAGCTTCGATGAATCCGACGGCCTTGTCCACTTTGCCCTTGGCATAGAGCAGTGCTTCCTTGGTCTGCCGGCTGATGCCGGAGCGGTTGTTCTTATATTCGTTGACCATTTCCGTGAAGGACGGCGAGACCTTGAGCTCGGGCACGTTGCCTCGGTTGAGGCTGAAGGTGACGGTTCCGTCATCGGATGTGTCGACGATAAAGTCGGGGGTGATCTGCTGGAGATTGCGTCCGACGGTCTCTCCGAGGGCTGCTCCGGGTTTCGGATTGAGTTTCCGGATTTCCTCCCGGAGCGTTTCGGTCTGGAGATCGTTGAGGTTGAGCGCGGCCTGAATCCTGTCCCAGTGCTTCTTGGTGAACTCATCGTAGTATTCGCTGATGACGCGTTGCATGAGCTCTTTGAGCTTCCCGTCGCTCTTGCGGTCTATCTGGAGGAGCAGACATTCCTGCAATGAGCATGCCCCGATGCCCGCGGGGTCGAAGGTCTTGAGTATTGCGAGCACGCGGGCGATTTCCTTTTCGTCGGCTTCGATGTTGTGATAGATGGCCAGCTCGTCGCTGATGGTGTCGAGATCCTTGCGCAGCAGTCCGTCGTCATCGAGCGAACCGATGAGGTATTCCATGATGTCGCGTTGCTTGGGCGTGAGATCTTCCATGCCCATCTGTTCCTTGAGCTTGTCGTAGAAGGATGTGGTGTCACCGTAGACGATCTCTTCATAGTCTGCGTTCTGATAGTTCCCTGACTGGAAGCTTTCCGGCATCTCGTCGTCCCGGCCGATGTTTTCGAGCGCCGAATCGAGTGCTTCCTCCCGCTCTTCGCGCTCTGTCTGCTGGTCGAAGTTCTCGTCTTCGTCCTCGATCGTCTCGTCGCGGTCTTCGCCGAGTGCGTCATCGGGATCGCTGACTTCAAGCGCCGGATTGTCGTCGAGCTCCATATTGACGCTCTCCTCCAATTCTGTGACCGGCATTTCCAATAGCTTTACCTGCAGCATTTGCTGTTGCGAGAGGTGCTGAGTCTGGATCTGCTTCTGTGTCTGCGTTTGTATGAGTCTCTGGGCCATATCTGATGGGATTTCGATGCAAATGTACAAAAGATCTCGGAGAATCAGCGAAAGTAGTCCGTTAATTGTGCGGCGAGGGCCGATAATTTCTCCGGGCTGTCGTTGCCGAAGCGCTTCCAGACCTGCTGACACGGCATGAGGAAGGGGCTGATGATCATGTCGTCGCGGTTGAGATACGGATCGCAGAATCGGAAGACTTCCATCACCTCCACGATCAGCGCAGGCTGGATGCGGAGGAGCTTTCCCAAGGCGATGATCTCCGGTGTCTCGGCGACCATCGTGATGGGTGTGAGGCGGAAGTAGAGGTCGAGTATCATGATGAGATGGACGGGCTCTATGGGCCCCGTAGCATCACTGACGGGCTTGAAGTCTGTCTCCCATGACTCGCTGACATCTACGCCGTCGTAGAACTCTGCTGCCTGTCCGAAGCCCTTCATCTGGCGCAACAGCTTCACCGCACGTGCCAGTTTCTTGGGGCTCTTGCCGTAAGTGTGCCACAGGTGTTCTATGCGCGGCGTGTCAAACTGCCGCAGGCGGAACATCTGTTCGTAGAGAAACTCGGGTCTGATGTGCAACTCCAGCGCAAGCTCCACCATCGGACGGGAGTAGAGGGGCTTCACACCGGCGGGCCGGCGGAGATAGAGTTGCATGAGCAGCAGCCAATAGTCGTCGCGCCATAGACTTCGTTTTGCCATAATCGGGATGTGTTTAGACGATTACATGTGTGATGCAAATATAGTAAATTCCAATGGCTTTTCAAAATGAAAACGGGATTATTAAGTCATGCATGCAGAATTGTCGCCGTGAAAGATGCTGCTGCCCGTTGGCACCGACGGCCATTCCGGCGACGGAAACGGACAGTAGCGGACTTGGCTAAAACTTCCTGACCGGCAGGTTCCGCTTGTCAGAACGCTGTCGTCATGGATGCCGGGCGAAGGTCGTAGACGTCGGCCGAGGCTTGCGTCCGTTGCCCTTCGGAGAAGATCTCCACCTGTGTGGCATGCTCATCGGACGTGAAAAAGCGGGCCGTGAAGGCGTCCTCGCCGTTGATGAAACCTTCCACGACGGAGCCGTCGATGAAGAGTCGCAGCTCCAGGGGCATCTTCCGGCCGACACGGAAGTATCCTGCTCGCGGCGTGGAGAATGTTTCCGGGCTGCCCGGACGATGCTTCTGATCGATGCGGAGCTGACGGCTGCGCTGGTCGAAGGTGATCCGGGCCCACTCCGAACCGTCCGGATCCTTGCAGAGGGTGATGCCGAAGTCGGCTCCATCGAGGACGTTGAAGCGGACGACTATCTCCTTCTGGCGGCCCTGCCTGCTGACCACGAGAGGCTTGGAGATGGCCTGCATGGGATAGCTTTCATGGTTGTTGCGCAACTGACGCAGTCCTTCATAGGGCTGTTGGCAGATCTTCTTGCCGTTGAAGCGCCACTCCCGCGGAATGCTGAAGACGTGTGCCCAGCCTTGTCGGCGGGTCTCCGCGGCGCCGATCTCATCGGGAATGATGGCCATGGCAATGGTCCGTCCGTCGGACATGTCGCTGACGGAGGGTGAAAGTAGGCGGTTGACGACCTCCAAATGCTGCGGAAGGGGATCGTCGGGGATGAATTTCTCGCGGCTGAAGCTACCGACCCAGTACTGCGTAATGGCTGGCGCGCCGGGCTCCGGCACCCTGTTGACCGAGAGGATCCATTTTTTGCCGAAGCGTTTGAATACGGGCATCTCCCAGAAGCGGCCCGAACGGTCCTTGCGCGGGTTTCCTTCAAACAGCAGATGGACATAATCCCACCGCTTCAGATCAGCCGAACGGTAGAGCAAGAGCGCGCCATGCGAACCTTCGGGGCGGTCGATTCCGAAGCCGACGATCATGTACCAACGGCCGTTGTCACGGAATATATAAGGATCGCGCATGTCGGTCCGTGTGAACGGTTGTGGCTGACGGGCAACGACGGGATTGCCTTCGTACTTGTGCCAGCTGACAAGCAGCGAGTCCATAGGGAACGCGGTGCAGACGGTGGTGTGGCTGCCGCCGCCGGTATAGATGATCTGCGGGATGCCCGCGTCATTGATCACGGCGTGCCCCGACCAGATTCCGTCGCTGTCGTAAGGCTCTCCGGGCGTGAGGGCCGGACGCTCTTCGGTCCAGTCAATCAGGTTTTGCGAGGAGAAGTGGCCCCAGTTGATCTGTCGGAGCAGGATGTTCGAGGCGTTCTTCTGGTTGAAGAGGTGCCAGCGTCCGTTGTAACAGAGAAGTCCGTGGGTCTCGTTCGTCCAGTTGCCAGCAGGCATGAGATGATACTTCGGGCGGTTCAGGTCGTGTGCGAACCGTTCCTTTTCGATGTCCAACGACGGCTTTTCGTTCATGCGCAGTCCAACGTTGTCGCGCAGGAGCACGGCTTCCACAGGGTCAGCGTTGCCTTTCACGCCGTCGATCAGCCCGTTGATCACGTTCAGGCGGTAGCCCCAGCCGCCCCTCTCTGTGAAGTCTTTGCCGGCCAGCAGGGTCAGCGAGTCTGTCCGGTCCATATCTGTCCATGCGTGACAGGGAATCCGGCGACCGTTCATCAGGATGATCCGGTCTTCCAAGTCGAGCAGGAAGTGCAGCCAGCGGAATCGCTCCACCCGCTGCGGAAGCAGGGTATACCCCTCTCTGGTGCCAAGCATGAGCCGTCCGAAGCGGTCTACGCAGATTGCCACATGATGTCCCTGCCGGTCACGGACACCGATGAAGGCTGCCGTATCCGTCGGAAATGACTCCAGGGCAAACCATCCGGATACCGACCGTACATCCGCTCCTGTCTTCAGCTGGATCCACTTACTGAATCCGTCCGTGCGCAGCTGCGCCTGCAGGGGGATGGCTGTGAGGAGCAGGAAGAGGACAGACAGTATGTTCATTTGGTTGGTTTTCATATCTTGTTTGATTGGTTTTCTTGAAGTAAAGGCCACGGATGCGAATGATCTGCGGCCTTCTGGCGAGGTTGATCCTGAACGTTCACAATCCTTACCGCTGATACCTGTTGAGACGGGACGGACGGTCCGTGCCGTCCGGGAGTTTCTGCTGCAAAGATACGGACACGCTTCCGGACAGGCTGTCATTCATGTTTCAAAGAAGGAGAATTTTGTTTCATCAGCGACGGATATGACATATTTTTTTTATATTTGTGGCATTAAAACCTAATGAAAACATGAAAAGGAAACTGGCCATTCTTCTGTTTGCAGGGATCCTGTGTGCCTGCTCGGGCAGCCATCGGAAGTATGTCATCGGCGTGTCACAGTGCAGCGAGGATATCTGGCGCGACCAGTTGAAACGCGAGCTGACCATGGGACAGTACGTGCATGAGAACATTGAGCTTCGCTTTGCATCCGCCGACGACAACGACCAACGCCAGATAGAGCAGATCGCGCATTTCATCCGCGAGGGCGTAGACCTGCTCATCGTATCGCCGAATCAGCAGAATACGCTCACGCCCATTGTCGACAAGGCCTACGACCACGGCATACCGGTGATACTCTTCGACCGTAAGACCAATTCGGACAAATACACAGCCTTCATCGGAGCTGACAATTTCAAGGTGGGCTACACGATGGGGACGCTCATCGGGACCAATTGCGGCGGCCGCGGGAAGGTGGTCGAGATCATGGGGCTGAAAGGTTCGTCGCCGGCTATCGAGCGCCACCGCGGTTTCATGGCTGCCATGCGCCGCTTTCCCGGCATGACGGTCGTGGTCTCGGAACAGGGCGATTGGACGGAAGAAAGCGGTCGGCGTGCCATGGACAAGATTCTGCGGGAGCATCAGGACATGGACTGCGTGTTCGGCCAGAACGACCGTCTGGCCATGGGAGCGCGCCGCTCGGTGGCTGCACACGGCATCCGACGCCCCGTCATCTATTACGGTGTGGACGGCCTGCCCACGCCCGGAGGCGGTGTGGAGATGGTCAACAAGGGGCTGATGACGGCCTCCTATATCTATCCCACACGTGGTACGGAGGTGATGCAGCTGGCTGCCAACATCCTCGAAGGCAAGCCCTTCAGGCGCGACAATCCCATGCAGGCGGCCATCGTGACCAGGGACAACGCCGCGGTATTGCTCATGCAGCACGCCGAACTGGACAAGCAGACAAAGAATATCAACACGCTGCACGGCTTGGTTGATACATACTTTGACCGGCTGAACACGCAGCGCATCCTGATCATCATGTCTGTCATCATCATCATTCTGCTCGTTCTCGGGGCCTGGTACGTGTTCCGCGCCTATCTGATGAAATCGCGGCTGAACGCGGAACTGAGCAAGCGCAACGACGAACTGCAGCGGCTGACGCACGAGGTGGAGGAGATGACGCAGGCACAGCTGACTTTCTTCACCAATGTGAGCCACGAGTTGCGCACGCCGCTGACGCTGATCGCCGAGCCGGTGGAGCAGTTGCTCGCCGACGGAAGCATCCGGGGGGAACAGCATTCGTTGCTGGCGCTGGTGCATCGGAATGTGAATGTATTGATGCAACTGGTCAATGACATCCTCGATTTCCGCAAGGTGCAGAACGGGAAGATGCCGCTTCGCCTCAGCCGGTTTGACATGCGCGAGGCCCTGACATCATGGACGGACGATTTCCGTGTGGCTGCCGCGAAGAAGAAAATCAGCCTGAGCCTGCACGTGGAGGATGGTGACGGCTATGTGGTGACGGCCGACCGGAGCAAGATAGAGCGCATCTTCACCAATCTGATGGGCAATGCGCTGAAGTTCACCCCGTCGGGCGGACACGTCGGAGTGGACCTCCGGCCGTCGGAAAACGGGCAGATCCGCCTGTCAGTGACTGATTCCGGCATCGGGATAGACACCGACGAGCTGCCCCGTGTGTTCGAACGCTTCTTCCAGACGCGCCATTCGGCAGGCGGAACGGGCATCGGACTGGCGCTCGTAAAAGCCTTCACAGAGCTCCATCACGGTCAGGTGAGCGTCCGGAGCGAAAAAGACCGGGGCTCGGAGTTCTCGGTGGTCTTGCCGAAAAACCAGGAGGGCGAGATCGCTGAACCGCAACAGGAAGAGCCGCGGATGCCGGACACGCAGTACATCAACGGCCCGTCGGCGGAAGAGGGCCGTGCGGAGCGTGTCGTGTCGGCCGACAACGACCGTCTGCCCGTAGTGCTCGTCATTGACGACAACAATGACATGCGCAGCTATATCCACACGGCCCTGCAGGGCAGATACCGGGTGATCGAGGCTGCCGACGGCCTTTCGGGGATGGAGATCGCACGCAGCGAGGTGCCCGACCTCGTGGTCAGCGACGTGATGATGCCGATGATGGACGGCATAGCGTTCTGCCAGATGCTGAAGTCGGATGCCGTCACGAGTCACGTCCCGGTCATTCTGCTCACGGCACGGACGCTCGACGAGCAGCGCATAGAGGGTTACGAGAGCGGCGCCGACGCCTATCTCACCAAGCCGTTCTCCCCCCGTCTGTTGCTGGCACGCATTGACAACCTGCTGAAGAGCCGAGCGGCGCTACGCAGATACTACACGCAGGGGGCCACCGGCGGGGACGAATGGGACGCAATGATCCATGCCCGCTCCGAAACGGAGCAAGCGGCACCGGCTGCCAAAGATCTCCACCCGGCCGTAGCCAACCATCAGGACCGGGCGTTTATCGACCGCTTCCGCAAGATCATTCAGGACAACCTGTCCGACTCGGACCTGTCTGTGGAGCGGATAGGGGCAGAAATCGGACTGAGCCGTGTGCAGCTCTATCGCAAGGTGAAGGCGCTGACGGGATTCACACCTGTCGAATTGATCCGCAAGGCAAGGCTCAACCGCGCCCGCAAGCTGCTGGCCACGACAGGGATGAACGTTTCCGAAGTGGCCTACGCGGTGGGCTTCTCCGCCCCGTCCTACTTCTCCAAATGCTTCAAGGAAGAGTTTGGCGTGGTGCCCGGAGAGCACATCGGACGTTGAGACACAGCCTGCCCCGAACCGCCCGGGAGGGAGTGAGATGGTTGGTGACACGATCGCCGTGATCCCTGCGACACCGTGGAGGGAGGATCGGCCTATCAGCCCGCAGGCTGCGAACAACGCCTCTTTGTCAGCCAAATTCTGAAAAAACAAGCCTCGGACGACACATGAGAAAAATGTTAAATGATGCATGTGGCGTGCGGAATGATCGCAATGGACAGTGCTGAATATTGATTTTTCATTGCTGAATGTGCCTTCTGCGCGGCGCGGAACGATCATCTGCGCGGTGCGGATGATAGCTGCAGGCCGACCGGAGCTATCCTTTGGACCGCGCGGAGGATAGCTTTGGACGGCGCGGAGGATAGCTTTGGGGGCGGCAGAGAGACCTTCTGAACGGAGCAAAATGGCCGTCCGGACGTAAGTCATTGACAGTCTGCGACTTGCGAGAACCATTCATTTTTCGCGTATTTCCACCCAGCGGACGGTCCGATAGATAAAACCGCCGTTTTCAGCGATCAATTGTCGTCATAATTCATACCCGTTATCCGTTGCCGCCCCCATCGGTTGCGCTCCCGCCCACCGAGCATGTCCGGCAGCCGCGAGACCGGTCTCTACGGGTGAGAGGCAACAAGAATGTTGCAAAGAGGACGAGAAATGATTCATGAAACAAATTTTCTGGCCGTTGAATCATTTTTTTATTTCGTCCCTATACACATTGTTTATCTTTGCCGGCAGATAAATGAAAACAACTAACCAAACGATGATTCAAATGGAAAACCTTAAACGAATCGCAATGAGCTTGATGCTCCTATGTGCGTGCATGATCCTTCATGCGCAAGATCTGAAAGTCAGCGGAACGGTCATTTCGGGCGAAGACAACGAGCCCGTGATCGGTGCGACGGTCAGAGAGAAAGGAACCCAAAGGGCAACGGTGACCGACATGGACGGCCGTTTCACACTGACGGTGAAGCAGGGTGCCGTGATCGAAATCTCCTATTTAGGCATGCAGACCGTGGAAATGCCGGCAGCGGCGAAGATGAACGTGACGCTCAAGAGCAGCTCCAAGACCATCGACGAGGTCGTGGTGACCGGCTACACGGCTGAAAAGAAGGCCGACCTGACCGGCTCCGTGTCCGTCGTGAAGATGACGGACATTGCAGACGTGCCGACCGGCAATGTGCTCTCAAGCCTCAACGGACGCGTGGCAGGCGTGAATATCACCACCGACGGGACACCCGGAAGCACCAACACCTCTACGCTGGTGCGCGGTACGACAACGATCAACAACAGTTCTCCGCTCTACGTCATTGACGGCATCATGACGCGCGACAATGTCGGGAGCATCCTGTCCTCCAACGATGTGGAAAGCATCCAGGTGCTCAAGGACGCCTCCTCGGCCGCCATCTACGGTGCGCAGGCGGCCAACGGTGTGATCATCATCACCACCAAGCACGCCAAGAAAGGCGAAGTGAAAGTGGACTTCGATGCTTCACTCACCGCCCAGACATTCACCACCAACTACGATCTGCTGAATGCCCGCCAGTGGGGCGACGTCTATTGGCAGGCCTACAGAAACTCCTACGGCACGCATCCCAACTCGATGATCTACGGAAACGGCGAAACGGCGCAGCTGAACACGACCTCTCCTTACTTCACAGGTGCCGACGGCCGCACCTATACGGCTGCCGACACCGACTGGCTTGACCTGATGTACAAGACCGCATTGATGCAGAACTACTCGCTCACCATGAGCAAGGGATCCGAAAACGGTTCCAGTTCGCTCTCCGTAAACTGGATCGACCAGGACGGAATGCTGAAGAACACCGACTATCAGCGCTTCAACACGCGTTTGACATCTGACTATGCCTTCCTCAACAACCGTCTCCGCGTGGGCGAGAGCATTGCCGTCAACTATTGGACACAACACTTTGCCCAAGGCGGAATTGAGGAACAGCTCGTCGCCCAGCATCCTGCCGAGCCGGCCTATGACTCGATGGGAGGCTACGGAGGAGGCTACATGGACGTGCTCAACGACAAGCCGAACCCGCTGAGACTGCAGAACAACCAGAAGGATAACGTGCACAAGTACTGGCGCGTGTTCGGTAACGTCTTCATGGAGATCGAACCCATCAAGAACCTGACGCTCAAGTCCAACTTCGGCATCAATTATTACAACGAGTTCAGCAAGACCTTTGTCCCGAAATGGACGGAGAGTTCGCGGACCGTGGACGTCAATGAGCTGGACACCTATCATTATCATAACCTCAACTGGGTGTGGACCAACACGGCCAACTACAATCTTGAGCTCGGTGATCACCACGCTTCATTCCTCCTCGGAATGGAGTCCAAGAAGAACAACTATGAAGATCTGGGCGGCTATGGACAAGGTCTAATGTCCGAAGAAACAGATTATCGCTACCTCAATGCAGTGACCAACTTGGCCCAGGTGCGCGGTATCGGCGGCAATTACTCCATGATTTCCTATTTCGCCAAGGCCAACTACGCCTATCAGAGCAAGTATCTCGTGGCCGCAACCGTGCGTCGCGACGCTTCTTCACGCTTCGGATCAAACCACAACGTGGGCGTCTTCCCATCCGTATCTGCCGGCTGGCGCATCTCCTCCGAAAAGTTCATGGAGAGCTCCAGATCATGGCTCGACGACCTGAAGCTGCGAGCAAGCTGGGGTATCAACGGTAACGATGAGATCGACAACGAGGCTACCTATACCAAATACCTTGTCTCGCTCTCCAACGCCAGCTACAACCTCAGCGGCGACAACCAGCACATGGCATCTGGAGCATCAAAGACTCACACCGGCAATCCGGACCTGAAGTGGGAGCAGACACAGCAGATCAACTTCGGTCTGGACGCCACACTGCTCAACCAACGGCTCACCCTGTCGCTCGACTACTTCCTGAAAAAGACCACAGACATGCTCTTCGAGCCGCCTTATGCAGGCGTCATCGGCGAGGGCGGCTATTCCTGGCAGAACTGTATCGACATGGATAACAACGGTTTCGAGCTCGTTCTCGGCTGGCGCGACAGGCTCAAGAACGGACTGAACTACAGCATCGACTTCAACGCATCCGTCTATCACAACGAGATGAAGAGCCTCCCCGATGCCATCTACTATACCTTCGGCGGCGCCATGCCGGGCAAGTCGATCGTCGGCCAGCCATACGGATCATGGATGGGATATAAGACCGACGGCGTCTTCCGCACACAGGACGAAGTCGATGCCTACAAGCAGCAGTACGATGTGCAGATTGGAGCACCCGGCGTAGGCCGCATCAAGTATCTCGACATCAACGGTGACAACAAGATCAACACAGCTGATCAGACGTGGTTAGGATGTGACCGGCCCAAGTTCACGGCAGGTCTCAACCTCTCGGCTTCCTACAAAGGATTCGATCTCAGCCTCTTCTTCAACGGCATGATCCGTGATGCGTGGAACAATTCTAAATTCTATACCGATCTCTTCCAGCTCTGGAACGGCAACCACTCCACCCGTCTGCTCGACGCAATGAATGCCTGGACCGAGTACGAAAAGACAGGCGTTTACAACTGCGACACTCCTGCGCTGACGGCACTCGACAGCAATAACGAAAACCGAAGCTCCGAATTCTACATCGAGAACGGATCATTCATCAAACTGAAGACCGCCACTCTCGGCTACACACTGCCGCAGAGCCTGCTCAGCAAGATACACCTCCGCCGCGCACGTGTCTACGTTCAGGGCCAGAACCTGTTCACCATCACCGGCTATACGGGCGCCGATCCCGAGGGATTGGGCTACACTTACCCACTGCCACGCACCTTCACATTCGGTCTCTCGGTAGGTCTGTAAAATAGAAAAGATTCATCCCGGCACTCCGAAAGAAAGGAATGACTGACCGGGAAGAAACATCACAAGATCAAATAACATCAAAAAGGGAAATTCAAAATGAAACTCAAGAATATAGCAATCATGACTGCGGCAGCTCTGTTGACCGTGAGTTGCAGCGAGGACAGTTTCTTAGACAACAAGCCCCAGGGCGTTCTGAGCGACGAAGTCATACAGAAAGGCGGGCAGGTAGACCTGTTGACCAACGCAGCCTACGCTGCACTGATGGGACCGAATCCGCAGGATTGGAGCGTGTGCTTCTATCCAGCCACCAACTGGAGCTATGGCAGCGTGCGCTCGGACGATGCCTATAAGGGCGGTGGAGGAACAGGCGACGTGCAGGAAATCCACCGTATGGAGATCATGGACGTCGATGCCACCAACTTCAATGTTGACAACAAGTGGTACCATCTCTATACTTGCGTGCAGCGATGCAATGCAGCTCTGCGCATGTTGAACGGCATGACCGACGCGCAGGTGGCCGACCGCAGCGTGCAGATCGCTGAAATGAAGTTCCTGCGGGCACACTTTTACTTCGAGCTGAGCCGTTTGTTCAACAAGATCGTCTATTTTGAGGAAGACTATACCGGCAACGTTTCCGACCGCTCCAACAACGAATACACCCGCGACCAGATCCTTGAGAAGATCGCATCCACGATGGAAGGAGCCGCCGAAGTATTGCCCCAGACCCAGCCGCAGATAGGTAGGATCAACAAATTCACCGCCTATGCCTACGCCGCAAAGGTAAACCTCTACCGCGCCTACAAGCAGGACGAGACCACGCATCAGGTGACCGGCATTGACGCAGCGCTGCTCCAGAAGGTGGTCAGCGAGTGTGACCAGGTCATAAACAGCGGCCGTTACGGGCTGATGGACAACTTCCAGGACTTAGACAAGGTCTCTACGGGCGACAATTGTAAGGAAGGAGTATTCCAGGTACAATACTCCATGAACGACGGGAGCAGCAGTGCCGGGCGTATCAACTGGTCAAACCTGCTCAACGCACCGCAGGGCCCCTACTCCGGCGACGGCTTTTTCCTGCCGAGTCAGGATCTCATTGACGCGTACCAAACGGATGAGAACGGACTCCCAAAGTTTGATTCGTACTATGAGCAGCATTATGATGTATGGGATGCAGCAACAGGCAAGAGCTACAACGTGTCTGCTCCGGTGGATCCGCGGCTTGACTTCATCGTCGGCAGACCGGGTGTCCGGTGGAAGACATATACCGATACGCCGTGCCTCAACACATGGGTCCGCGACCAGGGGACCTATGGTCAGCATTGCTGCAAGCGCTTCTTCGTGTCGCCCGAAAGCGGCGAGATGTTCAAGGGTTGGCCGTGGGGAGCCAGCGCATTGAACTGGAACGTGATCCGCTACAGTGACGTGTTGCTCTGGAAGGCTGAAGCGCTGATCGAGCTGAACCAGAGCCTTGACGTGGCCCGACAGCTGATCAACCAGGTGCGCTATCGTGCTGCCAACGCCGCATATTGGGTGAAAGACTTCAACAACAACAGCAAGTATGCGGCCAACTACAAGATTGCGGAATATCCGAATGATGGCTGGACGCAGGCCTATGCACGCAAGGCGCTCCGCTTCGAGATGCGTTTAGAGACGGCAATGGAAGGTGAACGCTTCTTTGACCTTGTCCGTTGGGGCATCGCCGATACGGTAATGAACGGCTATTTCGCACGTGAGAAACAATCAAGGGCCTATTATGTGAATGCCAAATTCACCAAAGGAAAAGACGAGTACCTGCCTATCACTGTCCAGCAGTATAACCTTTCCAACGGCGCATACACCCAAAATCCGGGCTACGCATCATTTAATTGACAATCAGAGGGGAAAGATAGAAATAATAAACTATCTTTGCTCTCATATCATACAGATCCTTTTGAGATGAAAAAACTATTCTTTTCCCTGTGCTTGGCTATTCTCTGGAGCACCCAGAGCATGGCTCAGGCCTTGCCGCAGCCACCTTCTTTCCTCAGCGAAAGCCACGCCATGCAGCGCATAGAGACCGTGCAGCGCTATCTCCTGCTGCCTGTGGAGGAGAAAGAAGAGAATGCCCGCATCAGCATCATTGTCGACAACGCGGTCGTGAAGCAGTTCAACTGCCGGTTAGCAGTGGACAATGTGGACTACTATGTGCCCCTCGATCTCAGCCAGCTGAATGGCCAACAGGCACTGCTCGACATCGTTTTTCCCGGCAACCGCCGTCAGACGGGCGCCATCCGCGAGTATACGTGCTGGCAGAAACTGCGTTATTCCAACTCTTTCGACACCTCTAACCGCGAGCGTTTCCGTCCTCTGTATCATCATACGCCGGCCTATGGCTGGATGAATGACCCCAACGGGATGTTCTATATGGATGGTGTGTGGCATCTGTATTATCAGTTTAATCCTTACGGAAGCCAGTGGGAGAACTTGACCTGGGGACATTCGACCTCGACGGATCTGATCCATTGGACCCACCAACCTGACGCCATCGAGCCCGACGGATTGGGTATGATCTTCAGTGGGAACTGCGTTGTGGACCACAACAACACCGCGGGCTTCAGCCGGAATGCCGTTGTAGCCATCTATACTACGGCCGGAGTGAGCCAGACACAAAGCCTCGCCCACTCCGAGGACCATGGAATGACATTCCATAAGTATGCCGGCAACCCGATCATTACGGGCGAGATCGCCGACTTCCGCGACCCTAAGATGTTCTGGAACGAGGCGACCGGACGATGGAATCTTGTCCTGGCGGCTGGCCAGGAGATACAGATCTACTCGTCAAAAGACCTGAAGGCGTGGCAATATGAAAGCTCCTTCGGCCACGGATACGGCAACCACAGCGGCGTGTGGGAGTGTCCTGACCTTGTGAAGCTGCCCGTTGAGGGCACCGGAGACCACAAATGGGCGCTCATCGTGAACATCAACCCGGGCGGTCCGCATGGGGGGAGCGCCACGCAATACTTCATCGGCTCGTTCGACGGCCATCAGTTTACCTGCGACAGCAAACCTGCCGTCACTAAATGGATGGACTATGGGAAGGACCATTATGCCACCGTCACCTTCAACAATGCGCCTGAGGGACGCACGGTGGCCATGGCTTGGATGAGCAACTGGCAGTATGCGAACCAGGTGCCGACACGTCAGTACCGCGCTGCCAACAGCCTTCCGCGCGATCTTTATCTCTTCCGCTCGGGCGACGAGACTTATATGGCTTCCAATCCGAGCCGTGAAGTGAATGCGATACGCGGCCGGAAGCTCCGGAAACTGACGGATGCGGCCGAAATAGAAGTGGCGGTCAGAGGCAGCTTCACGCTGATCTTGAAAAACGGGAGGGGCGAACAGGTGGTCATGGAGTATGACGCCGACAGCCGCACTTTTGCCATGGACCGCACGCGCAGCGGCGAGGTGCAGTTCAGCGACGCCTTCCCTGCCCGGACCGTGGCACCGACCTTCGGCCCGCTGAAGACCCTCCGACTCTTCATAGACCGTTCGAGCATCGAAGCCTTTGGCAACGAGGGGAAGATGGCGATGGCCAATTTAGTGTTCCCGTCGGAGCCTTACAGCCAAGCCATCCTGAAAGGAAGTGCCAGGCAGACCATCTATGAGTTGAAATGAAAATAATCGTTCATCGACCCTGCAGATTTGTTTCATATAACAAATTTGCAAGCCGATGAACGATTATTTATAGGGTCGACATGTCGGTTTCACTACCTTTGCGACATCAAACAACTAACCGCCTAACAACAACAAACGATGAATAACAACAACAAACTGGTGCTGATCCCCGTGATGCTCTGCTTTTTCGCCATGGGATTCGTGGATCTCGTAGGGATCGCATCTAACTATGTGAAGGCCGATCTGGGACTTACCGACTCGGTGGCCAACATCTTTCCGTCACTCGTATTTTTCTGGTTTCTCATCTTCTCCGTACCTACCGGCATGCTGATGAACCGCATCGGGCGCAAGCGGACAGTGCTGCTGTCGCTCGTGGTGACTGTTCTGGCACTGCTGCTGCCCATCTTCGGCGAGAGCTTTGGCATCATGCTGGTTGCCTTCTCACTCCTGGGCATCGGCAATGCACTGATGCAGACATCGCTAAACACACTGGTCGCAACCGTCATCCGGGGCGGGAACTTGGCCGCCACGCTCAATTTCGGCCAGTTTGTGAAGGCCATCGCGTCGTTCATGGCACCCTATATCGCCATGTGGGGGGCATCAGCCTCGATCCCGTCATTCGGCCTTGAGTGGCGCATATTGTTCCCCATCTACATGAGCATCGGCGTGCTGGCCTCGCTGTTGCTGCTCTCCACGTCCATTGAAGAAGAGCCCATCGAGGGCAAGCCGTCCTCTTTTGCCGACTGCTTCAGGCTTCTCGGCAAGCCCATCGTGCTGCTCTCGTTCATTGCCATCATGTGCCACGTGGGCATTGACGTGGGCACCAACACCACCGCCCCCAAGCTTCTCATCGAGCGCGTGGGGCTGACGCTCAACGAAGCCGCCTTCGCCACGTCTCTCTATTTCATCTTCCGCACCATCGGGAGCCTCACGGGGGCCTTCATGCTTCATGTGGTCAAGAACCGCACTTTCTTCATCTTCTCGGTCACGTTGATGGCCCTGAGCATGGCAGGCATGTTCTTCGGCCAGACAAGATGGCTGCTCTACACGGCCATCGCGTTCGTGGGCTTCGGCAATGCCAATGTCTTCACGCTCGTGTTTGCACAGGCTCTGCAGAGCGTACCTGACAAACAGAACGAGGTGAGCGGCCTGATGATCATGGGACTCTTCGGCGGAACGGTCTTCCCTCTGCTCATGGGCTTCGCGAGCGACGCTGCCGGGCAGGCCGGAGCCGTGGCCGTCATGGCCGTCGGAGTGGTCTATCTGCTGAGCTACATCCCGAGAGTGGGAGCCGCAGTGACCGGCAAACAGGAAGGATGAGAGATCAAACAGTCATGGAAGAATGAAATTCAATAAAGACGACATACAATGAAAAAAGTGATTGCAGGGCTCGGAGAGGCCCTATGGGATTGTCTTCCCGATGGAGAGAAATTAGGCGGTGCACCGGCCAACTTTGCATTCCATGCCAGTCAGTTCGGCCATGAGGCCGTCGCGGTGAGCGCAGTGGGCAACGACGCATTGGGCGACCGCACGTTGGAGGAACTTGAAGCGAAAGGCCTGAAGGCGGTCATGCCGCGGGTCGATTACCCCACGGGCACGGTCCATGTGACGCTCGACGAGGCCGGGGTGCCCGCCTATGACATTCGCGAAGGTGTGGCCTGGGACAACATCCCGTACACTCCGGAGGTCGAAGCGGCCGCCAAGGCGTGCCAAGCCGTCTGCTTCGGCACGCTCGCACAGCGCAATGAGGTGTCGCGGAAGACGATCGCGCAGTTTCTGAATGCCGCTCCCGAGGGCTGCCTGAAGGTCTTGGACATCAACCTCCGGCAGCATTTCTATTCGAAAGAGGTCATCTGCGACTCGCTCAAAGCATGCAACATCCTGAAGATCAATGATGAAGAGCTGGTCCAGATCGGCCGTATGTTCGGCTATCCGGGCTTGGATATGGAGAACAAATGCTGGCTCATCTTAGGCAAGTACAATCTGAAAATGCTCGTGCTCACCTGCGGCGTGAACGGCTCCTACGTGTTTGCGCCGGGCCAACGCTCGTTCCTTCCGACACCGGAGGTGACGGTTGCGGACACCGTAGGTGCGGGCGACTCGTTCACGGGATCCTTTGTGGCGGCCCTGCTGGCCGGTCTTCCGCTTACGGAAGCCCATCGGTTGGCCGTCGACGTGAGTGCTTTCGTCTGCACGCAGCACGGTGCCATGCCCCGCCTGCCCCATTCCTTGACCGGCCGAATGAAAAAGGCGTTGTAAGTAATTGATATTTAAGGTGTTGGCAGAGCTATGCTTTCGGCCTTCAAAAGCATAGCTTTCGGCCGCCCAGAGCTATGCTTTCGGCGGCCGAAAGGATAGCTCTGCGCCGGGCATATGATATGTATCGTTTTTCGGGGTGATATTTCCGGGGGTTCGAGGGGCATGATCCGGGAACTGGAAATGAGGAATGAGGAGCGTTGACAGAAGAAATATGGAGCGATCATATTTCCTCAACGGAATGCAGGGGCGGACGTTTTATAATTGGGAAGCGGGAAGAGCGTGAGCGTATGCGTTGATGTGTTTACGAGTTGTAATCCCGTATCCGAATGCAGGGGAGGGCCTTGTGCCCGTCCGTGACATATTTCTTGGAAGGCAACGTGCTGCCCAACGTCCCTTGCGGGCGGAAAGGCCGATCCGCCTCTACGGCCGATGTGTCCATCCGTGTGCTGCTACGCTCCCATCAAAGCGGGCGGGAGAGGCTTCTACGGACGGGCACAAGGCCTGCCCCTGCATTTCGTTGAGAAGCGATCAGGAATGAATACTCCATCATCCGACACGCCACGCTTCCCTCCCCTCACGCCCACTTTGATCCGCCTCAACAGCCCGTCACGGACCGCAATCATGCGATGCCGGCCAACTAAATCGGGGCTTCCCTTGGTGTTATTGGATAAAATCGTTACATTTGCAGCGTTAAACCGAATCATGGAAAGATGAAAAGATCAACGCTCATTTGGGCAGCCTGGCTGTTCGTGACCATCGGTTATGCGCAGCAGGCACGTCAGGATTTCAAGGCCGACCGCAATCTCTCGGCCAGCAACTATGTCGCTTATCCGGGTCCGCCGCAGCAGACACTCTCCCCTGCCCCGGCCGACTACGAACCGTGCTATATCAGCCACTACGGGCGGCACGGCTCACGCTATCTCATCGGAACCAACGACTACGACCGCCCCTACCACACGCTCATGCGGGCAGACAGCCTCGGCAAGCTGACCGAAACGGGACGCGACGTGCTCCGCAGGGTGAGGATGATCCGCGAAGAAGCCAAAGGGCGGGACGGAGAACTGACCCGCCGAGGTGCCGAACAGCACAAGCAGATCGCCCGCCGCATGTATGAGCGCTTCCCGCAAGTCTTTGCGGGAGCGGCAAACATCGACGCCAAGAGCACCATAGTCATCCGCTGCATCCTCTCCATGGAGAATGCGCTGCAGCAACTGATCCTTCTGAACCCCCAACTGCACATCTCTCACGACGCCAGTCACCACGACATGTACTACATGAACCAGACTGACCACGCGCTGTATGCCCGCAAGATGACGCCGGAAGCCAAGAAAAGCTACGACGCCTTTGCCGCCCGCCACGCCAACTGCAGCCATCTGATGGGCCTGCTCTTCAACGACAGCGCCTACTGGCAGCACACCATCGACGCCCGCAAGCTCGCCCGGCAGCTCTTTGTGCTGGCAAGCAACGTACAGAGCACCGAACTGCGGCACAGCCTCACGCTCTATGACCTCTTCACGGACGATGAGCTCTATGACGCATGGCAGTGCTCCAACGCCTGGTGGTATATCAACTACGGCCCCAGCCCGTTGAACGGCGGCACGCAACCTTATTCGCAACGCAACCTCCTACGCATGATCATCCACGAGGCCGACAGCTGTCTGCAGCTTCCGCGCTGCGGTGCGACGCTCCGATATGGCCACGACACGATGGTCATGCCGCTCACCTGCCTGCTCGGCATCAACGGATACGGGCGCCAGATCACTGATCTCGAGCAGTTGGACGATGCCGGCTGGTGCGACTACCGCATCTTCCCGATGGGCTCCAACCTCCAGTTTGTCTTCTATCGGTCACCCGCCCGCCCCGACGACATCATCCTCAAGGTGCTCCTCAACGAGAATGAGGCCACGCTGCCCGTGAAGACCGACATCGCCCCTTACTATCACTGGCGCGACTTCCGCAACTATTACCTCCGGAAACTCGATGCCTACAAGGCCGACTGAACGACGGCCTGAAACGTTCGGAAAACATCAGTCAGTCATGCGAAAACAATCGATTGTCACCCTCCTGATGACCGCCGCCGCACTCACGGCTGCCGCTTCGACCGACGAGAGAGACACGCTCGACCAGTCGATCGCGCGCCATCCGATCGCCGTCGACGGCGGCAGCATCAGCCAGTTGGGGCACCGCATCGAAGTGGATGTGGTGCCGGCAACCATCCTTCACACCAACCGCTACCTCAGAGGCGAGAACCTCGAGGGGCGGGAGATGAACCACGCCTTCAGCGGACGCCTCAAGTATGCCTTCCAGTTGCCCGCCGAGAGCCATTCGGGGCGCATCTACAAAGGCGCCTATCAGGGCATCGGCGTGGCCTGGCACGACTTCAACCCGCAGTTGGGCAATCCCTTTTCGGCCTTCATCTTCCAGGGAGCGCGCATCAAGTCGTGGACTCCGAGGCTGTCACTCAACTACGAATGGAACCTCGGACTGACCTTCGGCTGGCACCCCTACGATGCTGAGACCAATCCGGAGAACCGTGTCATCGGCTCCCGCGTCACCGCCTACATCGACGCCGACATCTATCTCCGATGGCAGCTGTCACGCTCCTGGGATCTCAACGCGGGCGTCTCGGTCATCCATTTCTCCAATGGCAACACCACGATTCCCAATGCCGGGCTCAACGTATTGGGCGGACGCGTGAGCCTCGCCTGTTACATCCACCGGCAGGAACAGCCTTCCACCGGCCGCGTGCGCATCCCGAGCTTCCGCCGCCGCATGAATTACGACCTGCTGCTCTTTGGCGCTTACCGCCGTCAGGGATTCGACTTCGGCAACGGGCCCGTAGCCATGCCGGGCAAGTATGGGGTCTTCGGCTTCAACTTCACACCGCTCTACAGCGTCAACTATTGGTTCAGCACCGGTCTGTCCGTCGACGGCGTCTACGACAGAAGCGCCAACCTGCTCTTCGAGGACTATATTGTCGGCATGGGAGAGGATGGCGGTGACTCGCGCGAACATGTCGGCATCCCGCCCGCCTGGAAGCAGATGGCGCTCGGACTCTCGGCCCGCGCCGAGTTCACGATGCCCTTCTTCTCGATCAACGTGGGCTTCGGGCGCAACCTGATCTGTGCTCCGGGCGATCTGCGGGCATGGTATCAGCTGCTCGCCCTGAAGGTGAACATGAACCGGAAGCTCTTTCTCCACATCGGATATTCGCTTCAGGACTTCCGCTATCCTAACCACTTGATGCTCGGTTTGGGATGGCATTTTAAATAAGATGTATGGAACGTGAAAGGTGAAGTATGAATTTCGCATGCATAACATTACGCTTCACACTTCACCTTTCTAACTTTTGATGTTTACGATGATGGTGACTTTGGAACCGACAGGGGAGGAGACATTGTAGATAAGCGTGTAGATGCGCTCCTGACGGGCATTCTGCGTGACGAGCGTCAGGATCTCGCGGTCCTGCTCCCTGCGCTCTGTGAACGTTCCGCTGCCGCGCTCGGCCCGGAACGCTTCGATCATCTTGTGGCAGGAGACGCTTTCCAAGCGGAGCACCTTCACCACCTTTTCGACCTTCTTCGTTTGCGGATTGCGCTTGATGACACTTGTAAAGGTGGCGCCACCGACGGCCGCAAAGCGGTCCACAAGCGCGTCAATGCGGTTCTGGGCCATGGCTGCGGCAGCGCTGCAGAGGATCAGCGAGAACAGTAGAATCAGCTTTCTCATGTCATTTCTGGTTGGCAAGTTGTTTCTCGATGGCCTCTGCGTCGGCGAGTGTCCGCTCGATTTCAGGCTTCATCCGGTTGAGGTCGACAATCTTCCGGCCGTTTACGATCATGTAACTGCCCGCATATTGAGATTGCAGCTGTCGCTGCGCGTGACGGTTCCAGGCTGTCGCGGCGCCGAAGAAGAGTAGGAGAGAGGCGGCGATCCCGATGGCCAGACGGGTCCACCGCGGCTTGCGGCGCGGCCGGAGCATCGCTTCGGCCGGGAGGGAGATGGCCTTCAGCCCAAGGAAAACGGGCCTGTAGGGCTCCCATACGGCCGGGAGGCCGGGACGGGAGAAGTATGCGTAGAGCCGGGATTCCTCTTCCGGCGTTGTCTCCCCGTCAAAGAAGCGGTCGATGAGAGCTTGTATCTGTTGTTCGTTCATGATCTGTATCCTTTCATTATTTCATCCCTGATGGTCTTTCTGGCCCTGCTCACAGCCTTTCGGACAGCTGTTTCGGTGGTGCCCATGAGGCGCGCGATGTCGGCATAGTCCATGTCCTGCATGTGGCGGAGGCGTATGACGAGCTGCTGGGGCATGGGCATGGCGTCCACGAGTGCCATCATCCGCTCGATCTGCTCGCTGTCCTGTCGCTCGCCTTCGGCGTCGCCGGCGTCGGCCCAAGAGAGAGACGGATAGGCCGAAAGGCGCCGGCGGCGGTCGAGGGAGAGGTTTCTGGTCATGACGGAGGCGAGGGGCAGCAGGGGCGCATGCAGCGAGTCGCACATCGTCCACAGCTTGGTGAGGACATCCTGTGTGATGTCTTCGGCCTCGTCATGGTTGTTGAGGACATGCATGGCGATGCCTTCGATCCTTGGCCGGATGGCAACTGCGGCCTGCTGAAACTCGTCCTTGGTCACGCGGAGGTCAGAATTTGTTCAGGTTCTTGGTGATGATGTGCGCCTGACCGTTCGTGTCTATCTTCGTGTCATCAGCCGTTCCGACGATCTCGAAGTCGCCTACGCCGCTGTTATAGGCCGTCAGCCGCGTGCAGTCGACATCCGCATGGATGTTGCCCTGGCCGCTGTTGCGGATGTCAATGGTCGTCCCTTTGAAGTGGATCTGCAGGTGGCCGACACCCGAATTGTTGATCTTGAGATTGTCGGAGGCGAGGTCCAACTGGCCGTTTGACTGTCCTTCGTTGGTCAGTGTGGCCTTCTTTGCAGAGCCGGAGCATTCAAACGTGATCACGCCTGCATTCGAGCAGGTGAGCGAGCTGCAGCTGATCTGCCTGAGATGGATATTGGCCACGCCCGCGTTCTGCAGCTTCAGGTCGGCACATTGCCACTTTTCGGCGTCCATATTCATGACGCCCGAATTGCTGACAGCCTGCAGACGGGGTGCCGTGATGGTGAGCGTGAGCCGCGTCTTCCGGTTGTTCGGGCCTTTTGTCCTGCGACTCTCGATGTGGAGCATCTGCCCTTTCACGTAGATATTGTCCACCTTCGGATCATAGTTTTCAGCCTTCACGCTGAGCCGGGAACCTGCCCTGAGATGGACGGTCACCACGGATGAGTTCCCGATGGCGTTGAAGTCGGTCACCTGCAGTTGTCTTGCAGACCCCGCCCCGGGCTTTACGGCTTGCCTGTTGGTGCCACATGCCATCAGCGAAAGCATCATGCAGATGGCGGAGAGCATGGATATTCGTGTTTTCATCATCATGTGTATGAATGTTGTTTTCTGCTTTTAATACGCACGCGAAATGCTTTTGTGACACAAAAATACAAAAAATATCTTTGCCGGTGTGCACGTTTTTGAGTATCTTTGCCCTACAATCACCAATCCATCAGATACATGTCCAACAAAGATACGGGCCTCACGCCCATGATGAAGCAGTTCTTCTCGATGAAGAAACAGCATCCCGACGCGCTGCTCCTGTTTCGTTGCGGAGACTTCTATGAAACCTACGGCGACGACGCAGTTGAAGGATCGCGCATCCTCGGGATCACCTTGACCAAGCGGAACAATGGTGGGGCGACGGGAGAGACGGCCATGGCCGGCTTCCCACACCACGCCTTGGACACGTATCTGCCCAAACTGATCCGCGCAGGGAAGCGTGTCGCCATCTGCGATCAACTGGAAGACCCGAAGAAGAAGCGCGAGATGATCCGCGGAAAGAAAGGACTCACGCAGATGGACAAGATGGTCCGGCGCGGCATCACTGAGCTTGTGACGCCCGGAGTGGCCATGAATGACAACGTCTTGAACTACAAGGAGAACAACTTCTTAGCTGCTGTCCACTTCGGAAAGTCGGCCTGCGGCGTGTCGTTCCTCGACATCTCGACGGGCGAGTTTCTCACCGGCGAAGGCACATACGACTATGTCGGGAAGCTCATAGGCAGCTTCTCGCCCAAGGAAGTGCTCTATGACCGGGAGCGGAAGCAGGACTTCGAACGCTACTTCGGTACACGCAACTGCGTCTTTGAGCTCGATGACTGGGTCTTTACGGAGCAAACGGCGCGGCAAAAGCTATTGCGCCACTTCGGCACAAAGTCGCTCAAGGGATTCGGCGTGGAGCATCTGAAGAGCGGAATCATCGCCTCCGGCGCCATCATGCAGTATCTCGAGCTCACCCAGCACACGCAGATCGGCCACATCACCACGCTCTCCCGCATCGAGGAAGACCGCTATGTCAGGCTCGACAAGTTCACGGTCCGCTCTCTGGAACTGCTCAGTCCGATGCAGGAAGGAGGCTCATCGCTGCTCGACGTGATTGACAGGACGGTCACGCCAATGGGCGGACGGCTGCTGAAACGATGGATCGTGTTCCCGCTGAGGGATGTCCAGTCGATCACACAGCGGTTGGATGTAGTCGACTATTGCTTCCGAAAGCCTGACTTCAGGCAGCTTCTCTCGGAGCAATTCCATCGCATCGGCGACTTGGAACGCATCATCTCGAAGGTGGCCACGGGCCGTGTGTCGCCGCGTGAGGTGGTCCAGCTGCGGTTCGCATTAGAGGCCTTGGTGCCCGTGAAGGATGCTTGCCTGCACGCGGAGATCGACAGTCTGAAGCGGATAGGGGAGCAGCTCAACCTCTGCGAGGATCTCCGGGAACGCATAAAGCATGAGATCCAGCTCGACCCGCCACAGCTCCTGAACAAGGGAAGCGTGATCGCGGACGGATATGATGCACAGTTAGACGAGCTCCGCAACATCTCGCGCAACGGCAAGGACTATCTTCTGCAGATCCAGGAGCGCGAGATCGCCAAGACCGGGATATCGTCCCTGAAGGTCGGGTTCAACAATGTGTTCGGCTATTATTTGGAAGTTCGCAACGCCTTCAAGGACAAAGTGCCGCCCGAGTGGATACGCAGGCAGACGCTGGCACAGGCCGAACGCTATATCACGGAGGAACTGAAGGACTACGAGGAGACGATTCTCGGAGCCGATGAGCGCATCCTTGCCATGGAGACACAGCTCTTCGGCGAGCTCGTGACGGCCATGCAGGCTTTCATTCCGATGATCCAGACCGACGCCAATCTCATCGCACGGCTCGACTGTCTGCTGTCTTTTGCCCGTGCGGCCGATGACAACGG
>JALFRV010000215.1 GCA_022778905.1 Prevotella sp. | reverse complement strand
TTGGGACAGGGACGCTGGCAACGGTCTCGTCGTGCCGATGGTGATGCTGGACATCAATCAGGTGGACAAGGTTCTCTACGAGGCGGACGACGTGCTGATTGAGGAAAGCCGGATCATGGAGTCGAGGGACGACCTCGCTCTGAAACCGAGTCCGCTGAACGAAGGACTGAGCGAGACACTGCACTTCAACGAGAGTGGAATCAAGAAAACCCGCAATGGCGACTATATGGTGTGGGCTCGCCTAAATGGGGTGAATTTGCCTGCCAAGGAAATTTCACCGGAAATGGGTATCAGATACCTTCGCCTGACTGGTGGGGCTGAGAAGGAGGTGCTACTGAGATCAGCACTCCAGCAGAGCTATGGCACGGAGATAGGCCAGCTTGCAAGTCGCAGCCAGTCGGCTATGGTCAAGATATAATAGGTTAGTATTAAGGTACTAAGTTTTTTCAGGATAATATCTTTTAGTTCATACGATTAATCAGATTATGCATTCCCTCACCTCCTGTGAAGGCCGTGAGGTTTTTACTTCAAAAGTTATCATTAAAAATACGATATTGCATATGAATAAATCAAATGAGAATAGGCAGGAAGAGCTGCTACATGTTGGTACTTGTACCAAGAGATCGCTGGAGCGACTTATTCGAAGGGCTGCTTTGAATACAGGGACACCCGGCTTGCACTCAGGTTTCTATAGATTGGATGAAGCGGTGTGTGGATTTCAAGAAGGTGAACTGATAACGATAGCAGGCAGGTCAAATATGGGTAGGTTGTCATTGGAGATGTCCATAATGAGGAATATGGCTGTGGAGAATAAAATCCCCGTGTTGTTCTACTCATTAAGATACGTCAAGGAAGCAAGTGTTGACCGGTTGATTGCATTGCAAGCAGGATTGCCGCTTAGGAACCTTCTTAATGGAGATATAAATGACAGGCAATGGTCAATTCTTAATGACAAGATGGATAAACTAGTACAAGCTCCCATTATTATTGAAGATTCCCTTCATTTTGAAGAAGGACCAATCTGCGATATGTGCAAGAATGCTGTGGAAAAGCATCATCTCGAAGCAATATTCCTTGATGGCATAGAATTGGTATATCATCATCATTTTGAAACATCAATGGTCGGCAGAGTGAAACAACTTGCTCGCGAATTGAACGTTCCTATCTTCATTACAGCCTATATGAATGGTGTTGTTGGTGAATCTAATTATGAGAAGATGCACCCAACTATTAAAGAACTCAATGACAGAGAAAGCATAGATGGCTACTCTGATGTGCTTATGATAGTCAACCGTCCGTCTGTTTATAAAATCTATGAGGATGGCTACGGGCGAGATCTCCATAATAAGGCTCAGATCTTCATTACAAAGAACGTAAGAGGACCTGTCGGTGATTTCTTGCTGGATTTCCGTGAGGATTGTGGTGCATTTGCAAATGAAGGAATGATTGATTTTTCAGAAATGGATAATTATGAGATTCCTATAGAAGACAATTTATCGAGTCTTCCTCTATAAAAGAAAAGTCTGAAAAACATGTAGAGACAGTTATCTTCGATATTCATTCCCACTTCGTAACTGGAGTGGGTTTTTTGTTTCCTGTTTGTCTTTGAACACCTTGGCCGTCGGCGGTGCCAGATTTTCCGATGCAAAGGTAAATGGCTGTCGTCGAATGGCCTCGGTATTCATTGCCAGCAGACAGAAATCTTCCTTTCCCCATTGGTGAACGAGTATTTCGGACTGTTGGCAACGTAACCTTCCGACTGCCTTATCGCCGACGGCCACCTTTTGTGAGCATCGTAAAAACAAGTCCCGCAGACGGCAAGGAGCAAAAGCTCCAAACCAAAGGGAAAAGATTAAAACTCAGATACAAGATGCTCAAAATTGCACTTTTAGACTACGTTCCGCAGCGGTACATGCGCAAGGCGAACTTCGAGACGCAAGAGACCGACCGATTTCTGCTTGGGTTCAAGGCAGGGCAGAGATTCGCAACCCATTGGGCTACGAAGCTTGTGAGCAAGGCTCTCTCGCAGATGGACTTGACAAATACCATCATCGTTTGCATCCCTGCCAGTTGCAAGCGCACGAACGACCGCAGATATAAGCGGTTCTCGGCTGACGTATGCGCCAAGTGCGGAGCCATCAACGGCTTTGAGCATATCCAAGTGGTAGGAAAGCGCGAAAAGGTGCATATCAGCCGCAAGCACGGCAAGCAGACGGAGAGCAACGTGCAGATAGACAGCGACTACTTCCAAGGCAAGCGGGTGTTGCTGATTGATGACATTTGCACGACCTGTCAGACCGCCAACGCTTTCATCGAGCAGATGCAGGCAGCAGGGGCAGACGTGCGCATGACGCTCTTCCTCGCCAAGACAAAGAATTATCGTAGAACCAAACAATATTTTAACTGATTATGAATGCAGCATTAAGACTTAGCATTAAGCAGTGGGCACCACAAGACCGCCCAAGTGACAAACTTCAGAACCTCGGCGCAGAGCAGATGAGCGACGCAGAGCTGATTTCCCTGCTGGTGGGATGCGGCACGGCTCAGCAGAGTGCTGTTGACGTGGCCAACAACATCCTGCGCAAGTTCGGCAATAATCTCAATGCGCTCGGCAAGGCTCGTTTCGATGAGTTGGAGGACATCGAGGGCGTGGGCGTGCAGACGGCTTGTAAGATTATGGCAGCGGTGGAACTCGGCAGGCGCAGACAGATGGCAGCAGCGGAGCCGAAGCCCGACATGGGAACCGCAGTGAGGATTTACAACTATATGTTTCCAAGGATGCGCGACCTGCAGACGGAGGAGTTTCATATCCTGCTGATGAATCAGAACTACCGGCTGATAAAGTCGGTACGTATCAGCCAGGGAGGTATTACCGAGACCTGTGCCGACATTCGCGTGATGATGCGCGAGGCGGTGCTGTCGAATGCCACGATTCTTGCGGCTGTGCATAACCACCCGTCAGGCTGCCTGACTCCGAGCAAGTGCGACGATACGCTGACGATGGCCATCAAGAAAGCATGCGAGGTGATGCGCATTCATTTCCTCGACCATGTGATTGTGACGGATGGGGCTTACTACAGTTATCATGAGATGGGGAAGCTTTAAGGCTTCTCCATCCTTTTCCTCGTCGGGTCGGATGCTCCCTATGGGTCGCATCCTCGCGGGTCGAGCCGTTGGAGCCTCGCCCGTAAAGAGGTATCGCCGATGGTCGGTTATTCTTTGCTCTCTTTCTTTGGGAGGATGAGGGGGACGGAAACACAGCCCTGCATCCGCTGACGTAGGCAATTGCCTGGCACTCCTTTCGCTGTCGGTACAGGGCTATGCCTTGCACGGACAACTGTCAGTCGGCGCAGTCAAGTTGCTTACATCGGCTGGATGCTGGCAAAGTTCCCGTCCAAGGGGAGGCCAAATAGCCGGGCTATTTCAGAGTCAGCGGACGAGCCGCAGACACTGCTTCGGGACAGAGGTATCGCCGATGGTCACATATTCTTTTCCCTTTTGGCTTGGGAGGACTGGAGTTCCCCGAAAGCCGTAGCGGTAGTCATGTCCGCAGCGAGTGCGAACGTCACTACTGCCACCGCTTTCGCCTTCCGTTCAGGGACGGACGGAAGTGAGGGTCATCGAGCCATTGCCGACATGCGCTGCTGGCTTGCTGCACGGGTGGCACGTCCTTTGGGCCGATGACTCACCTGTGCAGGAATCTGCAGACAGTCGGCAGAGGCTCTGCGAGGCTGCTACGCAAGGGGAGGGGAATGTCTGGCCAGCCGCTCCTTGCTGTCCTTGGGATGATTTTAACGATGCAAAGGTAACGTGCCGCTGTCGGATGGCCTCGGTATTCATTGCCAACAGGCTGAAATCTTCCTCATTATTGCATGATGAGCGTATTTCAGGCAGTTGCCAACGGCACCTTCCGATTGTCATGCGACGGTCGGCTACCTTTGTTGGGCATCGTAAAATCAAACCCCAGACGGCAAGGAGCAAAGGCTCCAAACCAAGAGGGAAAAAGTTAAACTCAAACATCAGTAAAAATGAGACATTGCGACACTTATCAGATTCCTGCCTACGCAGTACCCTACATCGCCAACGATGACCCGACTGGGCTTAGTGACCTCGAAATCGAGCTGATTGACGGCTTTATGGCTTCTACCTTCCCTCATGGATGCAGCGTCGATTGGGACACATGCCAGCAACCGCACTTCTCACTCTCGCCAGAGTTCGGCCAGCCGTGCGAGGTCTATGATGCGGTGATGTACGGCTATTAGATTCGACTTTTCTGTCAGCACAATCGATTGTGCATATTGTTAGGCGGCCTCTCGGTTCGTGATGAATAGGGAGGCTTTTCAAAGAGACAACGAGATTTCAAGATATAAAATCTACACACAATGAACACATAGCTCGGCAGCACAATGTTGGTGGTGTCGGGCTGTTTCGTGCATCCCTCGGCTGCTCCCGTCGCTGGTCGCAGCCTCGCGGGACAAGATTCTTCCAGTATCTCGCCCCGTTACAAGGTATCTCCGATGGTCGAAGAATCAAAGATAGAATGCAAATTTTGAGCCTTTTGCGCCGATGCCGTCGTAGTCGGCTGGGATGGGAAACTGGCAGCAGAGGTTGCTGACGGCATCATCATCAAGCGTGACAGTCAGTTCCAGTTCAATGGCCATCCGCCGTTCGCTGTAACTGAGATTCCAGATGCACTCTCCCAGAACAGCATTCACAACCGTTCTGATCTCATCCTGTGTGCGCCATATGGAATCGTAGTCAGTCATAGTATTCGATATTCAGTTCCTCGCTGACGTTGAAATCATCATGGAAGCCATCATCATACGAAGAGACGATTTGCATGCCTCGATAGGTAGAGGGAACCTTCAATGTTTCCAGCAGATGCCATTTGGGACGGCCAAAGTCGTATGATTCCCTGTCAAGGAGGATGCGGTTGGAAACAAAGTCAAAGTGGTAGTACCCACCGCCAATACATTGGTCACCAGGCTTCAGCAGATGCTTATGCTGGTTGACCATGCCTAAACGGAAATAACCGTCCATTGTTATGATGAACTTGGGGAGTGTCATTGAGCGATTAGTTCAATGTAGCGGTTAATGTTGTATTTCAATTCCTCCAAGTCAATGAACTGAGATCCACGATATACTTCCTTGCCATCCATCAGAAGCAATACCGTAGGGCCTGAATAGACTAGGAATCTACCTGCAATCAAAGGTTCTTCGGTGATATCTGTATAGAAAGAAGTCAGAGACGGGTACTGACCTGCCAACCTCGCCACTTTGTCAAGCATGACATTGCAGACTCCGCAATCTGGAGCCTTGATGTAGAACAGACATATGCCGTTATCCGTTATGGTCTGCTCTATATCTATTATGTTAGTCAGGTGCTTCATCAATTCTTACCGTAAATTCGGATTTATCTAATGCGTCTCCATTTTTGAGAACAGGTTGATTATTATAACGCCAGCTTTCATTTGCTCTCTGATGATATGCCCTTCTTATAGATATACGTGGTATAGCCAGGAGCGTAGGAGTCATAGACCTCGCTGAGGAACTGACCTACCAGTGTGAAACCATGTTGTGGGTAGTATTCGTGGGTGCAACTGGTGTCGGTCCAAAGGTATAGATGCCTCAGGTCTCTGTGCAGGAACTCATCCATCATTTCCTGCAGCAACAGTTTCCCACAGCCTTTCTGATTGCTGATGAAGAGCGATAGTTTCACTTCGCCGTCACTCATGCACTGCACCGTTTTTCTGTCAACCTCCAGCATATAGTCGGCCAATAGACGGAAACGTTCAAGCTCATGGTCGGTCATCTGTGCCTCAATGTTCTCGCGCCATTGGCTGACATCTGCCTTGTCGTCATGGAAGTTGGCAAACAGCACCCCCATGAATCACGCCATCATCGCCCACGGCCTTCAAGGCAAGCGAGGGATTGCTATAGTTATAGCGAAGGATATACTCTGCCACTGCATCGATAAACCACTGCCGTTCGTCGGCATAAAAATCGCCCCATGCACCAGCAGCCAGTGGTGCTGCTTTAGCAAAGTCATCATTCGTGAATTTCTCTATTTTCATTTCTATTATTGCCTCATGCTTTATTAAGTTATGTAATACTCTGAAAATTGGAATTTACTTGATTGAAATCCCCTTTAGACATGAACATTATCTGACAAACCTGAATCCCCAGTGC
This sequence comes from Prevotella sp., assembly GCA_022778905.1. Lineage (GTDB taxonomy): Bacteria > Bacteroidota > Bacteroidia > Bacteroidales > Bacteroidaceae > Prevotella. The sequence continues at coordinate 260 of JALFRV010000215.1, read as the reverse complement.
ATCGTATTCAGCTGTCCAAACACAGGAACCCAGAATGCGCCTAACATTTCCGTGTAGCGAGACATGGAAATATCGCCCATGTCGAAAGTGTCTGTCCATCCAAAATCATGAAAGATTTCCATATTTCATTTAAACGAATTTATTTATCTCATTAAAATCTTTATTTGAATCTTTTGAAATCAGATATCTCCATATCGATGACAAAAGTCATTAATGGTTCCAATGTTAATCTGTTACCACTTCAGAGAAATGCTCCTTTC
>JALFRV010000263.1 GCA_022778905.1 Prevotella sp. | reverse complement strand
CGAGGTTGTGAATGGAGGCGATCTGCATGGCCAGCAGCTCCTGGGCTTTGAACAGATGGTGGAGATAGGCCTTTGTGTAGACACGGTCAGTCTCGCAACCTTCCGGATCGATAGGCGTGAAGTCGTTCTCCCATTTCTTGTTGCGCAGGTTCATAGTGCCCTGGTAAGTGAAGAGCATGGCATTGCGCCCGTTGCGCGTGGGCATGACACAGTCAAACATATCCACACCGCGCTCGATGCCCTCAAGCAAGTTCTGGGGCGTGCCTACGCCCATGAGGTAGCGCGGTTTGTCCTTGGGGAGGATCTCATTGACCACCTCTATCATCTCGTACATCACCTCGGTGGGCTCGCCAACGGCTAATCCGCCGATGGCGTTGCCGTCGGCTCCTTTGTCGGCAACAAACTTGGCTGCCTCGCGCCGCAGGTCCTTGAAGGTGCAACCCTGCACGATCGGGAAGAGGCTTTGACGGTAGCCGTAGAGCGGTTCGGTCTCTTCGAAACGCCTCCAGCACCGGTCCAACCAGCGCTGCGTCAGTCCCAAGCTGCGCTTGGCGTATTGATAGTCGCTCTGTCCCGGTGGACATTCATCGAACGCCATCATGATATCGGCCCCGATGACCCGCTCTGTGTCCATCACATTTTCAGGTGTGAAGACATGCCGGCTGCCATCTATGTGCGACTGAAACGTGCATCCTTCCTCCGTCAGTTTTCTGATGCCGGTCAGCGAAAAGACTTGAAATCCGCCGGAATCAGTCAGCATGGGGCGCTCCCATCCGATGAATCTGTGGAGCCCTCCTGCTGTCTTCAGCACGTCAAGACCCGGCCGGAGGTAGAGGTGATAGGTGTTTCCCAAGATGATCTGGGCCTGCACCTGGGTCCGCAGTTCGCTGAAGTGGACAGCCTTGACGCTGCCCACCGTGCCTACAGGCATGAAGATCGGGGTCTCGATCTGGCCGTGATCGGTGGTGATCCGACCGGCCCTGGCATCGCTGTAGGCGTCCGTATGTTCTAATTCAAATGTCATTTCTGCTCTTATGCCACCGTCTCGGCGCCTTTGTCGTTGTCACTCTGTGAAATCGAAAGATCCACAGGATTGTCTACAATCTGACCGGTCAGGGCGAAGTCCCACACGTCCTGGACATTCTCCACATAGTGGAACTCGACGCCGCTCAGATACTTCTCCGGAATCTCGTCAATGTCCTTCTTGTTGTCCTTGCACATGACGATATCGGTAATGCCTGCCCGTTTGGCCGCTAAGATCTTCTCCTTGATGCCGCCAACGGGAAGAACCTTTCCGCGAAGTGTGATCTCTCCGGTCATGGCCGTATTCTTGCGGACCTTGCGCTGGGTCAGTGCCGAGGCGATGGAAGTCGCGATCGTGATGCCCGCTGACGGTCCGTCCTTGGGCGTGGCGCCCTCTGGGACATGGATATGGATATTCCAATTGTCGAAGATCCGATAGCTGACGCCCAACTTGTCGATATGTGCCTTCACGTATTCGAGGGCAATCACGGCCGACTCTTTCATCACGTCGCCCAAGTTGCCGGTCAATGTGAGCTTGCTGCCTTTGCCTTTACTGAGTGACGTCTCGATGAAGAGGATCTCGCCGCCCACACTGGTCCAGGCCAAACCTGTGACAACCCCGGCATAGTCATTGCCCTGATAGATGTCGCGGTAGAATGGTGGCTTGCCCAACAGGCCGTCAAGTTTGTCCGGCGTAATGCTCGTAATCTCCAACTTCCCGTCCATTGCCTTGTTGAAAGCCATCTTCCGAAGCGACTTGTTAATCTGCTTCTCTAACTGGCGCACACCACTTTCGCGGGTGTAAGACTCAATGATCTTCTCGAGTGCAGCCTTGCTGAACCGGATCTGCGGCTTACATGTGTCGAGGCCGGTGTTGGCCAATTCGCGCGGTACTAAGTGCCGCTTGGCAATCTCGATCTTCTCTTCGGTGATATATCCGCTGACCTCTATGATCTCCATACGGTCTAAGAGCGGACGCGGAATGGTGTTCAGGTCGTTGGCGGTTGCGATGAACATCACCTTCGAAAGATCGTAGTCGACGTCCAAGTAGTTGTCATGGAAGGCGCTGTTCTGTTCAGGATCGAGCACCTCAAGCAACGCGGACGACGGGTCCCCGTTGATTGTGTTCTGTGTGACCTTGTCTATTTCGTCGAGGATAAACACCGGATTGGAGGCGCCCGCCTTCTGTATGCTCTTGATGATGCGGCCGGGCATGGCTCCAATATACGTGCGCCGGTGGCCGCGGATCTCGCTTTCGTCATGGACTCCGCCTAACGATATGCGGACATACTTGCGCTTCATGGCGGCGGCGATGCTCTTTCCGAGCGATGTCTTACCCACTCCCGGAGGACCGTAGAGACAGATGATGGGCGACTTGAGGTTGCCCCGCAGCTGCAGCACAGACATGTATTCGAGGATCCGCTCCTTCACTTTCTCCATGCCATAGTGGTCATGATCCAGGATCTTCTGTGCCCGCTTCAGGTCCAAGTTGTCCTTGGTGTATTCGCCCCATGGCAGCCCCACCATGGTCTGGAGATAATTGAGCTGCACACTGTATTCAGGGCTCTGGGGATTATAGGTCTCCAATTTCTCCAATTCCTTATAGAAGACCTTGGCGATCTCATCAGACCACTTCTTCCTTTTTGCCTTCTCTTCCAGCTCGTGATGCTCCGGAGAGCCTTCGCCCGAGCCTAATTCCTCCTTGATATTCTTGATCTGCTGCTGTAGGAAATATTCGCGCTGCTGTTCGTCGATGTCTTCTCTGGTCTTGGAACGGATATCGGCCTTGAGCTGCAGAAACTGTGTCTCGCGATGCAGGACGCGCAACGCCTCGATGACGCGGTCCATGAATGAGTTGGCCCGAAGCAGCTTCATCTTGTCCGTGACACTGAAAGGCATGTTGGCGCAGATGAAGTCTACGGCGATCGGATCATTCTGAATGTTGTTCAAGGCAAAGACCGACTCGTCGGGGATCTCATCATTCTTGTTGATATATTCATTGGTCGCCGTGCGCAGATCGTCCACGGCGGTGCGGAATTCCTTGTCCTTGGCATCCGGCAAGGTCTCCGGAATGGCTTCGGTGAGCGCCGTCAGGTAAGGCGTGCGCTTCTTTATCTCGGTCAGACGGCACCGGCTGAAGCCTTGTATGATGGCCGTCACGTTGCGCGAATTGCCCGGCATGTCGATGATGCGGACCAGACGTGCATAGACCCCTAACTCGAAGAGGTCCTTCTTGGCCGGGTTTTCGATATCCGAATCCTTCTGACAAAAGATGGCGAAAGTCATGTCGGGGTGATTCTTGGCCTTCTCTATCACGGCCAAGCTGGACTCCCGTCCGACAAGGATGGGAATGAGCACGCCCGGAAAGAGTACTAAGTTGCGGGTCGGAAGGATGGGAACCTCGCCGTTGACCGCTACGTTGAAGAGATCGGAGAGATCTCCCTGGTAGTCGGCAATCATCTGAATTGAAGTATGTTGTTGTTTGTTACTCATTTGTTGTTAATATCGTTTCCTAATACGTATCTTCAGGGGTGCAAAGATACGAAAATAAATTCGTAAACGCCCCGTGAATCATCATATTTTCTCATAGCGTGTTCTTATTTCTGTCAAAAGGATAAAATAAATGCGCTTCCGCGGCGTTTTGGATATGATGAAAGAGCAGTTCGACTTCAAGCATTTCACGATCTGTCAGAGCCGTTGCGCCATGAAGGTCGGGACGGACGGGGTGTTGTTGGGCGCCTGGGCACAGGGCGGACGGCGCGTGATGGATGTCGGCACCGGCACGGGACTGATTGCCCTGATGATGGCCGAGCGCTTTCCGGAAGCGCAGGTCACGGCTATCGACATTGATGAGGATGCCTGCGGGCAGGCGGGAGATAACGTTTCGGCAAGCCCTTACGCCGCGCGGGTGGAGGTCTTGAACCGTTCGCTTCAGCAATTTGCGGTTAGGGGGGATGCGTACGGGGATGAACGGATCGTCTTCGATGCGATTGTGAGCAATCCGCCTTACTTTTCAGACAGTCTGAAAAATCCTGACCAGAAGCGCCAAATGGCACGCCACACGGACACGTTGCCCTACAGGGATCTTTTCGCCGGTGTGAAACGCTTGTTGGCGGAGGATGGTGTGTTCAGCATGATAGCCCCTTCGACCGAGCTGGACCATGTCCTGACGGAAAGCTATCTCAAAGGTTTTTCGATAGTCAGGCAATATGCCGTCAGGACCACTCCTGACAAGCAGCCGAAGCGCTACCTGCTCGCGTTCTCTCCTGAGCATCCGGCGGCCGTGGACATCCGGACGGTCAACCTGACGGAAAGGGATGGAGGCAGAAGTGAATGGTATCGGAATTTAACTGACAATTTCTATCTCCGTTAGAGGTTCAGTTTGCGTTGCAGGACCTTGCTGAGTGCCCGTACCTGTCGCTGACGGCGCGAGAGGTCGTCGCGGACGAAGTTGATCTCGTTGAAAAGTTCGGCTGCTGCAGTCTGCAGGGCATTGGGTTTTCTGACCGCCTTGTCTGCATCGGGGTTTACGACCACGCGGATTCCTTTCTCCTCCAATTGGATATGGACCTCCTCACCGCTCATCATCGGATCGCCGTCATAATGGATCACGCCCGGCTTCTTGCGTCTGATGTGCAGCTCCTTGCTCTTGAAGGTCTTGATTTTTGAGCTCTTGTCAAGCGTCTTGTTGAACATGTCGATGCTGATCTGCGGCGCTTCGAGCAGGATAAACGGTTCCATGATGACCACGTCAAGCAATCCGTCGCTCATCGAGGCCTGCGGGGCGATGTAGGCATTGTTGCCGTATTGCGAGGCGTTGGCACACGAGATGAGGAAAGCCTTGTAGCGGCTGACTCCGTTGCCATCTATGATTTCATACGTCTCCGGCTTGTATTTCAATCCCTGTTCGAGCACTTTCTGCACGTAGGTGATGGGCCCTCGCTTGCCTGATTCGGCAAAGCGCATGCTCACGTCGGCATCAAAGCCCATGCCGCAGGTGCAGAAGAAAGGATGGCCGTTGATGATGCCGTAGTCGAGGGTGTGGATTTCCCCGCAGTTGATGATGTCAATGGCCTTGCGCACTTTCATGGGGAGCATGAGATGGCGGGCCAGTCCGTTGCCCGAACCGCACGGGATAATGCCGAGCGCCGTCTCGGAATGGACGATTGCCCGGGCCACTTCGTTGATCGTTCCGTCGCCTCCCACGGCCACGACGATAGGGATGCCCCGGTCCTTGGACTCGCGTGCGATGGCCTCGGCATGGCCTGCATATTCGGTCATCCGCACGTCGAAGTCATACTTCTCCCGGTCTATGTAACGTTCGATCAGCGCAGGGATGCCTGCCTTGGATGAAGTTCCTGATATCGGATTGACAATAAAGACGATCTGTTGTTTCATGTTTTTATGCATCAATGACATGCAAAGGTACAAAAAAGGGATCAAAATGCGGATTATTATTCGTATTTTTTGCCTAAAAGTGTTATTTCTCCGGAAAAAATGAAGTATCAATATTTTTTTTTGTAACTTTGCACCCGCAAATTAAATTTGTTGTCATACACCTTACAAGAAATGGGACAATTACAAGAAAGATATAAGAAATATCGTGATCCTCAGAAGTTTCAGGAAGCCGGAGTTTACCCTTATTTTAGAGCTATAACCAGCAAGCAAGGCCCCGAGGTGACCATGGAAGGCCATAAGGTCCTCATGTTCGGTTCGAATGCCTACACCGGTCTGACTGGCGATGAGCGTGTGATCGAAGCAGCCAAGGCAGCGGTGGAGAAGTACGGTTCGGGGTGTGCCGGCAGCCGATTCCTCAACGGAACCCTTGACCTCCACGTCCAGTTGGAGAAGGAGCTGGCCGCCTTCGAGGAGAAGGATGACGCGCTGTGCTTCGCTACGGGATTCTCGGTCAACAGCGGCGTGCTCGCGGTTGTGGTCGGACGTGGTGATTACATCATCTGCGATGACCGTGACCATGCGTCCATCGTGGATGGCCGGCGGCTGAGTTTTGCGACCCAACTGCACTACAAGCACAACGATATGGAGGACCTGGAGCGCGTTCTTCAGAAACTTCCGCAGGATGCCGTGAAGCTCATTGTCGTCGATGGCGTCTTCTCCATGGAGGGTGACTTGGCCAAACTCCCCGAAATCATAGCCCTCAAACATAAGTACAACTGTGCCGTGATGGTCGATGAGGCCCATGGGTTGGGTGTCTTCGGCAGAGAGGGCAGGGGCGTGTGCCATCACTTCGGACTCGCCGACGAGGTCGATCTGATCATGGGTACGTTCTCCAAGAGCCTCGCTTCGATCGGCGGTTTCATTGCCGGCGACAGCGATACGATCAACTATCTGCGCCACACCTGCCGCACCTATATCTTCAGCGCGTCAGATACGCCTGCTGCTACGGCCGCAGCTCTCGAGGCGCTTCATATCATCCAGAATGAGCCCGAGCGTCTGGAACACCTCTGGGAAGTGACCAACTATGCCCTGCGCAGGTTCCGTGAGGAAGGCTTTGAGATCGGTGAAACGGAAAGCCCGATCATCCCCTTGTATGTCCGCGACATCGACAAGACATTCTTGGTCACCAAACTTGCTTTCGACGCAGGCGTCTTCATCAATCCCGTCATCCCGCCCGCATGTGCTCCGCAGGACACCTTGGTGCGCTTCGCACTGATGGCCTCGCACTCCATTGAGCAGGTGGAGCGCGGCGTACAGGCCTTGAAGAAGATCTTCGTAGAGGAAGGAATTATCAAATAGACATCCGCTCTGCACGGCCGAAGTCACGCTTCGGGACTTCCGACAGCCTGCAAGTCAAACCGTCAT
>JALFRV010000172.1 GCA_022778905.1 Prevotella sp. | reverse complement strand
GAAAGGATACATCTTCTTCGAAGCCCAGTGTCTGCAGGCGATCAGCGAGCATTTTCAGCGGGCAAGATACCGTGACCGGCTGATCCAGGACAACCTCCCGGTCATGAAGTATCTCAATAAGGATAACATGCCCGACTCTTTATTGGCCGGCAACTTGGCACAAAGGGCGCTTGAGCTGTTCACGCGCTACGGCGACGTCTATCAGATTGCCGGCTCCTATCGTACGCTGGCCGAGTGCTACTGGGCCATACAGGATTATCCTTCAGCCCTGATATGCCTGAAGAGCGCCTTGGAAAAGAATGATGCGATCAATCAGGCACCCGACTTGGTGGCCTCCATCCGCGAGCAGCTTTGCCTCGTTTATTCGGCAGTTGACGACAAGTTGAACAGCGACCGCAACCGCAATATTTATCTTGACCTGCAGGAACAGACCCGCCAAGACCGCCAGTTGGAAGCCCGGGCGGGGCAGCTCAATACCTCTTCCACGCAGCTCAACATGATGATTGTTGCAGTGGTGGTCATGATTATTTTAGTCGTTCTGATGCTGATGCTGTTTGCCCGGATGCGCCGTAAGGCTGACAGCAAATACTCTCCGGACACCTTGTTGATGCCCTTGGAGCGGTGGAAGCAGGAGACCGAAGCCCGCGAAAGTGCCAAGAGGGAAAAACAGGAGGAACTCAACGAACAGATTCAGTTAGCTGATCTGCATATTCTCAACAACAAGAGACGCAATTTGGAGCAGCGTGCCAAGATCTCATTGGTGAACAGCATCACGCCCTTCATAGACAGGATGATCCATGAGGTCAGCCGTCTGCAGCATGATCATGAGTCGCGCGAGGTGCAGGCGGAGCGCTACACGTATATCGCGGAACTGACTGACAAGATCAATGATTATAACGGCGTGCTCACCCAATGGATTCAGATGCGCCAAGGGGAGCTTAGCCTCCACATCGAAAGTTTTCCGTTGCAGGATCTTTTCGACATTGTCAAGAAAGGGCGGATGAGTTATCAGCTGAAAGGGATCGAGTTGAACGTGGAGTCTACACCTGCAGTTGTGAAGGCCGACAAGACGCTTACGCTGTTCATGGTCAACACCTTGGCAGACAACGCGCGTAAGTTCACACCCAAGGGCGGGACAGTTAAGATTGCTGCGACAATGGCGGATCAGTATGCTGAAATTATGGTCAGCGACACCGGAATAGGAATGTCCCAGGCCCAGTTGGAGCATCTTTTCGACCATAAGCCCATCCAGGACGACCAGCCCGATATGTCGGAACGGTCCCACGGATTCGGCCTGATGAACTGCAAGGGCATCATAGAGAAGTACAAGAAGATCAGTTCCATCTTCAACGTCTGCATGATCCAGGCCGAAAGCGAGCAGGGAGCAGGCTGTACGATCCGGTTCCGATTGCCTCGTGGCATCAGCCGGGTGATTGCCGCCCTCCTGATGGGTATCGGCCTCTCGCAGCCCCTGCAGGCTGCGCCTGTTCCGGATGCGCTGCTCGTCGATGCCCAGAATTTTGCGGACAGCGTCTATTTCAGCAATGTCAGAGGCAATTACCGGAAGGCGCTTCATTTTGCAGACAGCTGTCGGGCACGTATCAATGCCTATTATCGCCGCCTTCACCCGAAGGGCACGCTTCAGATGGTCGGCTATTCCAACAGCGCCGAAACACCGGCGGAAATACAATGGTTCCGTGAAGGCCTGTCGCTGAATTACGAATTGATCCTCGATGTCCGCAACGAGAGTGCCGTCGCGGCACTTGCCCTGCATCAATGGGATCTGTATCGCTATAACAACTCGGTCTACACCCAGCTCTTCCGGGAGAAGAGCGCGGACAACACACTGCCGATCTACGTGAGGACGATGCAGCGTTCGGAATCCAACAAGACGGTGGCCGTCATTCTGTTGCTTCTGCTGTTAGTGTCGCTCTTTCCGGCCTACTATTTCCTGTATTACCGTCATCAGATCTATTACCGCTTCTATATCGAACGCATCAATCGGATCAACGAGATCCTGCTCGGGAAATTCTCTCCCGAGGAGAAACTGGTGCGGATACAGGGCATCTGGAAAGGAGGATTGCAGCTTGACCAACAACGGTTTGCGCCGCTCGACCAGTTGGTGACGCAGATCCAGCAGGCGCTGCGGCAAAGCATCGAATCCAGTAATCAGCAGTCAATGACGATCGAATTGACCGAGGACGAACTGCACAGGGCAGAATATGAAGACGCGAAACTGCATATCAGCAACAGTGTCTTGGACAACTGTCTGTCTACCTTGAAGCATGAGACGATGTATTATCCATCACGCATCCGTCAATTGATTGACGAACCGGAACGCAATCTGCAGGCTATCTCCGAATTGGTCAGCTATTATAAGGAACTGTATGCCCTGCTGAGTGCACAGGCAATGCGGCAGATAGAACTCAATGGAAAGGTAGATGAGGACATGGTCCGCTTTCTCTTTGACATCCTGAAAAAACAGAATGGAGGCGTGGAGCCTGCTTCCGAAAAGGCGGACATTGACGAACGTTACTTCCGGCTGACGCTCCGCATGGACCGTCTGAACCTGTCCGCCGAGCAGGCAGACGCCTTGTTCACCCCCAATACGTCCAATATCCAGTTTCTCCTTTGCCGCCAGATCGTCCGGGAGATCGGTGAGGCCACCAATGCGCGGGGATGCGGCATCCAAGCCGTGTTGGACCAGAATCAGATTACAAACATACATATTATATTACCACAGAGTATATGGAAAACTTTAAAGTGATCATAGTGGAAGACGTTCCGTTGGAACTCAAGGGAACGATAGGTATCTTCAAGAACGACATTCCTGAAGCGGAGATCATTGGAACGGCAGAGGATGAGCCGGCTTACTGGCGTCTCATGAAACAGCAACGCCCGGATCTGGTCCTGCTGGATTTAGGATTGGGAGGCAGCACAACGGTAGGCGTTGAAATCTGCAGGCATACCAAGGAGAGTTATCCCAATATCAGAGTACTCATCTTTACAGGTGAAATCCTGAATGAGAAGCTGTGGGTCGACGTGTTGGATGCCGGTTGCGACGGCATTATCCTCAAGAGCGGAGAGCTGCTCACACGTGGTGACGTGGCCAGTGTGATGGGCGGCAAGCGTTACGTGTTCAACCAGCCGATCCTGCAAAAGGTGATAGAGCGCTTCAAGTACAGTGTCACCAACCAGCTGAAACGGCAGGAAGCACTGGTCAGTTATGAGATTGATGAGTATGACGAACGCTTCCTCCGGCATTTGGCTTTAGGATATACAAAGGAGCAGATCACCAACTTGCGCGGCATGCCTTTTGGGGTGAAGAGTTTGGAGAAGCGACAGAATGAGTTGGTGCAGAAGCTCTTTCCCGATGGAAACGACGGCATGAGTGTCAACGCCGCACGCTTGGTGGTTCGTGCGCTCGAGCTCCGCATCTTGGATATTGACAATCTGCATCCGGATGAGGAATAAGGTCATAGCCGCATTGGCTTTACTGCTGGGAGTGATCCAGATATTGTTGATTCTGGTGTCGTGGATCGTCAGTGCCGCGATGCCCGAATTGGCGATGCGGTCACTCTTGGGCAGTGAAGGCATCCGGTGGCTGTTCGGCACTTTCACCGAGAACATGCAGACCCCGCTGCTCGTATGGGGACTGCTGGCCAGCATTGCCTGGGGAGCATTGAAGGGCAGCGGGCTGTGGACTTATGTGCGGCAAGGTGAGCGTGGCACTTATCGTCAGCGCTTCGCCTTCCGGCTTGTCCTGCTCGAACTGTTGGTGTCGGCTGTGATCATAGGCGCATTGACCTTGCCGTCCCATGCTGTACTGCTCAGTGTTACGGGCCATTTGTTCCCAAGCAGCTTTTCGCACAGCCTGATTCCGCTGGTTTGTTTCCTCCTGTGTGTCATTTCGGTCAGTTACGGATTGATGAGCGGTCTCATGGGCTCATTGGCCGACATGTTTCATGCCCTGTCAGTAAGCCTTGCAAACCTAATGCCGTTATGGGTTCTCTACGTATTGGGCATGGAACTCTACGCCTCTTTCCGCTTCGTGCTTTCGATGTAGAATCCTTTGCCTTCCGCAGAGCTATCCTTTCGGCCGCCGAGAGCTATGCTTTCGGGCGCCCAAAGCTATCATATGGGGTTGCAACTAATCAAAGAAAATGAAGAAAAATCGAAGTTGGTGTAAACTGACTGATAATGAGGAGGAAACGGAATGATTTGCATAAAACTGCTCTGTCCGTAAAGGGCAGTAATATGCAGATTTAAGCAGAAGTTCAGTTACCAAAGCGTTACCCGATTTGGTGATAGGTAACGATGAAGCAATATTCGGTAACTGAATTATTTTCGCTCGTGTGGCTGTTGCTTCGGTCGGCAGTTTTCTGCATAAGTGAGGAACGCTTTAATTCGGGTAACTTTGCCCACAAATATTAAAGCGTATGAAAACAGAAAAAATGAAGGTGTTGCTCTACCTTAAAAAGAGCGGTCTTGACAAGTCGGGCAAGGCTCCGATTATGGGACGTATTACACTTGGAAGAAGTATTGCGCAGTTCAGCTGTAAGCTATCCTGCAATCCCGACTTATGGAATCCCCGTGAGAGCCGAATGGACGGAAAGAGCCGAGAGGCGGTGGAAATGAACGGCAGGTTGGAAAACCTGTTGCTGTCCGTTCAGTCGGCTTATCAGTCCCTGCTCTCCAAAGGTTATCCATTTGACGCGACCGATATAAAGGAGCAGTTTCAGGGCAGCGTGCAGACACGGTGCATGCTCATCGAAAGGCTGGACATGCTCATCAAGGAAAAGGAAAACCATGTAGGCATTGACATCAAGGAAGGAGCCATACACGGTTACCACTCCACACGCATACATTTACGGAAGTTCATTCAACAGAAGTACAAGGTTTCGGACTTGGCATTCTCGCAACTCACAGAGAATTTTATCCATGAGTTCCGGCAGTATTTCTTAGGTGAGTGTGGTTTTCAGGAAAGCACGTTCTATAATGTAGCCGCGCATTTGAAGACGGTATGCAGACTGGCTTACCGTGAAGGATTGGCAGACACACTACTATTTGACAAAGCCAAAATCAGCAAGGGTGACAAGAAACGGCCAAAGGCTCTTGACCGGGCAGCATTGGATAAGTTAAAAGCACTCTGCTTTGATGATTTGGAGGAGGATTTGGAAACGGCAAGGGATATATTCCTCTTTGCCTGTTATACAGGTGCAGCCTATTGCGATTTGATGGAACTGAACAAATCCCATCTTGTCCGTGATGATGAAGACAGTCTGTGGTTGAGGTTCAACCGTCAGAAGACAGGTGTACTCTGCCGTATCAAGTTGCTTCCCGAAGCTGTTCGGCTAATAGACAGGTTCCACAGCGATGAAAGGGAAACGCTGCTTCCCTATATCAATTACAAGAGCTATCAGACCTGTCTGAAAGCCCTGCGGCTTCGTGCAGGCATTTCGTTTCCCTTTACCACGCACACGGCAAGGCACACCTTTGCAACGCTCATCACGCTTGAACAGGGCGTGCCTATTGAGACGGTGAGCAAGATGATGGGACATTCCAATGTAAGCATGACGGAACGCTATGCAAAGGTAACACCACAGAAACTTTTTGAGGAGTTCGACCGTTTCCTCTCTTTCACCGAAGATTTATGTTTAACCATATAAAAGGCAGCCATTATGAGAAGTACATTCAAGATACTGTTCTATATCAACAGACAGAAAGCGAAAGCAGATGGTAATACCGCCATTCTATGCCGTATTACCATAGACGGAAAAAGCGCAGCCATT
>JALFRV010000158.1 GCA_022778905.1 Prevotella sp. | reverse complement strand
ACGCAACATTTCATTCCAAACGGCGCCTTATATTCACCAGTATGGCTATTCGACGGACCGCTTCGTGTCGATGTACGGCAATATCGGACTCACCTTCTTGGACAAGTATTCTATAACCGGATCCGTGCGCACGGACGCCTCCAATTTCATTACGGACATCAAGTCGTATCGCTACAGCCCATTCTGGTCAGTTGGATTGGGATGGAACACGATGAAGGAAGCCTTCATGGCCGATTATAAATGGATCGACTACCTGAAGTTGCGCGCAACCTTCGGTTATAATGGCAACTCCAGCAATGCCACTTCCGTGAAGACGTTGATCACGATGAACGGCGTCAATCCGGAAAGCGGCTATATGGAAGCAGAGATCGTCGAGAAGGGCAACCCGTACCTCCGTTGGGAAAAGACATCGACATTCAACCTCGGGGTTGACTTCGATCTCTTCGCCCATCGGCTCTATGGCAAGATAGACTACTATTACAAACACGGTCGTGACATCCTTGCCGACATTTCGGTACAGCTCGTCAACGGTGCCACCTCGGCCTATTTCAACAATGCAGAGATCAAGAACCAGGGCATCGAAGCAACCATCGGCACGAGCATGAACATTCTTCAAGACCTGACATGGAACGGCTCTCTTACGTTCGCTTACAACAAGAATAAGGTGCAGCGGCTCTTGGTGACGACTGCGCCCTATTGGTGGCTGACCGGATCAGGCGGTACAGTCTATATCGAGGGAAAGCCTATCAACTCGCTCTGGGCGTTCCGTTACGGAGGCGTTCAGAACGTCGGCACGGGCAGCAGCGAGCGTCTGATGCCTGTTGTGAAACTTATTGGCGAGGAAGTCATGCCTTTCGGCGGCTCCACAACTTATGACGGACTTGACTTCATGGCTTATCAGGGAACCACCGTGCCACCCTATACATTGGGATTCTCCAACGAACTGAACTGGAAGGCATTTACCATGTCCTTCATATTGACAGGTGAATTCGGGCATAAATTCCGCCGGACGGGATTCAACTATGCCGGTGAAGGAACGTTTGCCAATGCACAGATCACGGAGGTTTGGGGCAAGTCCAACCCAGCTGTTGCCCCTATGCCACTGCAAGACAACGACGTTCTGTGGCCTTCGGACTTCACAGGCTACATGGATTATCTGACAGCCAATGCCAATAATGTCCGACTGCAGGAACTCAACCTGACCTATCGCCTTCCCGCAAGCGTGCTCAAGACCTTGGGCATGGTGAATGCCATGGTCTATATCCAGGGAAATAACCTGCTGACTTTGAAGGCTCTCGATGAGGATCCGCTCTATCACTACGGGTCATTAAGGCTGCAACCGAGCACGACCCTTGGAGTTAAGTTAACATTCTAAAACGAAATGACAACCAATAATGAAAACAAAAATCGCACAATATATCATGGCTGGCATGCTCGTTTCCGGCCTGTCCGGATGCAATGACTATCTGGATGAGCAGCCGTCAAAGAACGAAAACTTAGAGATAACGACCGCGGAGCAACTCGAAGCATTACTCAATAAGAATGCCTTCGGAGAGAAAACGCTTGACCAGAACACGGCGCAGCTGTTCTGTTCCGACTGCTTTGAAATGACCACCGCGCAGTACACGGGCATGATGATGATGGACGCCCAACTCCTTCCGTCCAAGCTCCAGACCTGGCGTATGGATCTGACGGGTGACGCGAACAAGATGACTGCGAAGTGGACGGTGGAATACCAACGGATCTATTTGGCAAATCTCGTTCTGTTCTATGCCGATCGTGTCAGCGGTTCAGCACAACTGCGGGAAGAAGTGAAAGCCCGTGCACACGCCATGCGTGCATACTGCTATATCGAATTGGCCAATACTTATTGCCAGCCATATGGCAGATCTACCCTTCAGACACCGGGCTTGCCACTCAAGAGCAAGCCTGAGTTCGAGGATCGCATTGGACGTGCCACACTTGAGGAAACCTATCAATTCATTGAACAGGATCTGGCCGAAGCACTCAAACAGACTCGTCCGCTGGTCGTGAATGGGAAGCGCGAGTCGTGGATGGAAAGTGCAGCTATGGTCAACGCAACAGCAGCCCGCTTCTACCTCAACAAAGGCGACTATGCCAGAGCGGAATCCTATGCGAAAGCGGCATTGGCCTTAGGCAATGACCAGCTTGATCTTCAGACGGACATCACAGTAGAACAATCGTTGAACATCTTCACTGGTACCTTCTCCAAATCTACATCAGCTTATGCACAGACAAGTTCGTCGAAGACCTTCTGCGCGGATCTTGAGCGGGCCTATTACCTGCGCGAGACTTATTACATGGGCTATTTCACGTGCTGGCCGATACCCAGTCAGTACCTGCTGAGCCTATACGACAAGAAATATGACCTGCGTTACAAGGACTTCATCTATGATGATTTCCAGAACGTCTATTTCATGGGAATCTATGGCAAACTGTTCCTGTCGAACGTGCCGGGATATACGATATTCAACAGTCTGCTCAGCAACGGTCCGACCGCTGCCGAGATGCTGCTGACCCAGGCCGAATGTCTGGCACGCCAGAACAAGGTTTCCGAAGCCATGACACTGCTGAATGATTTTCGCCGGAAGCGTTTTAGCAGTGACGCTCCCGCCAATCTCGTCAATCTGAATGCAGCCGACTCAAAAGCCGCAGTGAAACTGATCTTGGAAGAACGTGCACGGGAATTTCCGTTCACCCAACGCTGGAACGATATCCGTCGCATCAACTTCAATGACGACCCAGGCGATGATGTGATGATCAAACGGCATTTCTATACCGTGGCCATGAATGCGCTCGATATGACGAAAGAAATGGATTATGAATTGACTCCGCAGACCCCTGAACGCTATGCCATGGCAATTCCTGACGCAGAGATCTCCTCCAGTGGCGGTGGAATCGTGCAGAATGCCTATAAGTAAAATCATCGGTGACCGACAAAGCTATACGGTTTCCGTCGATTATCAAGCAAACAACTACTAAACCGCTTAGCGGCATGGAACAGATTCCTCAGAAAAGAGGGGCGTTCCATGCCGCTATTTTCTTGTTTGGAGCATGTGCCACGCACCTTCAGCAGGCATGGAATCATTTCAAAAACAAGGAAGTGGACTTCGCAAAAGAAAGAAACAGTCCCAACATACAAAAAATATAAAAATACCAACTTTTTGCTATGCGGAGTTTGCAAATAGGAAAATAAGTATTATCTTTGCATCAAATAATAAACAACAAGCGATGGAAGCTTTCTTTCGTACACACTCATACCTCGTCGAGCATACCAATGCACCGGTTAGACGAGTCCTGATGGACGAGATCAACTGGAATGACCGCCTGATCGGCATCAAAGGTACGCGGGGTGTAGGAAAGACCACATTCCTCCTCCAGTACGCCAAGGAGAAGTTCGGGATTAATGATCGGCAATGCCTGTATATCAATATGAACAACTTCTACTTTCAGGAGAAAGGTATCGCGGACTTTGCCGGTGATTTTGCCAGTAAAGGCGGCAAGGTGCTCCTGATCGACCAGGTGTTCAAGCAACCCAACTGGAGCATGGAGCTCAGAAGGTGCTACGACAACTATCCCGAACTGAAAATCGTCTTCACGGGATCCAGCGTCATGCGGCTGAAAGAAGAGAATCCAGAACTCAACAACATCGTAAAGAGCTACAATCTGAGAGGTTTCTCATTCAGAGAGTTCCTCAATCTGATGACCGGAAACCACTTCAAACCCTACACCTTGGAGGAGATTCTTCAGGATCATGAGCACATCATCAAGCAGATCCTCCCTTACGCCAGCCCGCAGAAGTATTTTATGGATTATGTCCATCATGGCTTTTATCCATTCTTCTTAGAACATCGGAACTTCGCCGAGAACCTGCTGAAGACGATGAACATGACTACCGAGGTGGACATCCTGCTGATCAAGCAGATCGAACTGAAATATCTCAGCAAGATCAAGAAACTCCTTTATCTGCTCGCTGTTGACGGCTCGAAGTCGCCGAACATCAGCACCTTGGCTGATGAGATCCAGACCAGCCGCGCCACAGTGATGAACTATATCAAGTATCTCGCTGATGCACGCCTGATCAATATCATCTATCCACTCGGGCAGGAGTTCCCCAAGAAGCCTTCGAAGATCATGATGCATAATTCCAATCTCATGTATGCCATCTATCCAAGCAAGACGGACAAGCAGGACTTGATGGAAACGGTCTTCGTGAACAGCATGTGGAAGGATCACCATGTCAGCCAGGCGAGTCAGGAACACTACTTTGTCATCGACGGAACAAAGAAATTCAAGATCTGTGACGCACAGGCCACGACGAAGAGTCGTAACAATCCGGACATCATCTATGCCCGCTACAACACAGAGGTTGGAAAGAATAATCAGATCCCCCTATGGTTATTAGGGTTTCTGTATTAGTTATCATCAAAACATTTCATTCACCAATATTTTATCTATAAAACAAAATGGCAAAAGAAAAGAAATTTATGACTTGTGATGGCAACACCGCTGCTGCGCATGTAAGCTACATGTTCAGTGAAGTTGCAGCCATTTACCCTATCACCCCTTCATCTCCCATGGCAGAGCATGTTGATGAATGGGCTGCAAAGGGCCGTAAGAATCTCTTTGGTCAGACTGTAACTGTTCAGGAAATGGAATCTGAAGGCGGCGCCGCCGGTGCTGTCCACGGTTCGCTCCAGGCAGGTGCTATCACCACGACCTATACAGCTTCGCAAGGTCTGTTGCTGATGATCCCCAATATGTACAAGATAGCAGGCGAGCTCCTGCCTTGCGTTTTCAACGTTTCTGCACGTACATTGGCTACCCACTCCCTGTGTATCTTCGGTGACCACCAGGATGTCATGGCCTGCCGTCAGACCGGCTT
>JALFRV010000258.1 GCA_022778905.1 Prevotella sp. | reverse complement strand
GGTGTGGAATTCTACGCCATCAACAAGGATTATCCGGAAGAAAAGGAAGAATACAACAACCATTTCTCACGCAAGATCAAGGCTGACCTCTTCATTGACGACAGAAACATCGGAGGACTCCCCGACTGGGGGCAGATCTATCAGATGATCAAGTATGGGAAGACACAACGACAGCTGATCATGGAATCATTGGCACCCCACTCCTCCATGGAACCACCCAAAAAGAAGCACTGGTGGCAATTCTGATTTGACGGATCTTTTCATCAGAGTCGACCTTCCGGTTTTCGGGAAGCCATCCGGACGGAGATCGGAACTGACGATCGGAAATACCCCAGCTTAGCATAAAACAGCCGCTTGCCTGCCGGACAGGCGGCTGTTTCATGTGTCTATATACCGAAGATGATGTCAATTCTTTTCATACACTTTTCCTTCGGCCGACGCAAAGGTATCTTCCGGGTAATCAAAGGCTACCATTCGGGCAGTCAATGGCTATCATTCGGGCAGCCAATGGCTATCATTCGGGCAGCCAAAACGACAGCTCCGCCCCCACCGTGGGGCACATCCGTCCCCCAAAAAGCGACGGAATGGTCCGAACTGCGCGATCAGGTCTTGTTTTGACACATGCCAAGTCGGCCGGCCGGAGCTTCCGTTCGCCCGCACGAAATCATGAAAGGGTACTTTGATTTCGTGTACATTTATTTGTAGGTTTCGCAATTTTGATGTAAATTTGCAGCAAATATTAGGAGCATAGTCCATTGATAGAGAAACATGTTGTCATAGAAGATGTTGACCCTGTAGTATTCTACGGGGTGAACAACGGTCATTTACAGATGCTGAAGTCGCTCTTCCCCAAGATGCGGATTGTGGCCAGAGACAATGTCCTGCGCCTCTTAGGCGACGAGGAAGACATGGTCAAGATCGAAGAGAATCTTGAAACCATGCGCAAACATGTGGCCAAATACAACTCGATCTCGGACGAAGACGTGCTCGACATCGTCAAAGGCAAGAAGACAAAGGCAGATGCCGTCAAGGACGTAGTCGCCTACAGCACCTCCGGCCGGCCCATCAAGAGCCGGTCGGAAAACCAACAGCGGCTGATTGAAGCTTTCGGGCGCAACGACATGATCTTTGCTTTCGGACCCGCAGGAACAGGCAAAACCTACCTGAGCATAGCCTTGGCCGTCAAGGCCTTGAAAGAAAAGACAGCCAAGAAGATCATCCTGAGCCGTCCCGCAGTGGAGGCCGGAGAGAAGCTCGGATTCCTTCCGGGTGACATGAAGGAAAAGATCGATCCCTATCTGCAACCGCTCTATGACGCGCTCGAGGACATGATTCCCGCCGTGAAGCTGCAGGACATGATGGAAAAACACATCATCCAGATAGCCCCGCTGGCGTTCATGCGAGGCCGGACCCTCAGCGATGCCGTCGTCATATTGGACGAGGCGCAGAACACGACGCCTGCTCAGATACGCATGTTTCTGACCCGTATGGGCTGGAACACAAAGATGATCGTGACCGGCGACATGACGCAGATCGACCTTCCCCGTGAACAAAAGAGCGGCTTGATCGAAGCCCTGAAGATCCTCGAGGGCATTGAAGGCATCTCAGTCGTCGAACTTACGAAGAAAGATATTGTCAGGCACAAGCTCGTCACGCGCATTGTCAACGCGTATGAGTCATACGACAAGGCCCGCAACAGCGAGACCAAGCTGGATTTCAAAGACTAAATGAACTAAAAGCATACAGACAATGAAAGCATTAACAAGAACAGATTTCCATTTTGAAGGACAAAAGAGTGTTTACCACGGCAAAGTCCGCGATGTCTACAACATCAATGATGACATCATCGTAATGGTGGCCACGGATCGTATCTCGGCATTTGACGTGATCCTTCCCAAAGGGATTCCTTACAAGGGACAGGTGCTGAATCAGATCGCGGCGAAGTTTCTTGATTCGACCAAGGATATCTGCCCGAACTGGAAATTGGCCACGCCGGATCCCATGGTGACTGTCGGAGTCAAGTGTGAAGGCTTCCGCGTGGAGATGATCATACGCAGCATCCTCACCGGAAGTGCATGGCGTGCCTACAAAGAGGGATGCCGCGAGCTCTGCGGTGTGAAGCTACCCGAAGGCATGAGAGAGAACGAGCGGTTCCCGGAGCCGATCATCACCCCGACAACAAAGGCTGACGAAGGCCACGACCTGAACATCTCGAAGGAGGAAATCATCAGTCAGGGCATCGTATCAGCAGAAGATTATGCCGTCATCGAAGACTGGACACGCAAGCTCTTCGCCCGTGGGCAGGAAATTGCAGCACGCCAAGGACTGATCTTGGTAGACACCAAATATGAATTCGGCAAGCATAACGGGCAGGTTTATCTCATTGATGAGATCCACACACCCGACTCGAGCCGCTACTTCTACGCTGACACCTATCAGGAAAAGTTTGAAAAGGGCGAACCCCAACGGCAGCTGTCAAAGGAGTTTGTGCGCCAATGGCTGATTGAGCATGACTTCATGAACGAGCCCGGACAGACCATGCCGGAGGTCACCGATGAGTATGCGTTGGGCGTCAGTGACCGTTATATCGAACTCTATGAGCACATCACGGGCGAAAAGTTCAATAAGGCGGCAGAGGAAGATGACATCGCAGCCCGAATTGAAAGAAATGTAAAGGAATACTTAGCCAATCGCAAGTAACCGGCAATGTACAGACAAGAGGAAATCAAACCCTACGGAGGAGACGGCGACAAGGGAAGGTTAGTGGAGCAAATGTTTGACCATATCGCTCCTACCTATGACACGTTGAACCACCGTCTCTCGTGGAACATCGACAAAGGCTGGCGCCGTAAGGCGGTCAGCCAGCTGATGCCCCTCCGTCCGGAGACCATCCTCGACATCGCAACCGGCACAGGCGACTTCGCCATCCTGTCCGCACGGATGCTCCGCCCGAAATCGATCATAGGCATAGACATCTCGGAAGGCATGATGGAAATAGGCCGCCAGAAAGTGAAACAGCTGCATCTCGAAGATACAATCACCTTCCAGAAGGACGACTGCCTTGCCCTCTCGTTGGACGACAACACATTCGACGCAGCCACGGCAGCCTTCGGAATCCGCAACTTTGCGGATCTCGACCGCGGCCTGAAGGAAATCCACCGCGTGCTGAAGCCGGGCGGACAATTGAGCATCGTGGAGCTTTCGGCTCCACAGCAATTCCCAATGAGGCAGCTGTTTAAGCTCTACTCTCACACGATCTTGCCACTCTATGGCAAGATCGTGTCTAAAGACATCAATGCATACCAGTACCTAACCTCCACCATGGAGGCTTTCCCTCAGGGGGAAACGATGAAAGGCATTTTTGAAAAGGCAGGATACAAAGACGTGAGATACAAGCGGCTCACGTTCGGAATCTGCACAATGTATTTGGCTACAAAATAGTATGTTATGGATAAATATGGACTGATCGGCTACCCATTGGGGCATTCGTTCTCGAAAAATTATTTCAATGAGAAATTCGAAAATGAAGGTATCAATGCCCGCTACTACAATTTTGAGATTCCAAGCATTGAGAATCTGCCTGAGATTCTTGACTTGAATCCACAACTGAAAGGACTCAACGTCACCATTCCTTATAAGGAAAAGGTGATCAGTTATCTCGATACCATCAGCCCGGAAGCACGTGCCATCGGGGCCGTCAACGTCATCAAGGTGAGCCACAGGGGCAATAAGACCTTGCTGAAAGGCTACAACAGCGACGTCATAGGATTCACGAAGAGCATCGAACCGCTTCTTGAGTCCTATCATAAACGCGCATTGATCTTAGGCACGGGAGGCGCATCGAAAGCCATCAGCTATGGACTGAAATCCTTAGGCCTTCAAACCATCTTCGTCAGCAGATTCGAACGGCCTGGCACCATACAGTATGACAAGCTCCATGCAGATGATATCAAGGCGTATAATGTCATCGTCAACTGCACCCCATGCGGCGTTTACCCTCACGCCGACGAGTGTCCGGACCTCCCATATGAGGCGATGGACTCGCACACACTGCTCTACGACCTGATCTACAATCCTGATGAGACGCTGTTTATGAAGAAAGGAATGGCACAGGGAGCAGTCGTGAAGAACGGATTGGAAATGCTGCTGTTGCAGGCGTTTGCAAGCTGGGATTTTTGGAATGATAAAGAATAAAACAGAAATACAGATGAACAACAGATACATGATGCGCGGTGTGAGCGCAGCAAAAGAAGATGTCCACAACGCCATCAGGCACATAGACAAAGGCCTCTATCCGCAAGCCTTCTGTAAAATCATACCGGATGTCTTGGGCGGAGATCCCGAATACTGCAACATCATGCACGCTGACGGAGCCGGAACGAAGACCTCACTGGCCTACTTATACTGGAAAGAGACCGGCGACATGTCTGTTTGGAAAGGTGTTGCACAGGACGCCCTCGTCATGAATACGGATGATCTGCTCTGCGTAGGTGCCGTGGACAACATATTGGTTTCAAGCACCATCGGGCGAAACAAGAATCTGATTCCCGGCGAGGTGATATCGGCCATTATCAACGGAACGGACGAATTGCTCGCCGGAATGCGCGAAATGGGTATCGGAATCTGGCCTACAGGCGGTGAGACGGCTGATGTCGGCGACTTGGTGAGAACCATCATTGTCGATTCAACCGTCATCTGCCGAATGAAAAGACAAGACGTGATCGACAACGCCAACATTCGTCCGGGCGACGTGATCGTGGGCCTAAGTTCCACCGGACAGGCTTCTTACGAGAAGCAATACAATGGCGGAATGGGCAGTAACGGTCTTACGAGCGCGCGACATGATGTCTTCGCCAAATACTTAGCAGAGAAATATCCGGAGAGCTTCGATCATGCAGTTCCCCAAGAGTTGGTCTATAGCGGTTCCTATAACCTGCTTGACGCCATCGAGGGAACACCGTTGAATGCCGGACAGCTGGTTCTGTCGCCGACGCGGACTTACTCCCCCGTCATCAAACGCATGCTCGACGAGTTGCGTCGCGAGATTCACGGCATGGTACATTGTACCGGTGGCGCACAGACCAAGGTGCTCCATTTCGTGAATGACAACTGTAAGGTCATCAAGGACAACATGTTCCCCGTTCCTCCTTTGTTCAAGACTATCCAGCAATCCAGCGGAACAGATTGGCAGGAGATGTACCAAGTCTTCAACATGGGACACAGGATGGAAATCTATGTCGAACCTTCGGTCGCCGAGCAGATCATCAATATCAGCCGGAGTTTCGACATTGACGCCCAGATCGTGGGACACATTGAAGAGGGAAAGAAATCGCTCACCATCCAATCTGAATACGGAACATTCGAATACTGATCAGATCTGACACACCCATTATCCAGATCCGAATCTGTCACAACATCGACATTTACAGACATTATTATCCATATATGCCAGACAACAACAGCATACTCGAGAAATTAGACGGCCTTGAGGCCCGCTTTGAGGAGGTAGCTACACTGATCACAGACCCCGACGTCATTGCCGACCAGGCACGTTACGTCAA
>JALFRV010000067.1 GCA_022778905.1 Prevotella sp. | reverse complement strand
GTAAGGGCGAAAGTGTAACTTTGTCATAACTTTAATAGGATGCCTAAAGTTACAAAAACTTTGGGAAATAACAAAGCCCTGGCTTGAGAAAGTCGGGGCTTTGTGCAAAAAAAAGGTGTGCCTATTTTGACACACCCTCTTCTTTGGTATATGGGGAGGGCACGACAATGTGGCAAATGCACCGTTTCGGGTCAAGGCATCGTGCGTCCGGAAACCGCCTTCCCGCCTTCCGCAGCCTGTGGAAAAATGCTGTGTCTAATGCATTGATAATCAATGGTCTCCGCATATGATAGTTTTGGGCTGTCCAAAGCTGTCATATGGGCGCCCGAAAGCATAGCTCTTGGCGCCCGAAAGCATAGCTCTGCGGAAGGGATATGATAGCTGTGCGCGTGGCGCATGTTTTCACCCCCGTTTGCGGCACTTTTCAGAGCGTTCCCTTGGTAGATGGTAAGTCAAAATGATAGATGTCACGCCGGACGGCCATTCGGAGCGATCGGGCCAGCGCCTTGAAGATTCCTTCGATCTTGTGGTGCTCGTTCGCCCCTTCTGCCTTGATGTTCAGGTTCATCCGCGCGGCATCGCTGAGGCTCTTGAAGAAGTGGAGGAACATCTCGGTTGGCATCTCGCCGATCTTCTCCCGATGGAATTCGGCATCCCAGACAAGCCATGGCCGTCCGCCGAAGTCAAGCGCCACCTGGCAGAGGCAGTCGTCCATCGGCAGGCAGTAGCCATAACGCTCGATGCCCCGCTTGTCGCCCAAGGCCTTGGCGATGCATTCTCCCAAGGCGATGGCCGTGTCCTCGATGGTGTGGTGCTCGTCCACCTGCAGGTCGCCCTTGACACGGATCGTCAGGTCCATCATGCCATGTTTGGCGATCTGCTCAAGCATGTGGTCGAAGAATCCGAGTCCTGTCCGGATGTCGCTCTTGCCCGATCCGTCCATGTTGAGCCGTATGCGGATGTCGGTCTCCTTGGTAGTCCGTCTCACTTCTGCCGTTCGTTCACCGGCGAAGAGAATTTCCGCGATCTTGTCCCAGTCGGTTCCGTCCTGTCCGATGATCAGTGCCCGGCATCCCATATTCTCCGCCAACTGGCGGTCCGTGTCGCGGTCGCCGATCACATAGCTGTTGGCAATGTCATAGTCGGGATTGGCCAGATAGGCTGTCAGCATCCCTGTCCCCGGCTTGCGCATGGGAGATCGGTCCTCGGGAAAGTGCCTGTCGATGAGCTGGTCATCGAAAACGATGCCTTCTCCGGCGAGCGTTTGGAGGATGAAATGATGCACGGGCCAGAACGTGCTTTCAGGAAAGGAGTCGGTTCCGAGTCCATCCTGATTGCTGACCATGACCAGTTTGAAGTCTGTATGCTGCCGGATGAAGGTCAGGTTGCGTATCATCCCCCTGACGAACTTCAGTTTCTCGAAAGCGTCAATCTGCTCGTCTTCCGGTTCCTCAATCAGTGTTCCGTCGCGGTCAATGAATAAAAATCGTTGTTTCATTTGTTTGTTTCAGTTAGATCAGATGATTCGTTTTTCAGTCCGTTGTTTTCCTCCTTCAGTTTCTCTTTGGCCTCTATCGCTCCGTAGACATAATAGTTCACGAGCATCGCCCAGATGATTTCGTAGCTGAAAATGAACATCGTCAGCAGTGTGATGACGATCAGGAGCCAGAAGAAATAGCCCGGCACACCGCTCGGATCACCGTTCAGCATGCCTATTTGGTTGATGGTTTGCGAGGTCACAAGAATGATGAACGGCACAAAGAGCACAAAGGACAGGATGGTGATGATGACTGTCGTGAAAAACAGGGCACCGAAGAGCATGCCCCAGCGGCGGAGTCCGCGCCGGTAGTCTGACTTGAATATGGCCGAAGGACGCACTTCGTGATCCATGAGAAACTTGGTCGTGGAAAAGACGAAAGGCAGGGTGAAGACGAGCAGCAGCATGACAAGCAGCAGCGTGATGCCGACTCCGGCAGCTCCGGCCATTGAAGGCGTCACCAACTTGGACGAGATCAAGAACCCGAGCACGAAGTTCTGGGAGAAACTGATGATAGCTATGGCGGCGAGTGTGATGATCAGGCTGATGCCCATGAGCACCAGCGCGCGCACGATGTTGGCCTTCAAGGGACGCAGGTTCAGCAGACCTGCGATGACAGCCATGATCCATACCTCTGCCAAGAGATTCAGGATGAAGGCTGCACCCATGATGGAAGTCGTCAACATCGGATGTGACATGCCGAGGTCATGGATATGCTTGTCGGGCAGGTTAAACAGCACATTGAACGTCAGCGCGACCGACATGAGCAGTACGGGAAGCCATGTCCGCCTGAGAATAACCTTCAGGTTGGTGGCGAAAAGCACATACGCGGCATGGATGCATGCCGAAAAACTGCGGTTCTTATATAATTCCTTTTCCATATTCTATCTTCTTCTGAATTCGGCGCATGTGATGGCGGTGGCGATGGCAACATTCAGACTGTCGGCCGTCTTGCGTCCTGGCGGAAAATTGTTGATGCGCAGTCGGCGGTTCACTTTGTTGCGGATCTCCGGCGAGAGGCCGTTTCCCTCGTTGCCCATGATGATCAGCCCGAAGTCTGTAAGCGGTTCGCGGTAGATGTCTTCACCGTCTAAGAGCGTACCATAGACGGGATAATCCGCCGGCAGTTGCCCGATGAGGCCGCGCAGGTCGGTGTAAGTGACATTGACGCGTGCGATACTTCCCATTGTAGCCTGCACCACTTTTGGGTTGTAGACGTCGGCCGTGTCTGCACTGCAATAGATGTTTCGGATGCCAAACCAGTCGGCCACACGGATGATCGTGCCCAAGTTGCCGGGGTCCTGGACACCGTCCAAGGCGATCGAAAGCTCCTGCAGCGGGTAGGGGAGCGATGGATCATTCGCTGGGATGGGGAAGACACCGAGCACCTCCTGCGGATGCTGCAGGAAACTGACCTTGCGCATCTCCTCTTCGGAGACCTCAATCAGTTCGGCCTCACCCTGCATCCGCGAGGGCGGTTGCCATGATCTGCGATAGACCAAGCTGACAGGCGGAAGGACCTCCATGAGGTCTTCCACCACCTTCGGACCCTCTGCGACGAAGGCCCCTCGCTCCTTTCGGTTCTTCTTGAGGTCAAGCGAACGGATCAACTTTATCTTATTCTTACTGATCATCATGCAAATTTAGCCAAAATCTTCGATATCCGGACCGTCTTAAGATAAAAAAAGAATAATTTAAATTTGATACTAATCAGGTCCGGACGATACTTCCGGCCAAATAAAAGCTCCCAACCGTCCGACCGACAGTTGGGAGCCGTTTAACCCCTACGGATCATCTTCGTGATCCAAAGCTATCTTCTTCTTTATGAAGCAAGCTGTTCCGTGACCGGCAGGTGCGTACAGTCAGTCGTTAAGACATGAACGCTTTCGGCTGGATCAGCGGTTTTTACTTCTTGAAAAAGTTGTTTTTAGTTCTTGAAGTAACGGTTGTAGAGACCGATGAAGCCTGCAGCATGGCGAGCCTCATCTTTTGCCATCTCATGGATGGTGTCATGTAAGGTGTCAGAACCTTCGGCCTTTGCCTTCTTGGCAGCATCGAACTTCTCTTCGCAAGCGCCTTTTTCTGCAGCGATACGAGCCTCGAGATTGCTCTTCGTATCTTTCAGCACCTCGCCCAAGAGTTCTGCATAGCGGCTGGCATGGTTAGCCTCTTCATATGCGTAGTGCTCATATGCGCGTGCGATTTCTGGATAACCTTCACGGTCTGCCTGACGTGCCATGGCGAGATACATGCCAACTTCACTGCACTCTCCGGCAAAGGTATCCTTGCAGTGTTTGATCAATTCCTCGCTTACGCCGTCATTGTATGCAGCGCCCAAATAATGTACCGTTGCGAAGGAGTACTCGTCTCCGGGAGCTTCTTCCATTTCCTTAAACTTGCTGCGATCAGCCTTGCAGATGGGGCATTGCTCGGGTGCCTCTGTTCCTTCATGGATGTAACCACAAACCGTACAAATAAATTTCTTTTTCATAATGTTTTGTTTTTAGTATGTTAAAAAAACACTTAGTTCTGCTTTTTAAGGCAATCGGCGCACACACCTTTATAATATAGCTGCTCCTCATCTACCAGATTGCCCTGGATGAATCTTGGTTCGTGGTGCGGTGCCTGCTCATCAAAGAAGTCCATTAACTTACCGCATTCCCTGCAGAGGAAGTGTACGTGAGGCTTGGTGTTGCCATCATAGCACACGTGATGATCATCTATCGTGATCATTTGGGCCGCATGGTTCTCCGAGAGGAGCCGTAGCGTGTTGTAAACTGTAGTACGGCTCAATGTAGGAATACTACTGTTGAGGGCCTGGTACACTTCATCAACGGTGGGATGTGTAGCGTGGGTCAGGAGATACTCCATGATTGCCAAACGCTGGACAGAAGGTCTTACTCCGTTTCCGACAAGTCTATCGTATGCTTCTTTTTCTTTCATGTAATTGAATTTAATCTTTCTGATTCATCCTGCAAAGGTATTTGTTTTATGAATTTTGTCCAAATAAATTTGGATAATTTACAATACGAATCTATAAAAAGAGTTAAATCGGGATGACATTTCTATGAAAAAGTGCCGCAATTGATCAAATCGTCGTCAGCGTTATGGATTGTTCCTTGAAATCGGACGACTGCACGGTAAGTCTGACTTTGCCTGCCTTGCGGCCCGATCTGAGGATCACGAGTGCCGATCCGTTGAAGAGTTTGCGCTGTGAACCAACGTGCAATTCGTCCGAATTGATGTCTCCGTTGTCGACGGCAACGATCTTTGCGTCACCCTCGACCTTGAAATGGAGTTCCTGCTGGGCGTTATAGACCCGCCTTCCTTTCTTGTCTACGGCGTAGATCCGAATGTGCTGGAGGTCCAGTCCGTCTGCTTTCCAGCTCTCGGGATCAGCTTTCAGGACGAGCTTACGGGCTTCGTCGGTGGTCTCTATCCGGTGGCGGGCCACCGGTTTGCCGTTGTTGTAAGCCACAGCCTCGATGTATCCCGGCTGATAAACCACCTTGTCGAACCTGAATTTGTTTCTGCTCTTTGAATCGGATGAATTCTCTTGTCTGGCGATCTCTTTCCCATTGACGATGAGTCGCACTTCTTCGGCATTGCTGTATACATTGACCATTTGCCGGCTGCCGGGCTTCCGGTTCCAGTGATCACTCATTCCGTCGTTGCTGAATATGATCCCATTCCATTGGGTCTGATCCGCTTTGCTGTCGACGATGCCGATGTGTACGACCGGCTCTTCTGGCCTGAACATGGAGCGGAGGAGGTAGGCGATCGGCTTGGGTTGCAGTGACAGGTCGAACGCACCGTCCGACCAGCCTTTGGCCGGCCATCCTCTCGACTCGCCTAAATAGTCGATCTGTCCCCAGTAGGCTAACCCGATCACCTTGTCGAGATCCATTCCGAAATAGTTGGGGCCCATGTTACTGGTGTTGGCCTCACTCTGATAGAAGACCATGTTGGGGAATCTTCTCCCGTCACCGGGGAAGTACATGTAACGGTAATTATAGGCCTGAATGTCCGTGATCATAGCTAAGTCGCAGGGTAATGAATCGGTTGCCAGATTCCGACCTCTCGGATGCATGGCCACTGTCACCTTTCTGGTGTTGTCATAACGGTCGAGCACGGTCTTCATCATTCTGTAGGGTGTCACGCCCCAGTCATTGAAAGGCAGGTTGGCATAGGTCTGCAGCTCGTTGCCGAGGCTCCAGAAGACTACGCTCGGATGGTTTCTGTCGCGCTTGATCCATTCCGGAAGGTCATAGGGCCACAGGCTTGTCCAGGGCGTGCGGCCACCACTATACTGGTCGAGCCATTTGTCATAGAGCTCGTCGACGACCAGTATGCCCATCTCGTCGCACAGATCCATGAATGACGTACTGTAGGGATTGTGGGAGGTACGGACGTGATTGAAGCCAAATTCCTTGAGCAACTTCAACCGCTTCTCCATGGCTTTGGGATAGGCGGCTGCACCGAGTGCGCCCAGCGAATGATGGTTGGCGATACCCTTGAGCAGCACTTTCCTGCCATTGAGACGCAAGCCGAAGTCAGGCCCGATCTCGACAGTGCGGACGCCGAAACGGTCTTTCACTTGGTCAACGACATTATTTTCCTTGTCATAGAGCGTCACTTCGGCCGTATAGAGATAGGGGTCTTCGCAGCTCCAGAGATGGGGGGCAGCCAAGGTGATGGGCTGCAGTTTGAGTTCGTTGGTCCGCGCCTGGCGCATGAACCGGAGGTTTTCGCGGCTCTGATGTACGGTGGCACCGTTGCGGTCGAGGATGCGGAGACCTAATGATAAGGTGTCCTGGCGGGTGAAGTTGGCCACCTCTGCCTGCACGTGCACTTCCTTGTTGCTGACTGTCGTGATGTATAATGGGTGACGGGCGAAATAGAGTTTCGGATCCGTGACGACGAGATGAACGTCGCGGAAGAGTCCTCCGCCGGTATACCAGCGTGAATTCAGCGGTCCGCTTGTGCTTGCGCGGACGGCGATGAGGTTTGTTTCGCCATAGCGAAGTCGCTGGGTCAGATCAATCTCAAAGCCCACATAACCGTAGTCGGTGCCACCTATGCGTTCGCCATTGAGATAGACATCGCCCACGTACATGATGCCTTCGAAATCGATCACGATGCGTTTGCCCTTGAGACTGTTGTCAGGCGTGAAGTCTTTGACATACCATCCTTCGCCCATTTCTTTAAATCCGCGTCCGGAAAGTCTTGACTTAAAGTTGCTTGCCTGATCCGAATAGTCCTGGTTTTCATCCTTTCCGGGAGCCACCCAAGGCTGTTCGATCTGGAAGTCATGGGGCAGATCCACCTCTCGCCAGCCGTCGCCGGAAGGCATGGACTTCAGCGATCGCACGTCGATCTGCCCGGCATGGAATTGCCATCCGAAGTCAAAGTTGGTCACTTCACGCTGTGCTTGCAACACGAAAGGGCAGAGACACAGCGCTGTCAGGATGATTGTTCTCAGTTTTGTCATAGTTTGCATATTCTTTGGTTTGTTGATTCAGCGTTTGCTCACTTGTCCGAAGCCGACGAGACGGTCCGTCCGTTCGCCGGCGCCCCGATAGTAGACCAGGGCCTGATACTGGTTTTCGGTCTGATAGAAATTGCCCTCTGTGGACACGGGTCCGGCGGTTCCGTCAGCCTTGACCACTAAGTATTGATAGGAATAGTAGCCCTGTTTGAGCATCACCCGGCCTTCGTAGCATTGTTTGACGTCATCGTAGTGCATCTGGAAGGATGGCGCAAACTGGTGATTAGTCCATGTCCCGTCCAGATAGACGTCTCCTTTCTGTCGCGGTGCCTGCAGTCTGAAGTGGACCATCAGATACTCCGAGGCATAGTCATTCTCGATATTGTCGCTGTTGCGGATATAGAACGCGCCGTCAGCATCCTCATCATAGACGTAGTTAGGCCGCGGTTCGTCCGTCCGGACATACGCATGGTACGTCGTGCCGTCCCAGTTTATGGATTCAATACCCATCGTGGGATGGTTGACATCGAGCGTTTCAAATTTCCGATACTCATTGCCTCCGTTGAAGATCAGACTGCGGTCGTGATCCCAGGTGAGTCCGTCGGCCCTCACATATTGTGGCTTTGCGTTGATCCGGGCATCATCCCAGCGGCCGTTCTGCATCACAACCGTCTTGATCTCGCGGGCTGGATCGATGACGTTGAGACTGCCGAAGCCGACGTCCATTGCTACCTGCTGATGTCGGTGATTAAGGTCTATGTCCGTGTTCGACGTCACTTTCATCGCCACGCTCATCTGCGGCTCGACCACCATAAAGCAGGCCCGGAACATGATCTCGTCACCGTTGTTCTCGTCGTAGACGGTCAGTCGGTAGTTCCCGCTGCGCTTGATCCTGCACCGTTCGTTGGGAATCTGAAGCCGGTAGTGCGTGTAGAGCACGTTCGTATTCATCGACTGGTCCAGGTCTTCGATCACATTGCCTTTCGCAAATCCGTCCACAAAGTCGCTATCGAAAAGCCCTTCTGAGGCTGTCCAGTCAGCTTCGCAATGCTCCAACCGGTAAGCATAGCGGTGATAATCGTGGGTCAGGTCATCGAAGGCGATGAGGATGGGTGTGGCCCCGTTGAGCTCCACGAGCGGGAGCGGGGAGAGCCAGTTGTCGCCCGGCACCACTTGCAGTGACGCGATCCGTTCGTTCAGGATCTCGTGGCGTTGTGCCTGCACGCAAGCGGGCAGCAATGCGGCGGCGAGAGAGACGGTCAGCTGCTTGATGAAATTCATCTTGGGGTGATTTGACAGATCTTGTTTCTGCAAAGATACAAAATAATCTGATACCGCGCAAAAAACGCTCTTGAATTGCGGGATGAATGTGCTGTTTTTTCCGCATGAAAATGGTCGCCGAGGCATATGAATTCTCTTCGCTGCGCAGAGCTATGCTCCGGGTCGCCCATATGATAGCTTTTGGCGGCCCGGAGCTATCCTTTGGACGGCCCAAAGCTATCATATGCGGAGCGCACTTTTGGCATGCTTTTTGAAGAGAGGGTGACTGCCGGTTGGCGATCCTTGTCTTTTCCGCATGCCACAGGGGATCTGCGGCTGTTTCGGGCGGTGTGAATGGTCTCATGAGAGAAGGAATCTTCGTGATTCGCTTGTTTCTTTTGGAGCTTTTATGTAATTTTGCAGCGAATGACAAAAGAGAAGTGGACATGATCGTTTTTCCGTGTGCAAAAATCAATATGGGCCTGAATGTCGTCTCCAAACGAGATGACGGTTATCACAACATTGAGACAGTTTTCGTTCCGGTTCCGCTCTGCGACATCCTCGAGGTGGAGATGCTGAAGGGGCAGACGGCATCCGAATCAAGCTGTGAGCTGACGGTCGGAGGGCATTCCTTGGACGGGGACACGCAGCAGAACTTGGTTGTGAAGGCCTATCGGCTATTGGCTGCCGACCACGCACTGCCTTCCGTGCGGGCGAGATTGCTCAAGCGGATTCCCTCGCAGGCTGGGCTCGGTGGCGGATCCAGCGATGCCGCTTTCATGATCAGGTTGCTCAACGACCTTTGTCAGCTGCATCTGACCGTGGGAGAGATGCAAAACTATGCCGCCGGACTGGGTGCCGACTGTGCCTTCTTCATTACGGCCCGGCCTGCTTTTGCCACAGGCATCGGTGACATTCTTGAGCCCTTCGACGCCCCAGCGCATATGCTGCGTGGCTGTTATCTCGCGATTGTCAAGCCCGATATTGCCGTCTCTACGGCCGAAGCCTACCGGCAGATCACCCCTGCGGGCCCTGCCGTCTGCTGCAAGGATATCCTGCGGGAGCCTGTCGGGACGTGGAAGGATCGTCTGAATAATGATTTTGAGAAGCCGGCATTCCATGCGCACCCTGCACTGAAAGCCATGAAGGACCGCCTCTATGGGCTTGGCGCATGCTACGCACAGATGAGCGGGAGCGGCAGTGCGATGTTCGGCATCTTCCGCGAGGCTCCTTCAGAGCTTCCGCATGCTTTTCCCGGAAGTTTCACGGCGTTGATGCGCATATAAAAAACCCGGCCTCTTGCGAGAACCGGGCTAATGAAAGGAGGAGTGGTACCTCTTGGAGTTGAACCAAGGACACATGGATTTTCAGTCCATTGCTCTACCACCTGAGCTAAGGTACCTTGCCTTAATGCGGTGCAAAGATAAGCAAATCTTTTTGAAGCGACAAACTTTTTGAAAAATATTTCTATTTTTCTTTCAGCGGATTCCATCCCTGCGCCTTTAGCTCAAACTCGTTGTTGTCACGCGTGATGAGCTGGCAACCTAATGCTTCTTTGGTGATATAGCCGATCTGCCTGACACCTTCCATGGCCTCGATCTTCTCATGATCGCCGATCGGAACGGTGAAGAGCAGTTCGTAGTCTTCCCCTCCGTTGAGCGCACAGGTCGTCAGATTCATGTTCATTTCTTCCGCCATCACGGCCGTCTGGTAGTCAATGGGTATGTTCTTTTCGTAAACCCTGCACCCGCAATGGCTCTGCTTGCAGATATGGATCAGTTCGGAACTGAGCCCGTCCGAGATGTCCATCATGGCCGTTGGGCGGATGTTCGCCTCACGCAGCTGCCCGATGATATCGCCTCTTGCTTCCGGTTTCAGCTGCCGGTCAATGAGATACTCCTTGCCGGCGAAGTCAGGCTGGAAGTCATTAAGTGCTTTCAGGTCCGCCTCGAGTGTCTTGATGTTCTCCGGATTGCCTGATGCGCGTGCCGTTTCCATTTTCTTTGTCAGCGCGTCATACTGCTGGTAGTAGACCTGTTTTTCCCGTTCGAGCAGCTGAAGCCCCATGTATGCCGCCCCCAAGTCGCCGGTGACGCAGATCAGGTCGGTCTCTCTGGCTCCGTTGCGGTATACGATTTCCTCCTTCTTGGCATGTCCGACACAGGTGATGCTGATAGCCAAGCCTGTCCGCGTCGACGTGGTATCGCCGCCGACAATGTCGATGTTCCATTTGTCGCAGGCCTTTCTCAGACCTGCGTAGAACTCGTCGATGTTCTCCACGTTGAAGCGTTTGTCGATCGCGATGCTGACAATCATTTGGGCGGGTGTGCCGTTCATGGCGAAGATGTCGCTGATATTCTCCATCGCCGCCTTATATCCCAACTGCTCCATCGTGATGTATGTGAGGTCGAAGTGTACCCCCTCCATCAGCATGTCGCTCGTCATGAGCACTTCGTCTTCGTGATATTGCAGCACGGCACAGTCGTCACCGACACCATACTGCGTAGATGCGTTTTTCGGCTTGATGTCATTCGTGAGACGCTCTATCAGTCCGAATTCTCCTATTTCTGCTATTTCCATAAAGCCTTGTTGATAGTCTAACTCCTGCGGATCATCTCGCGCATGATCTCGGTCATACGCGGTTGGGCGGCGTTGGCAGCCTCCTGAACGTCCTCATGACTCACTTCGACGGGCACATCGAAGCCGCCCAAGTCGGTGATCACGCTGATTCCGAAGACCTTGATGCCGCAATGGCAAGCCACGATCACTTCCGGTACCGTGCTCATTCCGACAGCATCGCCTCCGAGCAGGTGATACATCTTATATTCGTGTGGGGTCTCAAAGGTCGGCCCCTGTACGCCGACGTACACGCCGTGGACCACTCTGAATGCCTTTTCTGCGGCAATCGTGTCCGCCAGATCGCGCA
Organism: Prevotella sp.; assembly: GCA_022778905.1. Taxonomy (GTDB): domain Bacteria; phylum Bacteroidota; class Bacteroidia; order Bacteroidales; family Bacteroidaceae; genus Prevotella. The sequence continues at coordinate 1,355 of JALFRV010000067.1, read as the reverse complement.
ACTGCTTGCTGTAGGCCTCGTGCATGTCGGGGAAACGGGGACCGGTCGGGAAGTTCTTACCACGCAACGGATGCTCCGGGAAGAGGTTGATATGGTCGTCAATGATCATCAGGTCGCCGATCTTAAACTCCGGATTCATGCCTCCGGAGGCATTGCTGACGAAGAGCGTCTTGATCCCTAACTCATACATAATGCGTATGGGGAAGGTCACTTCCTTCATATCGTAACCCTCATAGAAATGGAACCGGCCTTTCATAGCCATGATGTCCTTGCCCCCGAGCTTGCCGAATATCAGTTTGCCGGCATGTCCTTCGACCGTCGAGACGGGAAAGTTGGGGATGTCGCTATATTGAAATTCATAGGACTCAGTTATCTCGGAAGCTAATTGTCCAAGACCTGTTCCCAGTATGATCGCTGTTTCTGGTCTTGTTGTCATCCTTGTTTTTAACCAGGATGCTGTTTCTTGAATTCTTTCGTACATAGCTTATGATTTTATGATTAAATTCTTCTTCCTGTCCGAGCATGAACTTGATTTTGATCGGCAGGCTGTAAATGCTTTTTCTGACAGCCTCGTCCATGTTGTCCAAAGCGGTGATCCGCGCAGCGTCCTTCTCCGTTGTGATGATGGCTTTAGGGGCAGGCATGGATTCAAAACACTGCCTGATGTTCTCCAAGTCCTTGGCTTTGAAGCGGTGATGATCCCCGTAAGTCACCGGCGTAATGGTCTTGCAGAGGGGCTTCAGATCCATCTCCATCTGCTTGGGCGATGCGATGCCGGTCAGGAGCAATACGTTCTGGTCACGCAGATCGGCGGTCTGCATCACCGGCGCGTCAAAAATGGGCTCGGGACCGCCGTATTCCAGCGTTGAGAAAAACAGGTCCTGATAGGGGAAGAGGTTCATGGCCTTGGTGAGAACTCTGAACTCCATCGGCTTCAGGTCTGTCGGGCACTTGGTGATGATGACAATGTCGGCTCGGTTCTTCCCGTTCTGCGGCTCGCGCAGACGTCCTGCCGGGAGCAGTTTGTCGTAGATGATCAGCCGGTGATAGTCGATGAGCAGGATGTTGATACCCGGCTTGACGCGCCGATGCTGGAATGCATCGTCGAGCAGAATGACGTCCGTTTCCTTTGTCGTTTCATCCGTCGTGAGGTTGCGGATGCCTTCGCAGCGATCCTTGTCGACGGCAACAAACACGTCCGGAAACTTGTTCTTCATCTGGTAAGGCTCATCTCCGATTTCACTGATAGTCGTTTCGGGTCCGGCCAGCACATATCCCCGGCTTTTCCGTTTGTATCCTCTGCTCAACACGGCGACCTTCATCCGGTTCTTCAGAAGCCTGATCAGGTACTCCAC
>JALFRV010000051.1 GCA_022778905.1 Prevotella sp. | reverse complement strand
ATCAAGATGGACTTCCTGGGGCTCAAGACGCTCTCGGAATTGAAGGAAGCATGCCATGTCGTCAAGCAAACGACGGGCGAAGACGTGGATCTTGACCAAATCCCACTTGACGACTCGCTGACCTATAAGCTATACCAGGAGGGCCGGACCATCGGCACTTTCCAGTTCGAATCACCCGGCATGCAGAAGTATCTGCGTGAACTCCACCCTACGGTCTTCGAGGACTTGATCGCGATGAACGCGCTCTACCGCCCCGGACCTATGGATTACATCCCTGAATTCATACGCCGCAAGCGTGACCCTTCGCTCGTTGCCTACGACATCCCGTGCATGGAGAAGTATCTGAAGGATACCTACGGCATCACCGTCTATCAGGAGCAGGTGATGCTCCTGTCACGTCAGTTGGCCGGATTCACCCGAGGCGAGAGCGACGCATTGCGTAAAGCGATGGGCAAGAAGAAAAAGGACATCGTCGATGCGATGCGTCCGAAGTTCCTGAAGCAAGGCGCCGCCAACGGCTATGATACCAAAGTGCTCGAGAAAATATGGGGTGACTGGGAAAGTTTTGCCTCGTATGCGTTCAACAAGTCGCACGCCACGTGCTACAGCTGGGTTGCTTACCAGACAGCATATATGAAAGCCCATTACCCGGCAGAATTCATGGCGGCGCTGATGACACGCCGTTTCAGCCAGATAACCGAGATCACCAAGCTCATGGAAGAATGCAAGTCGATGGGCATCTCTACGCTCGGGCCCGACGTGAACGAGAGCTACAGCGTCTTCGGTGTCAACAAGCAGGGCGAGATCCGATTCGGTCTGTCGGCCATCAAGGGCATGGGCGAGGCGGCCGCAGAGGCCATCGTCAACGAGCGTTCGGCCAACGGGCCTTACCGTGATGTCTACGATTTTGCAGAGCGGGTAGACTTCCGGAGCGTCAACCGCAAGGCTTTCGAAAGTCTGGCCTATAGCGGAGGCTTCGACGGATTCGGTCTCAGGAGGGAGCAATACTTCGAACCCAACACCAAGGGAGAGCTCTTCTTGGACTTGCTCGTGCGCTATGGGCAGAAGTTTCAGGAGAGCAAAGCCGAGGCCGCACTGTCGCTCTTCGGCGAAGGGGCCATCGGCATCGCGAAGCCGAAGGCACCTGCCGGCGAGACCTGGAACACGCTTGAGAAGCTCAACAAGGAGCGCGAGCTCGTCGGGATCTATCTCTCGGCCCATCCGTTGGATGATTACAGCATCGTGCTCCACAACATGTGCAACGTCCACTGCCCCGATCTGAAAGGACGTGACACCAACTTTGCCGAAATGGCAGCATTGGAGACGATCACCTTCGGCGGCATCGTCACCGACGTGAAGGAGCGTTTCTCCTCACGCACCAACAAGCCGTTCGGCATCGTGACCATAGAAGACTATGACGGAAACGGCGAGATCACGCTCTTTGATGAAGACTGGGCCAAGTGGAGCGGCATGCTCAAGAAGGAATACACCATCTATGTGACCGCCAAAAGTGTGCAGCGTTTCCGCAACAGTGACTCCTACCAGCTTGTGATCCAGAACATTGAGTTCCTCAGTGACGTCAAACGCAACCGCATCGAAAAGTTCACCATCACCATCGACACCAATCATGTCGATGATGCGGTGGTCAACGATCTGATGACCGTAGTGGCCGACAATCCGGGCAGCACGCAGCTTTTTCTCAACCTGATCAACCCCGAAACCAACGAGAGTGTGCTCCTGCGGTCCAACGGGAAGGCGATCAACCTCAACCAATCCGTGCTCCTCTTCGTTGACGAGAATCCCTTCATGAAGTGTCATGTCAATTAATCTTGGCATAAAGTTTGTCCGTTCAGAGATAAATGATTATTTTTGCAGAAACAAAGGAACATTAAAATTAAAAACGCAATGGAAGTAGAAATCACCACCAAAAATTTCGAGAGTTACAAGAACGGGGATCTGCCGCTGGTCGTAGACCTTTGGGCTACATGGTGCGGACCGTGCCGCATGGTCGCTCCGATCATCTCAGAGCTGGCTGCAGACTATGACGGGAAGATCGTCGTAGGCAAGTGCGACGTGGAGGAGAACGACGACATCGCCATGGAATATGGCATCCGCAACATCCCGACCATCCTCTTCTTCAAGGGCGGGCAGTTGGTTGACAAGTTCGTAGGAGCTGCCAACAAGGCCACATTGGACGAGAAATTCAAGGCGCTGCTTTAAGCTCTGCGACATGTGACAGAAAGCCGAAGAGGCAGAAAGAGAACGGTCTGTGACCGCCTCTTTCTGCCTCTTTTCGCAGGCCCCCATACGTATGCTTTTGACAGGTAAAATCTCCCGGCCGCGCAGATGATAGCTTTAGGCGGCCCGGAGCATAGCTTTGGACTGCCTGGAGCATAGCTCCGCGGAGAGCGGATCACAGTTCCCCTTCCGGCGCCCTTTTCGTCCGTCTTCCACACGCGTTCGCATCTGGCCTGCCGATGGCCTTTTCAGGCCTTTCTGACAACCCGGTCTGCAAATAACGAAGCCATTGCCTGCATCGTTTGGAGACGGTCCCTGTATCTGCGACAGGCTGATTGCTGAATCCCCGCAAAATGAGAAGTGAGGATGGTTATGCGGCCACACACTTCCCGTTCCACGGCGTCAGCAATCCTCATTGAGGGTCGTGAGGAGTGGAAGATGATTCGTTCCGGGACAACATTTTCTGTGGCTGCATGGCCAGGACGGTCACTTCCGCATGGCGGCAGTCCTCTTTTGGCGGTCAGAAAGTCACGGTCCGCGACCCGTCTTCGTTGACGGAGATGGTGACCTTTACCGTGTCTTCGGGCAGCAGTTCTTCCACGAGCTCCGGCCATTCGAGAAAGCAGGTGGCTCCACTGTAGAAGTAATCCTCGTAGCCCATGTCGTATACTTCCTCGATCTTGTTGATCCGGTAGAAGTCGAAGTGGTATATCAGCTCGTCCGTGGTGCCTGACCGGTACTCGTTGACGATGGCGAAGGTGGGGGAGGTGATGACTTCGTCGACGCCCAACTCCTCACATATCGCTTTGATAAACGTTGTCTTGCCGGCCCCCATCTTGCCATAGAAGGCAAAGACCGACCCTTTTCCCATGTCCGCGACAAACTGCCGTGCAGCCTCGCGGATATCTTCCAATGTGTTGATGTTGATTTCCATATCTTTATCTTTTTCTCGGTGTCAGTGTGACAAACGGTATGAGCATCTCCTCCATGGAGATGCCGCCGTGCTGGAACGTGTCCTTATAGT
>JALFRV010000029.1 GCA_022778905.1 Prevotella sp. | reverse complement strand
AAAAGGCGTCGATACACACGCTGTCGCTTTTCAGCTTGCCGTCCTTGCCGATATCCGAGGGCAGTCCATGCCAGAGCATGTCTTTCTCCTTCTGGGTCAACTCATAGTAAGGCTTGAAGATGGGGAAGTCGCATTGCTGTGCACGGCGGCAGAACTCGTCTTTCCACATCTTCATCTTGTCACCGTGCCAGCATTGCACACAACCGTCATAGACGCTCAGGGAGGAGTTGGGGATGACGAGTTTCTCATCAATGCCGATGATCTTTCCGAATCCTTCGCACGTGGGGCAGGCACCCAAGGGCGAGTTGAAGGAGAACATATTGTCGTTCGGTTCTTCGAACGTCATGCCGTCGGCCTCGAACCGGGTGGAGAATTCGAAAGTCAGATTGGATGGCAGAAACATCAGCTTGCACACGCCGTCACCCTCAAACATGGCTGTCTCGGCAGAGTCCATGAGGCGGGATATCTCGCTCTTCTCATCCGAAACGCTCATGCGGTCGATGACAAGATAGATCCCACCGTCAGTCTGCAGGGCATCCGAAGCCTTGCCTTCGGCCAAATAGTCGTCAATCCGGCAAACCTCTCCGTCGGCCAGTATGCGTGAATAACCTTCCTGAAAGTCCATCTCGAGCTGCTGGGCGACTGTCCGTCCCTCGCTCACATGCAGCGGCGCAAGCACCATGAACTTCGTCCCGATGCTGAATTGGCGCGTGCAGGCGAGTATGTCTTCGGTCGAGTTTTTCTTCACTTCCTGACCCGAGATGGGCGAGTAGGTCTTTCCGATGCGTGCAAAGAGCAGTCGCATATATTCATAGATCTCGGTCGAGGTGCCGACCGTTGATCTCGGATTGCGTGCGACCACTTTCTGCTCAAGCGCTATGGCCGGCGGCAATCCTTTGATGAAGTCGCATTCGGGTTTGCTCATACGGCCTAAGAACTGGCGTGCATAGGAGGAGAGCGACTCCACATAGCGGCGTTGTCCCTCGGCATAGAGGGTGTCAAAAGCCAATGAAGACTTGCCCGATCCCGATACTCCGGCTATGACAATGAGCTTGTTTCGGGGGATTTTGAGGCTGACGTTCTTGAGATTGTTGACACGTGCGCCTTTGACTTCTATATATTGATCCATGTTTCTGTATATTCCTTGAACAGACAAAGGTATAAATTTTTTCCGAGCCGTGAAAGTTTTTGCACGCCGATTTTGCCCCATCCGCGCGTTTGGACCAGGATCGGTCATTAGCGTCCGAACTGATTTTGTTCGATGGCATGGCTGATTGCCTGCCGGGGATCCGAAGGCGCAGCGGCCTGCGTCAAGGAAGCCCGGCAGGCGAGATGGCCTGCAAGCGGACGAAAGCAGTCGGAAAGCAGGAAATGACAAGCATAAATGTGACACTGCGGTCTAATGACCGATTGGGGTTGAATGGCAGTCCGAAGCGGGGCGATCCTCCGACTTCGGCACCGATCGGGCATAGGTTCCGTTTTTTCGGACAGCACATATGCCTTTTCTCGATATAAATGCTTATCTTTGTACAGAATTTATGCAGCATCATGAGTGATATCAAGAAAATCGTTCTCACCGGAGGCCCGTGTGCCGGAAAGACCACCGCATTGGTCAAAGTGATCGAGCATTTCTCGAGTCTCGGGTATAAGGTCTTCACCATTCCCGAGGTCCCCACGCTGTTCAGTCAGTCGGGGATGGACTATCTGACACACAATCAGAACTTCTTTTATGAGGGAGAAAAGGCAACGCTGGCCATCCAGTTGGACCTCGAGGACAGGTTCATGACGATGGCGCAACAGTTGGACCAACCGACCATTATCATCTGCGACCGCGGCGCGATGGATATTTCGGCCTACATGCAGCCATCAATGTGGGAGGACATCACGGCCAAAATGGGCACGAGCACGCAACAGCTGAAAGAGCGGTATGATGCCATACTGCACCTCGTTTCGGCTGCCGACGGGGCAGAAGCCTACTATACGACGGCCAATAACAACCAGCGCAAGGAAGGCTTGGAGCTGGCACGGGAGTTGGACAAGAAAGTGATCAACGC
>JALFRV010000017.1 GCA_022778905.1 Prevotella sp. | reverse complement strand
GGATTGAACGTCTGCGCGGATCCCTTTGTCAATTCGGCGATGACAGGTACGAACGGCGGACTCGTTGTCTTGGTGGCAGACGATCCATCCATGCACTCTTCGCAGGACGAACAGGACAGCCGCTTCTATGCTAAGTTTGCCATGATCCCGACATTCGAACCGACCAACCAGCAGGAAGCTTACGACATGATGGCTGTGGCGTTCGACTATTCGGAAAAAGTCCATTTGCCGGTCTTGGTGCGCCTTACGACCCGATTGGCGCATTCGCGTGCCGTGGTCGAAATTGCGGATCGGCCGCGCGAAGAGAATGCGCTCAACTATGATGCAAAGGCATCCGACTGGGTCTTATTGCCCGCCTTTGCCCGCAAACGCAATGAGATCGTGACCGGACAGCAGGCTCAACTGGAGCAGGATGCTGTCGAGTCTTCCTTCAATCAGTATATCGACGCACCGGATCATCGGCTCGGCGTCATTGCAAGCGGTATCGCTTTCAACTATCTCAACGAGTGTTTTCCGTCCGGATGTCCATATCCAGTATTGCACATTTCGCAATACCCGCTTCCCAAGAAACTTGTCAACCGCCTGACCGAAACATGTGACTCGGTTCTCATCATCGAAGAAGGGCAGCCTTTCATCGAAGAAATGGTCCGCGGAGTCATGCCCGGTAATGCTACGATTTTGGGAAGATTGACCGGCGAACTGCCGCGCACGGGCGAACTGACTCCAGATGCTGTCCGGGCTGCATTCGGTCTCCCGGCGCCCGAGGGCTATGCTCCCTGTGAGGATGTGACCCCACGTCCGCCCGCTCTATGCAAAGGCTGCGGCCACCGCGACGTCTACACGGCACTCAATGAGGTACTGCTCGACTATCCCAATGCGCGTGTTTTCGGCGACATAGGATGCTATACGCTGGGCTTCATGCCTCCTTACAAGGCGATACACAGTTGCGTCGACATGGGCGCAAGTATCGGAATGGCCAAGGGGGCGGCTGATGCGGGACTCTGGCCTGCCATTGCCGTCATCGGCGATTCCACGTTCACGCATTCCGGAATGACCTGTCTGCTTGACGCAATCAACGAAAACGCCAACATAACAGTGATCATCAGCGACAATCTGACGACTGCTATGACCGGCGGGCAGGACAGCGCAGGGACCAACAAGTTTGAGGCTGTCTGCCGCGGATTAGGCGTCCCAGAAGATCACTTAAGGGTCGTCGTGCCCGTGCCGAGGAACATGCCTGAGATCACGAACATTATCCGTGAAGAGATCGAATATCAGGGAACCAGTGTGATCATACCACGTCGGGAGTGCATACAGACATTCCAAAGACATCTGAAACAACAACGATTGAAGGAGGGAAAGAAATGAAAACGGACATCATTTTATGCGGAGTAGGCGGCCAGGGTATCCTGTCCATAGCCACCATCATCGGTGAGGCCGCCATGAAAGAGAATCTTTACATCAAGCAATCGGAGGTTCACGGCATGTCTCAACGTGGGGGGGACGTGCAGAGCAATCTGCGTCTGTCGTCGGCTCCGATACACAGTGACTTGATCGCACATGGCTCGGCCGATGTCATTATCTCCATGGAGCCGATGGAAGCGTTGCGCTATCTGCCTTATTTAAGCGAGAAGGGGTGGGTCATCACGTCGAGTACGCCCTATGTGAACATTCCCAATTATCCCGATACAGAGGTGCTTCGGGCCGACCTCCAGGCTTTGCCGAACGTGATCAGCATTGATATAGAGCAGTTGGCCAAGGACAATGACATTCCCAGATCAGCCAATATGATCCTGCTCGGGGCTGCCCAGAAAGCGCTGGGCATCGAGTTTTCGAAGCTCGAAGATGCCGTTCGCCGCGTCTTTGCACGCAAAGGCGAAGAGGTGGTCGATGCCAATGTGAAGGCGTTGGGGATCGGAAGGGAGGCGCAGCGATGAGACCTACACCGATCAAGAAAGAGCTCATTGATGGCGCGATCCGTGATTTCGGAATCCGTGACTTTGCCAAAGCGACAATCAGAGAGGTGAAGTCGATCGCGGCCTATGCGGAAAAGGAGTCGGGGGAGGAGTTCGTCAAGATGGAGATGGGCATCCCCGGGCTGCCGGCTTCGGATATTGGCGTGAAGGCACAGATCAAGGCGCTCGAGGACGGAATAGCCCATTCCTATCCCGACATACAGGGACTGCCGGAGCTGAAAGAGCAGGCTTCCCGCTTCGTGAAAGCCTTTATCGGGATCGACATCAAGGCAGAGGGCTGTATACCCGTATGCGGAAGCATGCAGGGAACGTTCGCCTCGTTCCTCACCTGTTCACAGGCAGATCCGGAAAAAGATACCGTTCTGTTCATCGATCCGGGGTTTCCGGTGCAGAAGATGCAGCTTCAGGTCTTGGGACTGCGATATGAAACGTTCGACGTATACGATTTCCGGGGAGGGAAGTTAGGCCCGAAGATAGAGTCATATTTAGAAAAAGGGAACATCTGCGCGATCGTCTACAGCAATCCGAACAATCCTTCGTGGGTCTGTCTGAATGAGGATGAGCTGTGCGCCATCGGCGAATTGGCCACCCGTTACGGTGCCATCGTGATGGAAGACTTGGCCTATTTCGCCATGGATTTCCGCAAGGAGCTGAGCGTACCTTATGCGCCCCCATATCAGCCGACGGTCGCCCGATACACTGACAACTATATTCTGCTCATCAGTGGATCAAAGGCTTTCAGCTACGCAGGTGAGCGCATCGGCGTCGCCTGCATTTCCGACGCGCTCTTTCGCCGCCATTATCCGGCCCTCGCAGACCGTTATGAAGGATTGCCTTTCGGCCTTGTCTACTCGACGCGGATGCTCTATGCGCTGTCTTCAGGCACCTCCCACAGCGCCCAGTATGCTCTGGCGGCGATCCTGAAGGCGGCAGCTGACGGCACCTATGACTTCCGCCGTGAGGTCGGCGTCTATGGTGTGCGTGCCCATCGGCTGAAGGAAATATTCCTCCGTCATGGCTTTTATGTCGTCTATGACAAAGATTTGGACGAGCCGATTGCCGATGGTTTCTACTTCACAATCGGCTATCCGGGCATGAGTTCGGGTCGGTTGGCTCATGAACTGATGTACTATGGCGTCAGCGCCATCTGCTTGGTCACCACCGGCAGTCATCAGGAAGGGCTGCGGGTCTGCACTTCTTTCATCCGTGATCATCAGTATGCGTTGCTCGAGGAGCGCATGAAGCTGTTTGAAGAGAATCATCCCGTCTGACTCGGACGCATCATCCGGATCATCTGAAACAATCAAATGGGCCTCACGGAGTTGATCTCTGTGAGGCCCATTTGTTACCTTTGGCTCAGCGGGATGTACCTTATGGTTCGAGCAGGTCGGCGATCTGCCATTGCTGGATCAGTTTTTCGACATCTGCGCGAGCAGTTTCTTCGTCGACTTCGTATTCCTCCGTGAGCAGCCGGACCAAGTCTTCGGCGGTGAAATCCTTACCCTGTATGCTCTGCCAAAGATAGGCGGAGCTTTCGTTCATGCTGATGATGTTGGTGCAGTCAATATTTTCTTTTCCTTCGGGAACAATGATCTGTTCGCCGCAGACATTCCGGAGATTGAATCCTTTTCTTGCTTTCATATTTTAAATAGGTTTGAAAAATCTCAGCCATATGCGCCGGTAGGCGGCGAGAAGGTAGCGTCGGATCGGGAACAGATGCATCCAGATCCATGAGTAGACCTTCCATTTCGCGCTGTCGGTCCTGTCCATCGAGTCGCGTCCTTTGCGATAAAAGCCGATGACGGAGGCCTTTACATCGGTCACGCGGCAATGCTCCGTACCCAAGTTTCCGTCCCCTCTGAGGGTCACGGAAGTGCCATCGATGCGTACGATACGATGAAGCACGAACGACTTCGGGCGGATTTCGGCCAGCACAGGATCACCCACCTTGATGGCTTCTGCTTTCACGAGGAGCGCCTTGTCACGGTCATTCTCCAAGAAAGGACGCATGCTAAAGCCTTTCAGACGCAGCGTGACCGTATGCCCTTCGTCCAACATCCGGACGATTTCCGGCAGCAGCAGGGCATTCGGAAACTGTACCTCTTTTATATAGATATCGTCTTGTTGCATAGGATAGCTGATGCTTTGTCGGGGAGGCAGTGCAGGGTGTAGATGCCGGTTGTCTCAACCACCTTGGTGATTGTGTCGCAGATGCGGTTGAAGATCACCGAATCCCATTTCATGGACGAGCAGGATGGAAGCACCGAAGAGAACGCTTCGATGGGGGAGAGCTTTTCTACGCTGTTGGCGGAAGCCCTGTCTATTCGCGTGACAGCTCCCAAACGGGCTTTCACGTTGCGGTAGCAGGGTGTCTTTCCGCTCCACGGACTGCCATAGATGTAAGGCTTGCCGTCGATGATGCGGATAATCGGGTTGTCGTCGTTCATCAGGTCACAGCCTTTCAGATACCTGAGCCAGAGGCTGACCTGCGTGGATTTGCCGGTCCCACTCTTGGCAATAAAGGCGTAGCCATACCCGTTCTGGCGTACCAATGAGGCGTGTATGAGCAGGATGTCACGCATGCTCCCGGCAAAGGCGAAGACCAACATGAGGGCGTTGTTGAGCCCGAAACTGCGCATGTTATAGTTGCCGTTGAGGGCACAGTGACAGTCGCTGAAGTCCTTGTTGGCCTGCAGCAGACAGCAGTCAGCACCGTTGATGTCCTTGATGATGTATTGGTAGCCGCCGTTTTTCAGTTCGTCAACGACGGTCTCACCATTGCCGGTGTCAAACGAACGGATGCGTTCGCGCTCGTCTCTGCGGACCGGTTTCAGCCCGTCGTCTACCGTGAGTTGGAAAAAGAGATCTCTCTCAGGCGCATCAATCCTGAATGGTTCGAAGGACGGAATCAGCAGCATGCTGTTGCGGCCACCTTCTTTGAAGACGATTCTTACGTAGAGTTCAGCGATCGAAAAATGGTTGATGCAGCTTCCTGTCATGTCTGAGAGATCATAAAAAGCGCCCTTAGAGCCTGTTGTTACATGTCGAAGCCTTCTCCGGGAGCCCCCTGAGCGTCATGCGGAGGCCTGTTTCCGTCGGGGCGGATTCTGCGTTCGGCCTTCTTTTTCTTTTTGTCTTTTTTGGCTGGAACCGCTTCCTGTTCTGCATTGAGATCAGGCTCGATCGGCGAGAAGCGAAATTCCGAACTGGCGATGTATTTGACCGAGAAGTCGCCTTTGGCTGTATACTTCTTCCTCATCTTAATGTATTTCTTCTCCGCTTTTTCCCGCTTGGGCGAGTAGACGATGATGCAGGTGCGGTGATTCTCTCCCTTTTCAGCGAGATAGTCGCGCAACTGATAGGAGTAGTTTTGCCTGCTGACGAGAAAGTCGGACTTCTCTGCCAGCCATGCAGAGTCAATGGGCTGGATATCGGTGAAATATACGGTTGAGTCATTGAATGAAGCCGCGAATCCAAAAGCATAGATCCTTTGAACCCGGCTCTTGGCTTCAGCTGAAAAAGATGCGGTCAGCAGGGCTGTCGCAAACAGGAGGACCAGATACCTATTAAGTTGTTTCATTCTTTCGTTTATTGTCCCAAGTAGGACTTTAGCATTTTATTCTTTGTATTATGTCTCAGGCGTCTGATCGCCTTTTCTTTGATCTGTCGGACGCGTTCGCGTGTCAGGCCGTACTTGTCGCCGATCTCTTCGAGCGTCATTTCCGGTTGGTTGATGCCGAAGAAAGCTTCTATGATGTTGCGCTCACGCTCATTGAGCGTTGACAGTGCGCGCCCGATCTCGTCCCGCAGGGATTCAAGGACCAGTGCGTTGTCGGCATTGGGCGTGTCCTGATTGGGCAGGATGTCAAGCAAGCTGTTCTCTTCGCCGTCGATGAATGGTGCATCCACGGATACGTGGCGTCCGTTTACCTTCATTGCATCAATGATTTTCTCTTCCGGGAGGTCCACTTTGTCGGCTATCTCCTCGACGCTCGGGCGTCGCTCATTTTCCTGCTCGAACTTGTTCAGTATGCGGTTGATCTTGTTGACCGATCCTACCTGATTGAGTGGAAGCCTAACGATCCTGCTCTGTTCGGCTATTGCCTGCAGAATGCTTTGGCGTATCCACCACACGGCATAGGATATGAACTTGAAGCCCCTTGTCTCATCGAACTTCTCGGCAGCCTTGATCAGCCCTAAGTTACCTTCGTTGATCAAGTCGGGGAGGCTTAATCCTTGATTCTGATATTGCTTTGCCACCGAAACGACAAACCTGAGATTGCCTTTCGTCAGCTTCTCGAGCGCCTTCCGGTCGCCTTTTTTAATGCGTTGTGCGAGTTCAACTTCTTCTTCCACAGATATGAGCTCTTCATGCCCTATTTCCTGTAGGTACTTGTCGAGTGATGCACTCTCCCGGTTGGTAATAGACTTGGTTATTTTCAGTTGTCTCATTAAGCGCTACATAGTTATGCCTATCTGCAAAGTTACTGTATTTATCCGAAACCGGCAAATTTTTCTTGATTTTATTGCGGATCAACGAAAGAGGAGCCCCAATGTATATCAGAGCTCCTCTTCCCTTCAATCTTTTTACCTTTTATTATTCACTGATCTGTACGGCGTAGTAGTCTTTCTTTCCGGTCGGCCATATGCCTTTGATGTAGAGCACGGGGTCCTTGCTCGTGGAAGCCTTCTTCACTTCAGCCTGCAGATCGTCGATGGAGCGCATGGGCTGGTCGTTAACCTGCTGGATGATGAATCCTCGTCCGATGCCCGCAGCTTTCAGGGCGCCGTCGTTGACCTTGATGACCTCGATGCCGTAGCTGATGTTCAGGGCACTCTTCTGCTCCGAAGTGATCTGCCGGAAGTTGCCTCCGAGCACATCGAGATCGGCCTGTTTGGTCACCTTTGTATTGCCCTGTGCGTTCTTGAGGGTAACGGTCTTGTTGTTCTTGTGCTTGTTACGCATGTAGGTGATGGTCACCTTGTCGCCCGGACGCTTGTTTGCGAGGAACTCCTGAAGCTCTGCCATCTTCGTGATAGCCTTTCCGTCGATGCTGGTGATGACGTCTCCCTTCTGCAGTCCTGCTTCAGCTCCGGCTCCGTCTTCCATGACTTCGTCGACGTAGATACCTTCGTTGGTGCCGAAATCGATTTCCTTATCCTGATCCTTCATGTTGTCGATGTAGGTGTGGACGTCCGTTCCGGTGATGCCGATGAGGGCACGCTGCACGGATCCATACTTCTTCAGGTCGTCGACCACCTTGTTCATGATGCTTGTGGGGATGGCGAATCCGTAGCCGCTATATGATCCGGTCTCGGAGAAGAGCATGTCGTTGATACCGACCAGCTCACCTTTCGTGTTGACGAGTGCGCCTCCCGAGTTGCCCTTGTTGATGGCGGCGTCGGTCTGGATGAAGCTCTCCACCTTGTTTCTGCCGAGCGAACGCGCCTTGGCGCTGACGATTCCGGCTGTGACGGTTGATGAGAAATCATAGGGATTACCAATGGCGAGGACCCACTCACCGACCTTCAAGTCGTCCGAATTGCCGATGGGCAGGGCGGGCAGATTCTTGCCTTCGATCTTGATCAGGGCAAGGTCGGTCTGTGGATCCGTACCGATGATGCGTGCCGAAAATTCCCTGTTGTCGTTCAGGGTGACTGTCAATTGGTCAGCTCCGTTGACGACATGGTCGTTGGTGACGATGTACCCGTCGGCCGAGATGATTACGCCGCTTCCGATGGCTTCCTGCTTTGGTGTGCGCACCTGGCGCTTCTGCTTGCCGCCATTGCCCTGTCCGGGATTGCCGAAGAATCCGAACGGATCACCGAAGAAGTCGCTGAACGGATCCCTTTGCACTTCTACGGTCTGAATCTGTGAATTTTTCACAAACTTGATGTGTACTACGGAGTGTACGGCTTTTTCAGCGGCATAGGTCAGATCCACCGGCTGTCCAGGTACCGGCGTGTTGGGGAGTGCCGCATTGACCTTGATGAACGAACTGGTGGAGAATGCGACCGCTATGACGCACATAGCAGTAAGCAAATACTTTGAATACTTTTTCATAACTATTATTGATTAAATTCTAATGTCGTTTTTGTTTCTCTTTCGCCTGCGCAGCATAGCTGTCGGCTTCGTGAAAGCGTGCTGCAAATATAGGTGCATTATTCGAAAATCTGTCAATTTGTCCGTTATCTTTATCTGATTTTAACAGTTTCGGAAGCTGTTGTAACGCGTGTTAAGTCTTTGATTGGTTTATTTTACATTCGTTTATAACCGTTGTCAGATTAAAAAATCGGATGTCTGTCTCTTGGAAATTATGCTGTCAGTATGTGTCATTTTCTTTTTTTCATTT
>JALFRV010000277.1 GCA_022778905.1 Prevotella sp. | reverse complement strand
GAGCATGGGCATGCTGCTCCTGCCGGCGTCGAAGGCGGAGAAATATGCTGCGTTGGTCGTTCTCGCCCTGTTGTCATGGGGGCTGTTCTATGTCCTTAACATGCTCGTGGGGCTGCTTGTCTGGGGCCTTTACAGTGCGTTCACCGATCCCTCCCTGTTCGGTTGGGCCTCGCTGCGGCAGATAGGGGTGCATCCGATGCGCTCGTTCTTCGGGGTGATCCTTGTGTTCGGGCTGCTGTTCATGACCATTATCTTTATCGGGGCTTACCTTCGCAGGGGTTGGGGCTACTTCCTTTCGATTGTCGGTTGGGTGGGATTCGTGATCTTTGGTGGGAGTCTTGCCGAATCCGGATCGCCGCTCTGGGTCTCTGTGGTGATCATGCTGGCACTTTGGGTGATTGTCGTCGCGCTCGCAGTGTGGGGCTACCGGATCTTCGGACAGATCCAGTGGAACTGGCAGGGGAAAGGGGAGGACGTCGCCGATGATTGAGTTCCGGACTGACAAGGCCATCTATCTGCAGATCGCCGACCGCATCTGCGACGGCATCCTGGCCGGGCGCTACCCGGAGAACGCACGTGTGCCGAGCGTACGTGAATATGCCGTCATGCTCGGCGTGAACGTCAACACGGCCGTAAAGGCGTTTGAAGTGCTCGCGCGCGATACAATTATATATAATAAACGGGGCTTGGGCTTCTTCGTCGAGGCCGGGGCGCGCGACCGCATCATCGCTGCGCGCAGGCGGGAGTTCAGGGATGAGATCCTGCCGGAGGTGTTCCGGAAGATGCGGTTGCTCGGAATGGATATCGGAGAGGTGGACCGGCTTTGGGCCGAATCATCCGACAGCGACTGCTCCGGCAGTCCTGCGCCGGACGAGGCCCATCCTTCCGGGCAATCCGAAGCTTGATGATCCCTGGTCCCCATACGGGTTTCGGCTTTGACAGACCGATGTTTTAAAATATGCAAAAACACCTCGCATGATCGTTAAAATATGCTTATTGTTATCGTTTTTCAATAATTAATTGCCGTTTTTCTTGCAATCTGCGTGCAGATTATTTATCTTTGCCTTATCGAATAACGATAATTGTTAGTTTGATCACCATAAGTGTCAAATCTGATCAGCGATGAAAAAGAAGTTCAATATCTACTGTGTAGTGATGCTGTCAGCCATCGTTTTGGGCCTCTCTTTTGAATTTGTGACGGGCATGAATGATGCCATAAACGGATTCATGGACGGTTGGAATTCGGCGGCCGAGCCCAATCTGCGCCATCCGGACCGCCCGACAACGATCTACGAAGTCACGCTCCGGGCTTTGGATAATGACAGCTACGGGTATTCCGTTCGCAATCTGAAGACGGGGCGGATGGAACCGATGCAGCTGACAGGCATCAAGTATAAAACTGCCGGATGGAACCAGCCTGACGGACTGCTTGAGAAAGTGGGAGGATTGTTCTGCCTGGTTTTCGTGATCGCCGTGGTGCTGTTCTGGGTGCATTTCATCAAGCTGATCCTTGCGGTGAACCGAGGCATGGCTTTCGACCGCGCCGTCGAGCGGAGGCTCCGCATCATCGGTTGGATGCTGATGGCGATGTTCGTGGCCGAGTGGGGGGCCGACTTGTCTTTCTATTATGCCTGGAGCGGGACGATGGAGGTGCCCGGCTATGAGGTGACGATGGGCGACCACCCCAGCCTGATGCTGCTGCTGACGGGCATAGGCATGCTGCTTGTCTCGCAGATCTTTGCCATTGGGCGGCAGATGAAGGAAGAGCAGGAACTCACGATTTAATGATGGAGGGCGACTGATGAGTATCATTGTCAATGTAGATGTCATGCTGGCCAAACGCAAGATGCAGTCTGCGGATCTCGCGGAGCGCATCGGCATCACGCCCGCAAACCTCTCGATCCTGAAGACGGGGAAAGCTAAGGCCATCCGGTTTTCCACCCTTGAGGCCATCTGCCGTGCCCTCGACTGCCAGCCGGGAGACATTCTGGAATACGCGCCCGATGATACATTGTGACCCGCACGGCGACTGCCGCATTGCCTTGGCAGGCTCATGATTTTTCAAAATACTGCATACACGGATAATCAACCAGTCCTTTCGAGGACCAAACATACATTAATCATCCTATCTAACTTATGAAATTGAGAAAACTTTTTGTAGTTGTTGCCATCATCGTGGCAGCATCCGGCATGAAGGCACAAGGTCAGGGGCAAGTCATGACAATGCCTGTAGACCCTGAAGTGAAGATCGGTCAGCTTGACAATGGACTGACCTACTACATCCGTCACAATGAGTATCCGAAGGGGAAAGCAAGTTTCTACTTTGCCCAGAAGGTGGGTTCGGTACAGGAAGAAGAGGCTCAGCGGGGGCTCGCACACTTCCTTGAGCACATGGCATACAATGGAAGCAGGCACTTCAAAAGCGGTGACCTGAACGCCTATATGTCGTCCATCGGCGTCGAAGACGGACGCGACAACAACGCCTACACGTCCACCGACCGCACCGTCTACTATCTTACCAACGTGCCGACCGACCGCCAAAGCGCCCTCGACTCGTGCGTCATGGTCATGAGCGACTGGTCTACGGGGCTGCTGCTCTCGAAAGACGAGATCGACAAAGAGCGCGACGTGATCCACAACGAGTATCGTCTGCGCGTCAATGCCGCCGCCCGTCAGGAGGACATGGCAGCCTCGAAGGTCTTCTCCGGATCAAAATACGCCGACCGGAACCCCATCGGACTCATGAGCGTAATAGACAACTTCTCGCCCGAGTTCCTGCGTTCCTATTACCGGAAGTGGTATCACCCGCAGAATCAGGCTGTCATCATCGTGGGCGATGTGGATCCTGCGAAGATGGAAGAAGCCGTCAGAAAATATTTCGGACCTATCCAGAATCCGAAGGACGCGGCAAAGATCGAGGACGTGGAGATTGCCGACAAGCCGGCCGCAGACTATATCGCCACCGCCGACAAGGAACAGCAGGTGACGCTGATACGTGTCCTTCACCGTATCGATGCTACGCCGGCCGCCGAGCGTAACAATATGAACTATTATGTGCGTACATTGTGTGAGTCGCTCATCAACCAGCTCTTCAACGCCCGCATGAGTGAGATCACGCAGAATCCCAATAGCCCTCTGCTCCAGATACAGGCCGGCTACTCCCCCTTGGCCACTGGTTACCGACAGGCAAAGACCAAGGATATGCAGATCGTAATTGGTGTTTCAAAGGACGGAAAGGATAGCGATGCGCTTCGTGCATTGCTGGAGGAGATCAAGCGCGTGCATGATTTCGGCTTTACGGCAACTGAATATGAGCGCGCCAAAGCAGACTTCCTCTCCCAGGTGGAGAAGGCATATAACAACCGCACAAATACGCCGAGTTCCGACTTCAGCGAGCAATACGTCGAGCATTTCCTTGTCGGAGACCCGATCCCATCTGTCGAACAGGAGTACCAGATCTCTCAGTCGATCCTCGGAGCACTGCCACTCGAGGCCGTCAATGAATATGCCAAGGAGCTCATCAGTCTCAATGACAGCAATTTAGTTGTGTGGACCATGCAGAAGGAAGGTGAGGGGAACTTCACCGAGAAGGCGCTTGCACAGGCCGTGAACAACGTCAGAGCTACCCAGCTGACGGCCTATGTTGACAACGTGAAGCAGGAACCGCTCATGACCGAACTGCCCAAGAAGGGATCCATCACGCGTGAAGTCAGCGACCGGTTCGGCACGAAGAAGCTCACGTTGAGCAACGGAGCCACCGTCTATTTGAAGAAAGCCGACTTCGAGAAGGATGAGATCGCCGGTCAGGCAATGGCCAACGGCGGCGAAGGAGCATTGATCAAGGAGAGCGTGGGCAACCGCAAGTTGGCCGGGGTGGCATTGGCTGCCACCGGTTTAGGCACCTTCATGCAGAGCGATCTGCAGAAGACGCTGGCCGGAAAGCAGGTGATGGTGGATCTCAGTCTGGGTAAGACCAAGTCCTACATGTCCTGTTCGTCTACCCCCAAAGACCTCGAAACGATGTTCCAGCTCATCTATCTGAACTTCACGAACAAGACAAAAGACGAGAAGGTATTGCAGCAGTATATCTCCAATATCTCCCTTGCGCTGAAGAATCGTGGGCTGAAAGCCGAGTCCGTATACGGTGACTCGCTCAACAATACGATCTATGCGCACAATCCGGCTGAAGCCATTCCGACCCAGAAAGAGATCGACTCGTTTGACGACGATCGCATGCTGGCCCTCCAGAAAGAACTTTATTCGAACGCCGCAGATTTCACCTTCGTCTTCGTCGGCAATTTCGACGAAGCCCAGATGCGCACCTGTCTTGAGCAGTATATAGCCTCATTGCCATCCAAGGGCAAGGCTTTGCGCAAGGCGGTTGATCCCACCACCTACGCCAAAGGCGAAGTGAAGAACATCTTCACCTATAAGATGGAGAACCCGCAGTCACACTCCGAGTTCGACTGGATCATGAAAGTCCCCTACACGCTTGACAACCTTGTGCAGGTCGATGCATTGGGCCGGGTCCTCAGCTTTGATGTCAACAAGGACGTGCGTGAGGACAACAGCGCTGCCTATGCAGCCCAGGCCACGGCCGGTCTGGTTGCCAACCAGCTTAATAGCTATGTCCGCGTGCGCAGCATCGCTATGACCAATCCCGACAAGAACGATCTTGCCAATGACCTGATGGCCAAATGTGCCGAGCGCATGAAGACCTCCGTGAAGGCCGATAATCTGAAGAAGGCGCAGGAAACCATGACCGCAC
>JALFRV010000275.1 GCA_022778905.1 Prevotella sp. | reverse complement strand
GCTGTCAGGGATCTCCGTGAGCAGACTGTTCCAGGCGGCGATGATCTGCGCATCGGCCGCTTTGCAGCCCGTGACACGCCGGACCTCGTCACAGAACTCGGCCTCACCGATGTTGCCGACTTCCGCATCGAAGAAGAGGTCTTCCGTGCGATGGTCTCTGACATAGCCGGAGATCTCATGTGCCCCGATCTCTTCAAATGCCCGGATGCACCGTTGGCCGTCGAGACCGACCAGCACACCGCCCATATCGAATATGATGTTCTTTATTTTCTGCATCGTAAGAAAAATCTCCAGAGTTCGCCCACCCACAAGACGACGGACGTGGCGGCGATGATCGTCACCCATTCCGTGAACGACAGCGGCACCGTACGGAACATCTTGCCGCCGAAAGTGACGATGATCCACTGACCGGCCAGCACAAGAGCCAGCACAAGGATCAGCCCGCGGTCGAGCACGAAGTGACGGAAGGCGGAATGACAGGAATCAAGTGTCTTGGCGTTGAACAGATTCCAGAACTGCAACATGACAAACGTGGTAAAGAAGATGGTCAGTTCATGGATATCGACACCGGCCTGTCCGCGTCGCTCACAATAGATCAGGAAGACCAACATGACCGCGAAGAAGAGGAATCCGCACACCATGATGGCGCGTTCCATGCTTTTCTTGAGAATGAAATCAGTCTGCCGGCGCGGCCGTTCGCCCATGACCTCATGCGAGGGAGGCAGCGATGCCAACGCCAAGGCTGCGAAGGTGTCCATGATGAGGTTGACCCAGAGAATCTGAGTCACGGTCAACGGCATCTCCGTACCGATGACCGAGCCACCGAGCACTAACAGCAGGGCCGTCAGATTGACCACCAACTGGAAGAAAAGGAAACGCTGGATATTCTTATAGAGCGACCGTCCCCACATCACGCCGTTGGCTATCGAACCGAACGAATCGTCGAGGAGCGTCATGTCGCTGGCTTCCTTGGCCACACTGGTGCCCGATCCTAACGAGAGGCCGACGTGCGCATAGTGGAGAGCCGGAGCATCATTGGTACCGTCGCCCGTCACGGCCACGACTTCTCCGTGACGCTGGATCAGTTCCACGAGCCGCTGTTTGTCCGTCGGACGCGCCCTGGACATCACCTTGAGAGTGGTCACACGCTCGTAGGCTTCTTCATCCGGGAGCTCGGCAAAGGCCGTTCCCGTGATGTGCCATTCTGACATTCGGTCGGCCCATTCGGCCTCATCAGTCTCCCCGACCGCCACCGTAGCGGGCCAGACACCGATCTGACGGGCAATCTCTATGGCTGTGGCCGACGTGTCGCCCGTGACGATCTTCACCTCAATGCCGGCATCCTGGCACTGCTTGACAGCTGCCGGCACGTCAGCACGGACAGGATCAGCAATGGCCGCAATGGCCTGAAGCGTGAACGGCCGGTCTTCTCCGTCTTCCTGCCGATAGGCAAACGCTAAGGTACGCATGGCCTTACGCTGATAGCCGAGCAACTGTTCCTGGGCATCACGGAGTGCACCTTCGTCCATCCGACACTGCCCGAGAACAATCTCCGGAGCACCTTTGACAAACCGGTAGACGCCATCACCGACCTTCGCCGTAACCGCCATGTATTTCCGTTCGGTAGAGAATGGCAACAGATCCGTAGTCGTCAGCGAAGCCCGAAGCTGTTTATAGTCGTAGCCGAGGGACTTTATCCAGAGCAGCAGAGCTACCTCCGTCGGGTTTCCGATACCCTTATCGCAGTCCAGTTCGGCAGTAGTGTTCACGGCGATGGCCTGCACCAGAAATTCCGTTCCGCCAGTCTGTCCGGCCTGCGGATGGTTTCCGCCATCTTCGCCGACAATCTTCATGTCAGCCACCTGCATTTTATTTTCGGTCAATGTGCCCGTCTTGTCTGTACAGATCACCGTCACTGCACCCATCGTCTCACAGGAATGGAGCTTGCGGACAAGAATTTTCGACCGAAGCATGCGGCGCATATTGAGCGCCAAAGAGAGGGTCACAGCCATCGGCAAGCCTTCCGGCACGGCCATGACAATCAGCGTCACAGCCATCATGAAATAGTTGAGCACCACCGTGGCCATCCGCAAGACATCACCACTGTGCCACACCTCACCCGTCAGAATGTCATGCACGAGAAAGATCACGAACGCGGCGACAGATACGGCAGAGCCGATTTTCGAGATCAGCTTGGCCAACTTCTCCAACTGGAGGTCCAAGGGCGTCTTTGTACCCGTCACCTCTGTGGACTTCCGGGCCACCTTCCCGATTTCGGTCGCGTCACCGACGGCTGTGACGACAGCTTCTCCCCGACCATCCATAACCATCGTCGAGCGGAGCACCATGTCTGACGGGTAGGTCGACTCCGTATCTTCCGAGGCTTTTGAATCCGGATCCACCAATCGCTTCGTGCACACCGGCTCACCCGTGAGTGACGACTCATCGATCTGTAGATCCACCACCTTGACCAATCGGCTGTCGGCAGGGACTTCGTCGCCCGTTTCGATCAGAATCACGTCACCCACGACGACATCCTTCCGGGGAATCTCCGTCACCTTCCCGTCACGGCGCACTTTCACGGGCTGCTCTTCGCCAAGCGCATTGAGAATGTTGAATTTGCGGGCGGCATCACGCTCAAAATAGAAGCCGACAGAGGTGGCAAAGAAGATCGCAAGGAAGATGCCGATCGTCTCGATGAAATTGTTTTCGATGAACGAAAGGATCAAAGAGATAGCGGCCGCAACCAACAAGATCTGTATGATTGGGTCACGATACTTGTCAAGATACAGTTTCCAGAGCGATGTCCGACGTGGAGGGGTCAGCAGATTGGCACCATTTGTCCGCCGGCTTTCGGCCACTTCCTGCTCACTGAGTCCATGCATGTATCCTGCAGTCTTTACTTTATCCATTCGCGTCTCTCGTTTTAAATTTAGCTGCAAAGATACTCAAAATATCACTAACATTCTATCAATCAATATTATTTAACGTCCATATCCACACCTGCCTTCTCCACTCGTCTTTCTACATGCTCATTTCATCAGTTACACACGCTTCCTTTCCCTCAGTTGCTTGTAGGGTTTTGCCGCTTGGTCAGCTTGCTTTCCCGACTGATCCAATTCTGTTCTTCTGTCTGATTCAACCGGTCTCTTTGCCTCATTTGCCCGGTAGCTTGTTTTTATCAGCTTGTCAACATCTCTTTCGCGGTTCTACCTCCATATTTAGTTCATCCTGTTTCGCGTCATGGTTTACCCATTCTCCATACTCAATTCGTCCCGTTTCGCTCAGCCTTATGTGCCCAATTTAGTGTCCGGACCTCGTTTGACGCCGATCCGCAGCAACCTTTTTTGAGGAAATATTTGCATATTTCCCCGAAACGCACTATCTTTGCACACGAATACTTATTGTCATTCGGCCGTAAGTCGGACTTGTAGCTCAGTTGGTTAGAGCAACAGACTCATAATCTGGAGGTCCCAGGTTCAAGCCCTGGCTGGTCCACGCTGAAGATCGGGGATGTGTCAAAATAGGCACATCCCCTTTTTTGTCTTTCTCTATGATGCATTCTCTTTACTCACTTTACGCGGCGACTTCAGCCGGTCTTCTTCTGAAAATGTTCATATAAACGCATAACGGCGTAAAAACGGCGTG
>JALFRV010000267.1 GCA_022778905.1 Prevotella sp. | reverse complement strand
GACTTCAAGTTCATTGTCTGTCAAAGGCGGTCTTCTGCCATACCGGCCTTCCCGACCGGTCGGGAGCCACAGCCGCAGCACGCGTCCGGTCAGAAAGGATGATAGGTCTATTTCTTCAAGGGCTTTGTCCTGTAGGCGCTGCGATAGTTGCCATGCAGCAGTCCTTTCAGCTTCCCCGAGATCATCTGCTTACGGAAGCCGGTGATATGATCCACGAACATGGCTCCCTCAAGATGATCGAACTCATGCTGGATCACACGTGCTAGATAGCCTTCCACCCACTCATCGTGCTCCTGAAGGTTCTCGTCCAGATAGCGGACCCGTATCCGCTTGGCCCGGGTCACCTTCTCATGGATGCCGGGAAGCGAGAGGCATCCCTCCTCGAGGGTCTCCGTGTCGCTCTCGTCACGCTCGAGTATATGGCCGTTGATAAACGCATGGCGGAAGCCCTTGTATTCCGGAAAGTCTTCTTTCAGCACGTCCAAGTCGATGACAACGACGCGGATCGATTTCCCGATCTGCGGGGCGGCAAGTCCGATGCCGTCACTCGCGGTGTTGGTCTCAAACATATCCTGGATCAGCTCCTGCAGTCCGGGATAATCGGTCGGGATATCCTCGGCAACCTTACGCAACACGGGCTGTCCATATATATATATAGGTAATATCATAAACTTTACAATCTTAAACGCTTAAAAATGTCTTTGCCGCCGGCTCTCCATGTATCCCTGAAGGATGATCGTGGCGGATATCTCGTCGACAAGCCCCTTGTTTTCCCGGCGGACCTTCTTTCTGACACCCGCGTCGATCATCACCTGATGAGCCATCACAGACGTGAAGCGCTCATCGAAGTATTCGATGGGGATTTCGGGAACATTCTTCCGCCAGCGACGGACGAACTCCTCGACCCGCTGAAAGTTTTCACTCGGCTGTCCGTCAGGCTGCATGGGCTTCCCGATCACGATACGTTCCACGGGTTCGCTGACGACGTATGCCTTGAGGAAGTCAAACAACTCGGATGTAGAAACAGTCGCCAATCCATTGGCAATGATCTGCAATGGATCGGTGACTGCTATCCCCGTGCGTTTCTTACCGTAATCGATAGAAAGTATTCGCATAAGTTCTTGTCCTTCCGCTCCCGTCATCCACGATCGGGAAACAGGGACGGCGCGCCTGTCTTAGTTCTTGAACAACAGCCACGCATCAGGATAGGTGCCTGCGCGGAACTGATTGCGGCTCTGTACGGCCGATGCCTTGTCGGCGAACGTAGTGGCGATGACGCGATACATGTTGCGGCTTGAGTTGTAGGCAATCTGTGCATCATAGCCAGCCTGCTTCAAGGTATTCTGTAGCCCTTCGGCATTTGCCTTCAGGGAGAAAGATCCTACAACGACACTGAAAGCCTGCAGGCCAGGGCCGCTGACCACCGTTACGCTTTCCGTACGGACCGCTGCATTGTCTGAATTATCAATCACCGTCGACTGCGAAGCGGGCTGTTCGACGATCGGAGTCACCACCGGTGCTTCTGTCTGAGCACTGCCCTGGGTCTGCTCCTGTGCCTTTGCCTTCTCATAAGCTTTCTTATAAGCGCTTTCTTTACTTGAACCGCAACTGGTCAGAATCAACGCTACACCGAGGGAAGCGCATATAGCCGAATATTTCTTCATAATTAAATAATGATTATAGTTTATTGTTTTTGATTTCAGATCTCTTGTATTTTGTTGTCAAAACCCAATGCGTTCAGGCCTCGTAATACATTGGGCGAAATTACAAAATATCTGTCAAATACGAAGAAAATCGGCACATAAAGTTTGTTAAACTAACAAAACAGAAGTTTTTTAACAATAAATAGGAGTCTGAAAGATTGCCATTCCGGACAGATTGCTTATATTTGTAGCTAACAAGGAATCAATATTCATTTAATTTATAAGCGATATGAAGACTTTAGGTTACATTAGTGCATTCTTGGGAGGCGCCCTCGCAGGGGCAGCCCTCGGACTGATCTTCGCTCCCGAAAAGGGCGCCGACACACGTAATAGAATATCAGATGCCGTTGATGACTTCTGCAAGAAGCACGACATCAAGTTATCAAGGAAGGAAGTAGACGATCTCGTTGACGACATCAAAGACGCAGCGACGGTCGGAGAGTAACGTCCCATGTTTTCCAATGACCAGAACATAGAGACCATCGGGCAACTGGTGGAGGTGATCAAGCACTATGTCGGGCTGCAGACTGAATATGCAAAGCTCGACATCATAGAGAAGGTCGTCAGGTTGCTGACGGTGATTACGATCACGGCAGTGCTGTCCGTCCTGCTCGTCCTGATGCTCATCTACCTCTCGTTTGCGATAGCCTACGCGCTGGTGCCAGTCGTGGGAGAGGTGGGCGCATTCTGCATCGTGGCAGGCGTCTACCTGTTTCTGCTCATGCTGCTGCTCATCTTCCGCAAGCGCTGGATAGAACGCCCGCTCGTCCATTTCCTTGCAAGTCTGTTCATGCAAAAATAATATCACGCACATGCTTATCACCAATCAGCCGACCGAACCGCAGGAGTCCTACCGATCATTGGAAGAAATACGCCTCCGAAAGGAGATGATCCTGCGCGACATCCGCAAGGACGACGGCCAGATCAGGAAACTTTGGGGAAACCTGTTCAGCAAACCCACGATGCTCTCAGCAAGCACGCCGTCGCGTCGGTTCAGTGGACTGATGAGCACGGGCGCCGGCATTTTGGATGGCTTAATCCTCGGATGGAAGCTCTACAGGAAGTTTACCCGTAAGTGATCTGCAATGTGTGAACGCTAATGAATGTACTGGAAGCCCGCTTCCAGTACATTTTTATGGTTCCGCCCCAACCCTCCGAACCCAACCGGGACGCACTCCCGAAGAGCCACCTCCGCCCTCCCCCAACAGCCTTTTTCCAAGTCTCATCCACCTAAAGCCGTTCTCCCCTCCGCCCAAGTCTATCCTTTCGCCCGCCCAAAGTCATCCGCTCCGCAATCCATACGATGAACGTGAAGGCATTAAAGCATTAAAACATAAGCGACAAAACACCGGAGCGGGCATTGTGTTAAGGCGAAGTCAGAGATGCAGAGTGGCGAATGATGAAGTGAATAAACCTAATTAACACTCAAAGAAATGCAGGGGCGGGCCTTGTGCCCGTCCGCACAAAAGCCTCGATATCCTAACGCCGGTTTCATCATGCAAATCCTTTGAAAAAGCGATCCCTTGTCTCCTTCTATTCTTGATTATACGCCTCCTCTACGCATCCTCACCCGACGCCCCGACCAGACCCAGAAGATGCTTCTGCGACATGCCGCGAATGGTCTTCACAGAGCCTTTTCAGGCCATGTCAGTTTCAGCGTTCGGCCATCGGCGAAGCTTCAAATAAGATCTTGGAAAGTTTTTCTGTTGACGTTACGGCACAAAAAAAGGAGTACCGCCGTACTCCAACCTTGTTAACCTTAAATCTAATACTATGAAAAACACATTGCAAAGATAGACATTAAATATGAATTTGCAAACATTTCCGCAGAAAATATTTGCAAACACAACACTATTTAACTAATAAGCTTACAATTTGTATCTTTTTTACAGATTATATTTCAATTTGCATACCATCACAGGCCAATCGGATGTCCGCGGGAAGCCTTCGGTTGGCCTCTTCATGCAGTCCGATATCATGCGTGACATGCACAAGATAGGTCTTCCGGGCACCTGTGCGGCGCGCAAACAGCACGGCTTCGTCGACCAGCATGTGCGAATGATGAGGCTTCTCCCACCGCAAGGCGTTGACGACGAGCGTTTCCACACCTTCGAGATAAGGCATCTCGGAAGGATCGATGGTCTTCATGTCAGTGATATAGGCAAAGTTTCCGAAGCGGAAACCCAAGATCGGGAGCTGGTCGTGCATGACATTCAGGGGCTCCACAGTGACATCTCCGATGCGAATGATGTCATGTGCCCGGACCGTGTGGAGGGACAATCGCGGGGCGCCGGGATAGAGATGATCGGCGAAACAGTAGGGCATGGTCTGCCGTAAGGCATGTTCCGTGCCCGCATCCGCATAGATATTGATATCTCCAAAGATGCAGAACGGACGCAGATCGTCTATCCCCGCCACATGATCATAATGGATATGGGTGAGCAACACGCCGTCTATCTTCCTGAAAGGAACCGGCAACAGCTGCTGTCTGATATCCGGACCGCAGTCGATGAGTATGCGTGTCGAAGGTGTCTCCAACAGTCCTGCCGTCCGCAGACGCTTGTCGTGGGGATCCCGGCTGCGGCAGACAGCACAGCTGCATCCCAACGCCGGGACGCCTCCGGATGTACCCGTGCCTAAGAAAGTGAATGTCATCAGAATGAATTGATTGTCATGCGCCTTGAATAGAACTGCCTTTTAGCGGATGTTCACCTCCGCTTTCAGCTCTATGCCAAATCGCTCACGGACATCTTTTTGAATGGTCCGGCAGAGCCGCAGGATGTCCTGGCCACTTGCACCGCCTCTGTTCACAAGGACCAGTGCCTGCTTGTCGTGCACGCCCGCAGGCCCTAAGCTCTTCCCTTTCCAGCCACATCGGTCGATCATCCAGCCTGCCGGGATCTTGAAAGCACGACGTTCCGTGCCCCGCTGGCCGTCTTTCGACGTGACTTCATAATAAGGCATGTCCGCATATTGTGCCTGAAGGTCACGAAACTGACGTTCTCCGACGACCGGATTCATGAAGAAACTGCCTGCATTACCTTCCACTTTCGGATCGGGGAGCTTAGCATTTCGGATCTCGATGACCGTCGCCCGCAGCTCCCTGGCCGTAGGTTCAGTGATGCCTTTGGACGCCAATGCTGCGCGGATATTACCGTAGTCCATGAGTGGCGTGAAATGTTTGGAAAGCCGATAGGTCACATAGGTGATGAAGAAACGGTCGCGCCATTCGCTCTTGAACTTGCTTTGGCGATAGCTGTAGGCACAGTCATCCGGAGCGAAAGCGATCTTCCGGCCCGTCGACAGTTCTATGGCTTCCACCCGTTCGATCACATCCTTGATTTCCGCACCATAGGCACCGATGTTCTGCACCGCACTGGCGCCGACCTCGCCCGGTATGATTGACAGGTTCTCTAGTCCGTGGAAGCCTTCCCGGACACCGTACTCCACGACATCGTCAAACACCGTTCCGGCCCAGCACCGCAACGATACGCCGTCGGCATCCCCATCCTCCGCCTCGACCTCAAAGCGCTGCCGGGGCGAGAAGACCGTTCCTTTGTAATCTCCTGTCAACAGCAGATTGCTGCCCGAACCGAGCAGCAGGTAGTCACGGACGCTATTTGAAGCAAAGAAGCGGGCTGCTTCTTCCTCCGTCGCAAACTCGACATAGCGGCTGCACTTGGCATCAATACCGAATGTATTGTGGCCAAGCAGACTGTATTCACGTTCGTCCTTCATCAGTAATTGAATTTCATTAGCTTCCACCGACCGTTCTTGCGGCGGAAGGTCATCTCTGTTTCGAGACCGTTGGCGATGCCGCGAATGACGAAGATCTTCTGACTGCTCTCCGTGTACTTCTGCCCATAGAGGATGTTGTAGATAGCATTGCGCGGTATGAGAGCAGGTTTGAAGTCGGGCCATTGATCAGGATACATGGTGCCAGTGATATCCCCGAAGTCGTTGTCAGGATCAGGAGCGGTGAACGTGACTTCATCATTCATGCTCTCAATCTGATAGAGGCTGTCGGTCGAGAAGCGCTGATAGAACTTCAGGAACGAAACGTTCGAATTCTGGAACATGGCCTCCTTGTGCATCGAGACAAGCATCCACTGACCGTTAATACGGTCGAATATGTACTGGTTGACCCAATTCCGCTTGAGGTAGATCTTCTCTATCGTCACCCGTGCGACGGTGGTATCCTTGACAAGATCCATCTGCCTGCGATTGTCGAAGATGAGTGTGTAGAAGCCTTGACGCATGAAGAAGTGCTCCATTTTCCAGTCTTTCTTCTCGAGCATCGTCACTTTCTTGCCCTGGACGACCTGCAGCGGAAACTTGATTCGGCTGAACTGGAGCTTCCGGTTGGCAGCAAAGTTGAAGATAAAGTCATCGAACAGCTCGTCCGCAGCTTTCGGCATCGGGGTCTCGGAAATGATGGTTTCCATCGTGTCAGCAGCCGTCGTGTCGGTCGTCAGGCTATCAGTGGCGTCTACACTTGTGGTCGGTTTCTTGTCCGAACAGCCCACGGCTGAAAAGCAGATCATGATGATGACTGGCAGAAAAATCAGCAACAGCGCAAATTTCCTCATCTGGCGGAGTATTTGAAAGTCATTTAAATGCAATGCAAAAGTACAACATTATTTCGATATAGCCACAAAAAAATAATGAAATAATAAATCATGTTTGGACGCCATGTGAATTAAATTGATTACCTTTGCACGAAGAATTGTAAGTACAATTGGATATGATACTCGACAGAATCGAAGAATTACTGCAGGAAATAAGCAATCTCTCTGCGAAGAATGCTGAAGAAGTGGAACAGCTGAGGCTGAGATATATCAGCAAGAAAGGTGAGATCAATGCCCTGATGAGTGACTTTAGAAACGTGGCGGCCGACCAGAAAAAGGCTGTCGGAATCAAGATCAACGAGCTCAAGCAGAATGCGATCGCCAAGATCAACGAACTGAAAGAGCAGTTGGAAAGCACCGCCAGCGACAGTGACGACATTGATCTGACACGCACGTCCTACCCGATCGAGCTTGGTGCACGCCATCCCATCACCATCGTCCGCAATGAGATCATCGACATATTCCAGCGCATGGGATTCACCTTATTCCACGGACCGGAAGTCGATGACGACAAGCACGTCTTCACGATGCTCAACTTCGCAGCCGACCATCCGGCAAGGGACATGCAGGACACGTTCTTTATCGAGCAGAGTGACCCTACGGACGTCACCAAGAATGTGCTGCTCCGCAGCCACACCAGTGGTGATGAGGCCCATTACATGGAGACTCACGAACCTCCCATACGCATCATCTGCCCCGGCCGTGTCTATCGCAACGAAGCCATTTCTGCGCGCGCCCACTGCTTCTTCCATCAGGTTGAAGGGCTCTATGTGGATAAGAATGTCAGCTTCACAGACCTCAAGCAGGTGCTGCTGACCTTTGCCCGCGAGATGTTTGGAGCCGACACCAAGATCCGTTTACGCCCCAGCTACTTCCCCTTCACCGAGCCAAGCGCTGAGATGGACATCTCGTGCAACATCTGCGGCGGCAAGGGATGCGGATTCTGTAAGCACACGGGTTGGGTCGAAATCCTCGGCTGCGGCATGGTCGATCCGCACGACCTGGCTGCCTGCGGCATCGATCCGGACGTCTATACAGGCTATGCTTTCGGCATGGGAGTTGAGCGCATCACCAATCTCAAATACCGTGTCAGCGACCTTCGTCTGTTCTCCGAGAACGACACACGTTTCCTCGACGAGTTCAAGTCGGCCTATTAAGCCGGCGCAAAGCTATCCTTTTGAGGCTCAAGAGCTGTCATTCGGAGCGCCAAAAGATATCCTCCGGAGCGCCAAGAGATATACTCTGCCGCGTCCGGAGTTTTTCTATTAATAAATAAGGTGAGTCCTTTCTTTCAGAAACATCCCTGATCCCATGATTCGAACCATCCGCAGGGCACGTCCCGAAGACCTTGATATCATTCTCCGGCTCATAGAAAGCGGCCGGCAGATCATGCGCTCTGACGGTAACCGGGAGCAGTGGCCGCAGGGCTATCCGTCACGCGAGACCATGGCGAACGATATCGCCGAGGGCAACAGTTATCTTGTCTTTGATGATGACATGGCCGTTGCGACCTTTGCTTTTGTCAAAGGTCCAGACATCACTTACAAGCAGATCTATGAAGGAAAATGGCTTGACGACGTCCGGCCTTATCACGCCGTCCATCGCATCGCGAGTCTCCCGGACCGCAAGGGGATCTTCCGGGAGGTGATGCGTTATTGCTTTGAGCATGCCGACAATATCCGCATCGACACCCATCGGGACAATCACATCATGCAGCATGTGATCCTTGGCTACGGCTTCACATACTGCGGCATCATCCATCTGCTGAATGGCGACGAGCGATTGGCTTATCAACGGCTGTCAGGGCCGATCGGCCAGCACGAATAGATAGTCGCTCAGGCGGTTCATGAAGCACATGACGTCGCCGCCGACCGGATATTCCCGCTCCATCGTCCACAGTCTCCGCTCGGCCTTGCGGCATGCTGTACGGGCCATATGGATGAAGGCCGACAGCTGGTCATCACCCGGCACGCGGAACCGGAAAGTGCCCGGACAGGCCAGCCGGTCGATCTCCTGTTCCATCTCAACCGTCATCCCGTTCAACGACCCGTCATCCTCGCCGCCACCGGAAAGGGCCACACGCCCCATGATCTGCATCAACAGCAGCTGGATACGCCTCAGTCTTTCACGCACATTTTCATCTTTCACCATCGCCCGAACGACACCGAGGCTCGCGTTTAGCGCATCTATCTCGCCGTTGGTCTCTATCCTTATGTCATCCTTTGACACCCTCACGCCGTCGCGGAGGCTTGTCTTGCCGGTGTCTCCGGTCTTCGTATAAACCTTCATATTGAACCTACCGATTTTTTACAATTACGTAGATGATCACCGGGGCACCCATGATGGGCGTCACGGCATTGAGCGGAATCACCCCCGCTTCACCGGGGAGGTAGCAGATCAGATTACAGATCAGGGCCACGGCGCATCCCGTCAGGATCGTCGCAGGCAGCAACTGGCGGTGGTTTTCGGTCGTCAGGAGCAGTCGGGCGATATGAGGAACGGCTAACCCAATGAACGCCACGGGACCGCAGAAGGCGGTGGTGACGGCGGTGAGGATGCCGGTCACGACGAGCAGGGCATTGCGGAGGCGCACCGTGTTCACACCTAAGTGCTCGGCATACTGCTCACCCAAGAGCAGCGCGTTGAGCGGCTTGATCAGCACAATGGATGCTCCCAGCCCCACGAGAGTGACACCTGCAAAGAGCGGCAACTGCTCCAATGACACGCTCCCG
Organism: Prevotella sp.; assembly: GCA_022778905.1. GTDB lineage: Bacteria > Bacteroidota > Bacteroidia > Bacteroidales > Bacteroidaceae > Prevotella. The sequence continues at coordinate 12,667 of JALFRV010000267.1, read as the reverse complement.
AAGTTTCCCATGCCCCAAAGCATGAAAGATTTGACTCCCTCCTCTGTGGCGAAGAAGTTCAGGAGTGATATGACAGAATTGGCAATGTAGCCGATCATGATGCCGACAATGAGCAGCATCACGTTGCTGCGGACCAAGGAGGAGAACGCAAAGATCACCCCCGTGACAGCCATTGCACCCAAGAAAGCAGCCAGCAGAATGGCAGCGTAGCCCGTGAAAGAATAGGATCCCGCCGTCAGACTGCCGCCCATGAGGAGCATCACCAATGCCACGCCGAGTCCGGCACCGCTGTTTATGCCGAAGACAGACGGTCCGGCGAGCGGGTTGCGGAATGCTGTCTGAAGCATTAAGCCGCTCACCGCGAGTGCCCCACCGCACAACGTGGCCGTGATGGCCTGCGGTAAGCGCGACTCGAGGATGATGAATCGCCATGATTCCGATCCCGTCCGGCTGTCCGTGAGGATTGCCCACACGTCTTCAAGCGGTATCCGAACGGATCCGATCACAAGATTGAGCAGGAAGAGCATGATGATCAACAGCCCCAATCCGATGCAGTATCTGACGCCCTTATTCATTCAATTTGCTGAAATAACGCAGCTTTCCGAGCGGTGTCCCGGGATGTGCGAGCAGGATAAACTCGCGCAACAGACAGTCGGGACGGAAGCCCACCTCCTCGAAGAAAGGCACTTCGGAGCAGTTGCATTCATAGATTTCGCCGGTCCGGAACGCCTTCAGGCTCGCATATCCGTGAAATTCAGCCAGCAGATCACGGCGTGACAGCGGTCGCTTGCCATTGTACTTGAAAGCCCAGACGTCCGTCTCGCCGGCCTTGTCGAGCACCTGCTCGAATGACAGCGCCAACGAACCGCTGCTGCGGTCGTCTGCAAAGGCGTAGGCACCGTTGGCATCTGCGATCAACTGACCGATCGTGCTCCGTCCGCCGGGACAATACCAGACGCTTCCGGTCTTGCGCTCCGTGAGGATCGAACGGCCGCGCGGCAGCTTCATGGCAATCCGCTTGAGCGCCCGGTAGGTGCTGTCGACGACGCCGAACAGTGAATCCGCCGCCTGCTCACGGCCGAACAGCAGTCCGTAAAACCGCATCCATTCGGCCCGTCCCAATGCGGAGGTCTCCATATAGTCGGCCGCTTCGATCACCGGAACACCGATCTGTTCGATCTTGCCGTATCCTCCGCTGTTCTCGAAGGGTGACACGATCATCGCGTCGGGACGTGTCTCGATGATCTTCTCGATCATCGGGGCCATCGCATCTCCACAGTCAGTCACCTTCATCGGGCCGGTCTTCAGGGCACACCGACGGTGAATGTCCGGGATGAGGATATACTTCAGGTCGGTCACACCGCTGATTGCCTCGGGCGATCCGATCGCATAGAGCAGCTGACAATGGGCTGTCGGGAAGACCACAGTCCGCCGGAGAGGCGTCCGGACCACCGTTCCCTTCGGCAGATGAGGAGGCAATGGAGCCTTCTTGGGTACGAGGAGATAGGTGTGGAGCACGCGGCCTGACTTCCAGGGATCAGTCAGCGTCACCTTCGTATATCCTTTATACCTGACCATCGTGATGTGTTCGGCATACCGGAAGGTCACCGTATCTCCCTGCACAGCGTTCGTCTTCGCAGTCCGGACACTGCAGGAAGCGAGGACAAAGAGGCTTACGAGCCAGCCCAGACCTATCTTCCCGCTCATTGTTTGATAAATACCATCGAGTTCGGATTGATGCCGCCGGCCGAGAAGGTCTTGCCGATGTAATTGCCGTCAGCTGCAAAATGGTAGACCTTGCCGTTGCTCACATAGTCGGTCGTGGCCATATAGAACGTGCCGTCGTACGGGTTTCGGGCCAGCATATATACCGTCTGGCTGCCCACTTCCTCCGGAAAGCCCTTCAGGAAGGAGTGCAGATTCTCAGTCACAGCATTATAGCGGGAGAAGGTCGTGGTGGGTTTGTAGGTTGCCCAGTTGGTCTCCGAATTGGCTATATACAGCGTTTCTCCAACCGGCACCACTTTTGAGGCGTTGGCAATCTTCTTCCATTGCTTCGTCTGAGGATTGTAGGACGACACGTAACTGATGTAAGCGTCGTCGTAAGCCATGATCCAAAAATAGCCGTTATCTTCATAGATGCCGGTCGGGTTGTTCATGATGGCTACCGTTTCATATTGCTTCAGATTTTTCTCGTTGAGGATATAGAGGGCATTGCTTTTCATTCCGCTCTGCACGACATACAGCTTATTGTCATGCTCTACGATGCCTTCCAGGGTTGTTCCCACCTTGACGGAATCCTGAAGGGCCAGAGACCGGGCATCCAACTGGCAAACGTAGCCGCCGTAGGTGGTCACAAAGACCTTGCCGTCATCCACAACCAGGAAGCGCGGTTGCCCCAACTTCTTGTCGAAGGCGTAGCGTGCCTGCTCCACGGCACTGCCATTCAGACGCGCCACATAGTTGGAGACGTTGCAGACGAAGTACAGATCGCCGTCGGCAGCTACCAGCCCTTGGGCCGTGTCACCGATCTTCCGGCCGTTCTGCGCCTCGTAGATATCCTGCGTGTAGATGGTGTCCTGAGTCGGATCCACATAGAAGAGGTGCGAATTGTTCTTGTTCATGGAACCTTCGGAAAGGATGAACGCCCGATACGGAGACAGCTGCACCTTCGCGCCTTCACGCCATGCGTTGTTGTCATCATCATTGTTACAAGAGGTGAAACCAACTACCGTCAACAGGCAGCAGAGGCCTGTGAGGAATAAACTTCTCATTTTCATAATCTTCATATTTTTATAGTTCAATGTTTGCAGTTACTTGCCACGATCTTCCGGGCATAGGATAGTATTGTATGATGTCATACTGTTCGTCGGTGAGATTGATGATACTGGCAGAGAGCCGGATGCTTGCGCCGCGCACGGATATCGTCTTCGACAGCGTGACGGTATGCTCGCCGTAGGGCTTCAGACGGTATTCGTAGGTATTCTGAACCATGCTGTAGCGCTCTCCGCAGAGCGTCGCGCGATAACCGAAGTCGGCCCATGGCGTTTTCAAAATCATTGCATAGCTGCCCGAGTGGGCAGGCGTGTAAGGCAGCTGCATGCCATAACTGTAGCTCTTGGGATCGGTCTTGTCGACCGCGTGCTGCCAGGTGTAGGCGCCGTTCAGCTCCAGTGCATAGCGCAGCGCTATCGGCACGACGGCCGAAACGGTAGCATCCACGCCCGTGATGTGTACCTTTCCGAAGTTGGCCATGCGCCAGACGTAGGTTGAGGGGAATGCTACGATCTTGTCAGTGACGGCATTGTAATAGCCGTCGACCGTCATCTGCAGCTGCATGGACGATGACCTGTGGCTCCAAGTCATGCCGAGATTGCAGGCCGTGGCATGTTCGGGGCGCAGACTTGTGTTGCCTAACCTTATATAATATAGGTCATTGAAAGTCGGCAGGCGACAGGTGCCTTTCACCATCATGCGTACATAAAGCGGCTCATCGGGCAGCAATTGCCACGACAGAGCCAAGGAGGGCGAAAGGCGTCTGCGGTCTACGGGCTTGACGGAGAGGTGCACATGCTCGGTCGCAAACGTCCATAGCAGGTTCCCGTCGATCAGGATGCAGCCCCTTTGGTAGCGTGCCGAGAGAGCCGTGAGTGACGTGAAGCGCGTCGGATTGGCCGTTTCGCTATAGGCATTGCTGATGTTATTGCGCAGCGTGTTGATGCTCATGTCCTGTGCCAATGCCACTGCCAAGTGGTCGATCGGGTTCCATCCGAGGGTCGCAGACACGTAATACTCATTCTGGTAATCGTTATCGACCTGTCGGCCGCCTGCATATTTCACGTCCGTATCGATGTACCGGTTGCGGTAGTAGTCGTATTTCATGCGTGCGGAGAGCCGCCATTGCCCCTTCAACCGCCGCTGATAGGTGGTCTGGACATAGACGTTCTCATCCCACAAGCGTTCATCCGACTCGTTGTCATACAGGATCACGGCGCCTGGCAGACCGCGTTCGGAATAGTAATAGCCAGCCTTCGCGCGCCACGTACCGCCGTCTGCAGGGGTGTGAAGCAGGCTGAGCTCGCCCTGCCAGCTGTCTATGTCAGAGTTGGAACGCTTCTCCCGCGTCGTCACACGGCCGTTCTCGAGGCGGAAAGGATAGGTGCCGTCTGCATGCACGTAGGTTCCGTTGAAGCCGAAGACGGTCTCCGGTCCGGCCTTTTGCCAGTAACGGACTGACGGGGACACCATGCCGAACGATCCGCAGCGCACACCAGTCCGCAACGCCCAAGGCTTCTGCCCTGACGAGGGCTGCTCCGTCTCGATGGCCAACAGGCCTGCCGCCGCATACTGGCGGGCACTCTGCATGATGTCGAGACCTTGTCCGATGGTCACGGAGAGCCTTGAGACGTTGTCAAAGGAGAACCGCCCGATGTCGATCTGGCCGGCCTGAATGCCGGAGACGACCACTCCGTCGTAGCTGACGGCCGTATGGGCCGCACCGAGGTGACGCAGGCTGACGGTCTTCATGCCGCCGATGCCACCGTAGTCACGCACCTCCGCGCCTGCCATCCGCTTCACGGCGTCGGCCAGAGTGACCATTCCCAACTGTTCCATCTGCCGTTTTCCGACCGTCTGGACGGGCACGGCAGACGTGACGCGGTTGGTCATCGCCTCTGCCGTCACTTCCACTTCGCGCAGCGAAACGGAATCCCTGACCTGTGCGTCTGTACCTGCCGCCGACATGAGCAGTAACACTACGAGAATGCCTTTACCTTTCATACGATTCCTGGATCATCTTCCCCGCTTTCCTCGAAACGATGAAGCGCACTTGCAACGGCAGGTCTTCTGACTTGCGGCAGATATACGTCTTCCCGTCAAAGGCCGACAGTGACTTGCTGTATATCTATAACACCGCTCACAGCAGCGGGACTGTTCAGGACTCGCACCTGATTCCCTTTTTAATCAATCGATATGAACCAATTGCCCTGCAAAGATAAATGAAATCGGCAGAACAAACAAATTTATGCGTCACTTTCTGTCCGCGATATCATCGGATGACCGGTTCAAAAACACGAGACGTATGATTTTTATACCGTTTAATTTCTCTGTTTCAGTGTTTTTGTATACCTTTGCTTCCCGAAAAGCAAAATTCAGATAAAAACATAAAATACCATGTCAGAAGAAAAACAAAACATCTTGAGCGACCATTTGGAAAAGAAGAAGCTCTGGGAGCTCATCGCAATCGTTATCGTAACAGCCGTCATCTGGAACCTGCCGTCAGCTGCGTTCGGCATAGAAGGTCTGACCGTGATCCAGCAACGTGTCATCGCCATCTTCGTCTTTGCCACCCTGTCGTGGCTGACGGAGGCCATTCCATCATGGGCAACATCACTGGCGATCATCACGATCATGTGTCTCACGGTGTCCAACAATTCCATTTCGTGCTTCAAAGGTGAAGGGCCCGAGTTCGGCGAGCTGCTGAAGTCGAAGGATATCATGGCCACTTTCGCCAACCCGGTGATCATGTTGTTCCTCGGCGGCTTCATTCTGGCCATCGCGGCCACCAAGTCCGGTCTCGACGTATTATTGGCCAAGAACCTCATTAAGCCGTTCGGACACAAGTCAGAAAACGTGCTGTTGGGCTTCCTGCTCATTACCGGCGTCTTCTCGATGTTTGTCAGCAACACCGCCACAGCCGCGATGATGCTCACCTTCCTGACCCCCGTCTTTGCTGCATTGCCTGCCAACGGCAAGGGCAGAATAGCCCTCACCATGAGCATTCCCGTTGCTGCCAACATCGGCGGAATGGCCACACCGATCGGCACGCCGCCCAATGCGATCGCCCTGCAGGCGCTCAACCAACAGTTGGGCATGAGCCTCAGCTTCGGGCAGTGGATGGCTTTCATGTTCCCGCTGGTCACCATCATCCTGCTCATCAGCTGGCGGATCATCCTCCATTTCTTCCCATTCTCACAGAAAACCATCGACCTTGAGATCGAGGGACACGTGTCACACGGCTGGCGTATGTGGGTTGTGACGGGTACATTCATTGTCACCATCCTCATGTGGCTGCTTGATCAGGTGACGGGAGTGGATGCCAACACGGTGGCCATGATCCCGATGGGCGTCTTCGCCCTGACAGGAGTCATCACCGGAAAGGACCTGCAGAAGATCGACTGGTCGGTGATCTGGATGGTCGCCGGCGGCTTTGCGCTCGGATTGGGCATGAACGGTTCGGGACTCGCCGACCGTGCCATCGAGAGCATCCCGTTCGGTTCGTTCTCGCCGATCGTCATCTTGATCCTCTCCGGACTGATCTGCTACTTCCTGAGCAACTTTATTTCGAACACGGCAACCGCCGCATTGCTCGTCCCGATCTTGGCCGTTGTCTGCACCGGCATGGGTGACAAGCTCGGCGCGATCGGCGGCACTTCGACCATCATCATCGGCATTGCGCTGGCCGCCAGCTCTGCCATGTGCCTCCCGATCTCGACTCCTCCGAATGCCATTGCCTATTCCACGGGGTTGGTGAAGCAGAATGACATGCTGAAAGTGGGACTCACCGTAGGTATCCTGAGTCTCGTCTTGGGCTACGCCGTGCTCTTTTTCGTCGGCAAGATGCACTTCCTCGGCTAAGCCGAAGCCATCGTGCCCAACACCTGCAAGGGGCAGACAGCCATAGCCGTCTGCCCCTTTTTCCGTGCCGTCAGACTGCCGCAGATCAGGCATGGCGCGCGTGGAGACAAGAAGGAGCATAGATGAAAAAAATCTTCAGCAACGTGTAATAATCCGCAGCATCATCGGTCTTACTCTTAAAAACCGACCCACAGATGGAAGACAGGGACATTGTCAGACGCATACTGCATGACCGCGACACGCAGCTTTACGGTGAGATCGTCAGGAAGCATTCCGGTATGGTCTTCTCGAAGGCCTACGGCGTCGTCCGCAACAAGGACGTGGCGGCCGAGATCACGCAGCAGACGTTTGTCCGGGCCTATACCCGTCTGGCCGACTGGAACGGCAACAGCTCCATCGCGCCATGGCTTGCCGTCATCGCAGCCCACCTGTCCCTCAACCACTTGGAGAAACTGCGACGGCGGCAGGAGGTTCCGCTCGAGAGAGACTACGCGCAGGATGACTATTCGGAAGCGCACGAGCAGCGGCTCCGGCAGATGGAAACGGCCATCGCGGAACTGCCCGATACCGACCGCGAAATCATCAGGCTCCATTACTACAAACAGCGGAAGACGAGCGAAATAGCCACGGATCTGAACCTGACCGCATCCAACGTGCTCGTCCGGCTGCATCGGATCAGGGAGAAACTCAGACAACGACTCAATCATGAAGACAATGAATGAACAGGACATAGACCGCCTCTTGCACGAGACCTTCGAACGCGAGGAGCGGTTGGAAGAAATCAATCTCCGGGTGATGCACAGTCTGAAGCGGGCCGAAAGGCAGTCGCGGCTGCGTGCCTGGGTGCGCATTGCCGGCATCGCCCTCGGCCTTCCGCTGGCCCTTGTGACCTATATGGCCGTTGCATCCGGCTTTATGGAGTTTGCAGGGACATCCCCACTGACGGTCATCAGCATGGTCCTGCCGGGACTGGCCATGCTCGGGGCCGTCGCAAAGATCATTGCCACATTTTCCTTGTCCGACGTGTAATAATCCGGCAGGCACAGGGTCCTAAACATGAAGTATAACCATTAAAACCGCAAGGATATGAAAGAATTAGTAGCTATCGTAACAGTCGTTTTCGCACTGTCCATCCCCATCGTCGCCATCATCAGCCAGGCCATCCAGCAGATCAGGAAGAAGAAAGCCGACAATGACATCCGCCGGTTGATCATAGAGCATCAGACCGACTTGGAAACAGCCAAATGCCTGGTTTCAGAAGAGAGAAAGCCGGAGGACGACAGATTTGGTACGCTTCGAGGAGGATGCCTGCTCGTGGGCGGCGGAATAGGCGGAATCATCTCCTTCATGCTCGATGCGGACCTGAAACATGATTCATTCGCATGGCTCTGCATCGCCTTGGGCATCGGCCTCGGACTGCTTGTCGCGTTCGCAATCGAATGGAAACTGAAGAAGAAACTGAAGCAGGAAGAGGTCAGGGATGCACAGACGACAGACTGATGACGGCACGGCGGGACAGACACCCGCAGCGCACGCAGAGGCGAGGGACGGACTTCCATCATGAGAGCCGTCCCTCGCCGCGTTTCGTCTCCACCCTTCTTCTCCCCCCGCCCCGTCTCCTCCGATCATCCTTTCCGCCGCTTTCCATCGGCCGCACAAAAGCCTTTCCAAATCCGGAAACAACCTCCGCCCGAAGGGGACAAAAACGATGCTCCGCACACACCATATCTCCGCCCCGCGCAAAGCTATGCTCCAGGCCATCCATATGTATGCTTTGGGCCGTCCGGAGCATAGCTCTTGACCGCCCGGAGCATAGCTCCGCGCGGGGCACGGTTCATCTTTACGTAACCGTCTGATATACAATGCTTTTTAAAAATCACATAAATGTACTCAAAAAGCGGGCGCCGCGAAATATTTTCGACTGTTTTCTTGCAAGTCTCGAATATTTTCATGAACTTTGCGAATGATGCGACAGCGTGCGCGGCAGAAGCCCCACGGAAAGCCCACAAGCAAGTTTCGAAACGTCCGACCAACACATCACATCACGGCAGATTACAGACAAGCAAGTCACTTCCCTGCCAGGAACGGGAGCAGTATCAAATAACAATCCGACACACCATGAGCAAAAACAGAAAATTGAACAGACGTGAGTTCATCAAGAAGCTGAGCTTCGGATCAGCCTCAGCCGTGGCCATGATGGCCTTCGAGCCCATCAAGGCTATCGCGGCACCGCTGAATGAACCCTTGCAACCCGTACCATCGCCCGACAACAACATGACTTACCGGGTCAACCGACACACAAACGACAAGGTCAGCCTGCTGGGTTACGGCATGATGAGACTTCCGATGAAGGACGGACAGATCGACCAGGAGATGGTCAACAAGCAGGTCGACTATGCCATCGCGCATGGTGTGAACTACTTTGACACGGCTCCCGTCTACTGTAAAGGACAGAGCGAAACGGCCACGGGCATTGCGCTGCACCGCTATCCGAGGGACAAATACTTCATCGCAACGAAGATGTCAAACAGCAACGAGAAGTATTGGGACATCAAAAAGGCTAAGGAGATGTACCACGCTTCATTCAAGCATCTGCAGGTCGACTATATCGACTACTATCTGATGCACGCCGTCGGAGGCGGCGGAGTGGACAGACTGAAGAAGCGATTCATCGACAATGGCCTGCTGGACTATCTTCTCGATGAGCGAAAGGCCGGCCGCATACGCAACTTAGGATTCTCCTACCACGGCGACGTGGCCGTGTTCGACTGGCTCCTTGATCATCAGGATACCTATCAGTTTGACTTTGTGCAGATCCAACTGAACTATGTCGACTGGCGCCATGCCTCTATGAAGAAGGAAGATGCCGATGCCGAATACCTCTACACGAAATGCGAGAAGCTCGGCATACAAAATGTGGTCATGGAACCGCTGCTCGGAAGCCGTCTCGCCAAGCTGCCCCAGGAGCTCGCCGGACAGCTCACGAGCCTCAAACCCGACAAGAGCGTCGCCTCCTGGGCTTTCAGATGGGTCGGCTCGCTGCCCAATATCCTGGTCGCACTCAGCGGCATGACTTACATGGAACACCTGATTGACAACGTCAATACGTTCTCTCCGTTGGATCCGTGCACTGAATCCGAGAAAGCCCTGTTGGCCAAGATCGCCAACCAGATGGCAGGTTATCCGACCATCCCGTGCACCGCCTGCCACTACTGCACGCCATGTCCCTACGGCGTGGAGATCCCGGACAACTTCTCCTATTACAACGAAGCGGTCAACGCGCACTTGCTTCCGCTGCCCGATAAGGGGGCATCCGACTATGCCGAACGGCGCAAGAAGCTGATCGAGGGGTTCAGAAAGGCCATTCCAGAAAACGGTCGCGCAGACCAGTGCATGGACTGCGAGGCGTGCCTGCCCAAATGTCCGCAGCAGATACGCATACCGATCCAGATGGCCAGATTGGTTGAACTGATGCGATAGACGGCCAGTCCGCCACAAACACAGATGGGTCATGACCGATACGGAAAGCAGCTCCGGCTGACTTTCTGTCGTTTTCTCGGTCATGACCCATCATCGTCCGTATTCGCCGCCGGACCTATTCCTTATGAAAAAAGGACAGTGCCGCTCCGATCGCCGTGCAGAACTCGCTGTACTGGGGAATGATGAAGCGAACGTTGTAGAGCTTCTCCATGGCCGGAAAAACAATCTTGCACTGGGGAAGCAAGGTCAGATTGCCAATGAGAACATACTCCTTTATGCCGCTCCCGATAGACGCAAGGATGCAGCTGCTGCCAATGGTCTGCAGCACAGTCGTGATGATTCCGAGCGCAATGTCTTCACGGGTGGCATTGCTCTTGGCATTTCCGAAGAGCGAAGCCGTAGCATTCTTGGGCAGTCCGGGCAACGGATTTGGGCTGATGTCGCCTATTTGGACATCAATATTTGACAACTCTCCATCCTGCGCAAGGGCCACGATATGCTTCACATCATCCGTTTTGAGCATGATGCGTGACAATCCCGTGAGCGTCCCACCACCGATACCGATACCGCCGATGTGGCGGATGTCGTTGCCGTCACATTGGACCAGACTCGTTCCGGTACCCATCGAGACGACCAACATGCGATCTAAGTCGGTCTCATAGCGGGCACCCAATCCGTCGGCAATGAACTCATTGGCCTTCTCCGTGGGCAGTCCGTAGACCGGACCGTCAATATATGCCGCTCCGACTCCGGTGATCATGACGTGCCGAATGTCCTCCAACTGCACGTGATTGTCGTATAAATACTTGCCAAACGCGCCATACAGCGACGTGACAGGATCCGTCGCCTTGATGCGGGTGGGCGACATGATCTCGCCGTTTTCGTCGATTCCTACGATCTTAGTCGTACTGATCCCTACGTCTATACCTATTATTATCATCTCATCGTTGTCTCAAAGAATCAGCGAATGACCCTTAAACGTTAAAAATATCAATCGTCCGCAAAGGTACGATTATTTTTCTTATCTTCGCAGAGAATAACGCAAAAAGCGATGGAGAAAAAAACTACCCGCGTCGTAGCTGCCATTATCAGGCAGGACGACAAGTATCTGTGCATGCAGCGGTGCCGCTCTCGTTACGACTACATATCCGAACACTGGGAGTTCCCGGGCGGTAAGGTCGAGGCGGAGGAATCGGACCACGAAGCCATCCTGCGTGAGATCAAGGAGGAAATGGACTGGGACGTCTACGTAGGACGCAAACTCGGAACTGTCAGTCATGACTATCCGGACTTCCGGATCGAACTGACGGCCTATCTGTGCAAGCCTGGCGAGGGAGACTTCAAGCTGTTGGAGCACCTCGACTGCAAATGGCTCCGGATCGGGGAGATGGCCGGTCTGAAATGGACAGAGGCCGATCGGAAGTTGCTGGAACTGCTGCAGTAAGGGCGATCGCTGATCAACGATAGAGAAAGCAGGTGCCTCCGTCACTGCCGCAGTAGGTCTGCAGCAGGCGCCGGATATATTCCGCGTTGGCCCGAACGGTAGCTTCGTTGCCGTCGTAGCCGTTCACAAGCACCAGCAGATGAGTGGTCCGGAGCGTGATCTTCGTGCGTTCATGGTCGGAAGTCGGCGTCCCCACCCCGCCCGCGGCATCACGGTAGACGGGCAATCCGGCAATATTGATCAGTCCGCGGCCGATCCCTTCATACGGCTCACCGTCACGTCCGATGCCCAAGGTGAGCGTTTCGCCGACGAAACAGTCAGCATCAAAACCGCCGATACTGTAGCCATAGCGGATGCTCGCGAGATTGATCAGGTCGACAAGTGTATCGATCTGATAGAGCGTCTTGCCCTGCAGCATGCGGCGGATCAGGGCTTCGGACGACGGACGGTAGCGGGACGGATCCTTCCCACAGGCCTTATAGACACGCCGCGTGGCAGCTATGCCCGACAGATCTTTCAGCGATTCGGTGGTCAGATCAGCCTTCAGCTGCTCGCCCAAGGCGTTGATCTCATCCCATAACGGCTGACTGTAAGGCGTATTGACTACCTTTGCCTCCACGCAAGCACCCACAAAGTCCGGGCAGACACTTTCTATCTCTTGACTGACTATTACTTTCATCTGCTTCATCATCATCAAATACGCGACAAAGATAGCAAAAATTCATGATCCGGACATCCTTTTTCGACGATCTTTTGCTATCTTTGCAAGATCAAAGAGCACATTATGACAGAAGATAAACACCGACAGATGCAGGACTTGGCGGACCGTCTCAACCAGGCTGCCAACGCCTATTACAACGGCAAAGACGAACTCATGACCGACTATGAGTGGGATATGCTGTTCGATCAGTTGAAACGTCTGGAAGACGAAACAGGCGAGATCCTGAGCGATTCGCCGACGAACCGGGTATCGGAAGATGATCTCGCCGGTCAGAAAGAGCCGCATGAGTTCCCCGCCCTGTCACTTGCGAAGACGAAAAAGACGGAAGATCTGGCCAAGTGGGCAGAGATGCGCCCCATCTGGATCTCATGGAAGCTTGACGGACT
>JALFRV010000239.1 GCA_022778905.1 Prevotella sp. | reverse complement strand
AAGACATGAAACTGCTGTTTCTTGTCGGGTGTGAAGATGTCGTCATTGACGGGCAGGGCTCCCGCCTCAAATTCCAGGATGCCGACACCCCTGTAAGGGGATTCGGTTTCGTCTATTTGGATCAGTGCAACAGGCTGGCTGTTCGCGACTTGGCTATCGGGTGCGACTGGGACTATAAGCCGCTTGCTTTGGTCGGTAAAATCGTTGAGTATAATCCGTCAACACGTGAGGCACTCTATCACATCATCTCCAGCGGGAAACTCAATGCCGCAAATCAGAAACTGTGGGCAGCCCAAGAATGGGATCCGGAAGCGAAGACCAGAACCGTGAACGGAGTAGGGAGCAATTTCTCCGAGTATCGCATCTTGCTGCCCAATGTGCTGCGGGTCAGGTATATGAACAGGTTTGATGGCAACATTGTCGGAAAATACAGTCTGATATCCATTAAGCAGAACACCCAGTACAGTGGCGTGGTTTTGGAAAACAATGACCACATACTGATCGAACGGGTCCGTTTCCTCGGCATTCCATTCATGGCCGTTGAAGGGCGCGACCGCGGCACCACCCATCATCTCGTGATCCGCAATTGCGAGCTGGCTCCGCCAGAGCCTGACACCTATTTCTCTGCCGGTGAGGGATTTGACGTGCGTTCGCCATGGTACCTGTTTGAAAACAACAAGATTTCCCATTGTTATGATGACGTGATGAACTTCGATGCGGGAATTATCGGAGCCTTCCTGGCCGGTGGTCTGATCCGGGAAGGGCAAAACATGGCGAGCAATGAGATCATTGCGGACCATCTGCAGATGTATTTCACAAAAAACGTCATCAGGGAGGGCGTGAAGTTCGGCTTGGCTGACGAAAATTTCAAGCCTACGGGTTGGATGAGCACATTGGATAAGTTCATCTACCAGCAGAACTATCACAAGGGGCATTCTGCCCCGCATCGCTGTGTGATGAGATTCAAGGACGACCTGCCCAAGGATGTTCCAAACAACTATATCCTTTACATGCAGGCGGTAGACGACGGCGGTTATGTCATTCGTAACAACACCATCAGCAATTGCATTCGCCATGCCATCTGGGCTGGAAACGGTAATGGCACGATCGAGAACAACACCATCTACCAGTCGGGCTATCCGGCGATCATGCTGCAGATGACTTCTCGCTGGGGCAGATGGTTCAAGGGGTTCTATCCTGAGAATGTCATCATCCGCGGAAACAAGATCATCAACTGCAATACCACCTTGCGCCAGCCTGCGTCCCTGTTCGTCGGAGGCGGATATGATACGCAGTCTGATGGCTTCTTTCCTGTCAACTATGGCGTGTGCTCCAAGATTCTGATCGAAGACAATGAGATCATCGGCTCCTATCAGGCTGCCTTAGGAGGATGGGGCTGTAGGGATGTGATCATTCGTGGGAACAAGATTGCCAATCCTTTCACGCATCAGCTTGTTTCCGGAAATCATGGTGACGGGGCTCTGTTCATGAAGAATGCCGAAAACGTATTCTTCCTGAATAATGAATTAGACTATCAACAGAAGCATGGATTCCCGGCTCCATTTGTCAACCAAAACAACAAGCATCTCATTTTAGAAAACAATAAAGGTTTTAAATAACAATGTTTTGTCAAACTCAATATATTGATCAATTATGAAAAGAACAAGTTTACTATTTGGAATTTTGCTGTTTGCAGCTGGTACGTTTGCACAGAGTGGCGTGACGAATAAAGAGTTTGTCACTGATGGAAACTTGGCTGCCTCGACCATTGACCCCGCTGTCCAGACTGCCTCATGGGCTGGGAAAGGCGTATGGGCATCTCGATTTGGATCATGGAAAGATGCCACCATCTCGGTTGTTGCTGATACCGAAAGAGGGCATGCCATTAAGGCTTCTTATACTAAGACAAATAATGACTATGACAATGGGCCATACATTTACCAGCGCTTGAAAGACCAGCCGGGGGCAGGCAAGGCTACGGTCGGTTTCTGGGCCAAGTCACCTGTGGCAAACGCTGTTGTTGGAGCCAGCCTGCGTTTGTGGCAATTTGGAACGTATGAGTTCAGGGTAAGGCAGGCTTTCAAACTCGATGACTACTCCAATCCGGTTACTGCAGCCGATTCGACAAGATCTGGGGCTGTAAAAGAGTTTAAGCTTACAGATTCCTGGGCGTATTACACGGTTGTCATTGATCTGACACAGATCGTCAATGAACTTGGCTACCCTAAGTGGGCTGTCAGCCAAGGGCGTAATTATTATTTTGTGGATGCCAATGACAATGACCGCAAGGAGATGTATGTGTGCTTCCAAGGTCTACGAACAGTCGGTGAAGTTTATATAGCCGGAGTGTCTGTCATTGCGCCAGAGTCTGTGGCTACGTCCATCAGCAGGCAGCCATCAGCAAAGTTCAGCGTGAACATAGTGGATCGGGACATCTTGATTTCGGGTCTTTCTCAACCAGTTCGCCTCTACAATATGGAGGGCATCCTCATAGGAGAAGACAGTGCTGCAGGGAATGGCTCTGTCGTCTTTACGGTTCCGTCCGGCGGTGTCTATATCGTCAAGTCTGGCAAAACGTCCAAGAGCATTCGGGTGAAATAAGCACTTGCATGTACCGTCGAAAAGAGCGTGTCGAGCCATCCGGTTCCATCCGATCATCTGTGATGAAAAGTCATACGTATGGGATACCTTCCGCAGATGATAGCTTCGGGCCGTCAAGAGATATCCTTCGGACCGTCAAAAGATATGCTTTTTGAAATCCCTGACAGTCAATAGCTTGGCGCGCCATATTCCTTTTGCACCCCATATGGTCTGCCTTTTGTCTGCTCGCATAAAATGTAAGTACAATGAAGTATACAATGAAATCTTTAAGGACATTATTCACGATTCTCTTCACAGCCATCTTTGCAGGATCGCCCGGTAGAGCTTTTGCTGCCGTTGCGCAGATTGAGGCAGGCAATAGTCCGGTTTACTATTCCTTTGACAAAGGCACCAAGGAAGTCATCAACGTCTATGTGCAGGTGCTCAACCAGCGTTACGCCTGGTTTAAGGTAATACATGAAGTAGATGAAAACAAATATAAGAACCTCTGGCGCATCTTTGACAGCTACATGTGTGAGTTGAAAGATGGGGCCATGGTCAGCCTTTACCCGATCCTGACGGCAGGAGAGAATGAATTTGTGTGGCGGGCAGCCCGCGACGGAGTGGTCGAGTTTACTGGCGGTTACCATGGCAATGAACGGATAGACCTCCATCCCGAAAGCGGCATCAGCTTCGTAGCTGATGACAAGCCGCTGGACCTGCGTGCTTCCATCCCTCTCACCGCATGTACCACTTTCCGTTATGTCCAGCACTCCACCATGCATGAGACAGGGATTGGGGGGCTGATCGGGTCGGCGGACTACCAGCCCATCCCGGGCGGAGGAGCCGTCGAGTGCTTCCATGAGAAGAAAACGGTCTTCTCGAACGGTGGTTTCGACTGTTACAACACACTGACCTGGGACGACAACTGCACACCTGTCAAAGTCTGTTATTACGGCATCTTCTGTGTCGACGGAGGCATCGCCAAGGAGGGCATCAATGAATCCGGAACGACAGTTGTCTTCAATGACGACGGTCAGATGGAACTCCATTCTACGGGATCCGAGATTACGATGACCAATGACGACCTCGGCATCACAGTCGTTTGCAATGCGCGCCTCGAACAACCGGCTGGAATCTACAAGACATCGTCCATGGTTTGGGACAAAGGGTACCACAAGTATTATTGCGCCATCGATAACGGCGGAACCACCGGGACGCGACACGGCGAAGAGTGGAAGACCGTTTCATCCATCCATTTCACATTGAAATAACCATTTCCAACCAATGTCAAACGAGTATTTACAGTCAATTCTCTTATGAAAAAACTAAGTATCTTTTTCCTTTTGTTGGCAGTTTGCCCGACCATTTCAGCCCAAAATAAGGAGTTCATCACAGATGGCGGGATGGCGCAAAGCAATATCGATCCTTTGAGCAAATTGGCTTTGTGGCCGAAAAAGGGCGTCTGGTTCTCCTATTGGGGCAGCAACAAGAGTGCCACAATCGGAACAGTCGAAGACAGTGATCAGGGAAAAGTTATCCAAGAATATGTCTTTACAGCCTCCAAACAAGTTGACTATGATCCCTGGTTCGGGCAGCGGATAGTCGATGTTCCTGCGGCCGACATCTACAGGCTGTCGTTCAAGGCCAAGGCGACTAACCGCTGTGTGACACCCAAGATCGCGGTGACTTTGAGGCTTAAGGGTACCTACGTGTGGAAAAAGCGTCAGGCTTTCAAATTGGTAGAATTCGTCTACAGTCCGACGAGCAATGAATTGGGAGGAACTAAAATCTTGGAAATTGCCGAGGGATGGAACACCTACTATGTTGATTTTGACCTTACGAAAGTTGTCAGCAGCCTTTCCGAACCATCTTGGGACCTCAAAAACAATCGCGAGTATCATATCCTGGAAGCTACGAATGACGACAGATCAGACTTCTACCTGACCATCCAGAGCTACAATGTGGCTGGTGGCGACTTTGCGATTGACGATGTCAGCCTGCAGGTATCGCCCCTCTCAGCTGTCAATCCGGTCAACGGAGGGGAACAAATGAGGGCTCAGGTGGTTGGCCGAAAGATCATGATCAATGGCCTCAGTCAAGATGATGCCATCTGTCTGACAGACGAGGCTGGCAGAATGATGTTTCAACAGAAATCCAAAGGAAAAGAGGTTGCCATTTACGTGAAGACATCCGGCGTTTTCATCGTCAGCAATCAGACACAGGGCAAGACTTTAAAAATAGTAGTAAAATAATTGATTGCATGATGATGAATATCAATCCTTGCATTTTCCGTCACCTCCGCTGGCAGCGCTTCCATCTTATGCTGTGGGTGGTTTCAACTTGGATGGCGGCTGGCTTACATAGCTACGCACAGGTCGTACCAATCCATATCAGTTCCTATACGAAAGGTCCATACCGGCAGTCTGCCTGTTCTGGCGATGTGCGCGGTTTTCAGTTTACCGGCCGCATCCATCGCTCTGTGGACGGTGGAATGATCTGGGCTTTTATGGAAGGAGACCATATAACGGGCCACGCGCCGGGTGTTTACCGGTCTGATGCTGAGGGAGAGACATGGACCCCGTGTGCAGCTTCGCCTTTCGTGCAACTGAGAACGGTACCTGCAGACGCATTCAAGGTGGAGCGCGATTTGACGCTCATTGTCAATTATCAGCATAAAAACGGAAGCGGAACCGGGCAGTTACTCGGTCTTGACACAGCTATGCCGGACTTGATCTATGTGGGAGAGTGGACGACTGGACTATATCGTTCCAAAGACGGTGGACACAGCTGGGGAACTTAAGTAAGCCTCTTCCCTTCAGACCTGAAGTCAACAGCGTGCTGCAATTTGTCTATCCGCATCCTCATAGGAGCGAGGTGGTCTTTGCGGGCTTTTGGAATAGCGGACTTTGGCGTAGCGATGAAGCTGGAGATACATGGCGTTGCATATCTCCGAACCGGCAACCAATGAATGCCTCATCCATGTCGATCCATCGCGATCAGAAAGGTAAGGAGGTCATGGTGCTTGCCTGTTCGAATCACATCTTAGGAGACACGCCCACGGCGTTATGACTAAGTGAGGATGAAGGACAGACATGGGTTGATGTCTTCGACAACTCGCTTGGCGGGCAGCGGTCCATTGCGGTCGTACTGGATGCGGTGAACCAAAGAATCTATACAGCCACAGCAGGCAACGGAGGAATATATATTGACTATAAGAAATAATAAGATTGAACCCACCTCATATGCATAAACGCCAATTATTCAAACAGGTATTGCTGCTCGTCAGTAGTCTGTTGACCACAGATGTGGCCATTGCCCAGATAGATGAACACCTTATTATATTTGGTCAAAGTCTGTCAACAGGCCAGCAGTCCTGGCCGCCGCTGACGACGGAAAATATCTCCGGCAACTACATGATCGGCAACCAGGTCTGGATCAATCGCGGAAACTCACAGACTGACAAGCTGTTTCCGTTGGTTGCTTCTATTATAAATTGGCACCGGAGCAGCAAACTATCTCCATCTCTCCATTTCTGACGGCGATCAAGCAGTCGGCGATCAATGTCAGAAGTCAGGTCAGACTCAAGGCGGATCGGTTGGAGATCAGCGGCCGGAAGCATGGTATCTCCAATATTGAGATATACAATGCGTTGGGCAAACTGATCAAGCGGTTTACACAAACAAATGATTTGTCTTTCCCGAAACTGCCCTAAGGTCTATATTTCGTCAAAATTCAAGGAATGGATATACATGAGATAAACAAACAAATTGTTAATTGAATTTAAATAAGCAACATTTTCCGGATTTAACGTTAGAAAGATATACACAACGAAGACGAATGATGCCTTATCTCTGTATGACTGATCTTTTTCTCAATCATTAATGGTTTAAATATGAAAACAAGACGCTTTCCATTATCTTTAATATTACTATCTCTTTCATGTGGCTATCTTGCCTGGGCTCAAAAGCCTAATAAATACAGCCCCAAACTTGAGGTCTACAACTTGCCGAAAAATAAAATCTATCACAAAGGGTGGATAGATTTCAACAAGAATGGCAAGAAGGATGTCTTCGAAGATCCAGCCGCGTCTATCGATGACCGCATCAATGATCTTCTCCGGCAGATGACGATGGAGGAAAAGACAAATCAGATGGTTACCCTGTATGGATATAAGCGTGTCTTGGAAGACGACCTGCCGAACCCAGGATGGAAACAAAAGATATGGAAAGACGGGATTGGAGCGATTGACGAACATCTCAATGGCTTTCAGCAATGGGGAATGCCTCCCTCGGATAACGAATGGGTTTGGCCGGCCTCAAAACACGCCTGGGCCATCAATGAGGTCCAAAGGTTCTTTGTGGAGGAGACCCGTCTCGGCATTCCCGTTGACTTCACGAATGAAGGAATCAGGGGTATTGAAAGTTATAAGGCAACGAATTTCCCGACCCAATTAGGTTTGGGTACGACCTGGAACCGTCAACTGATCCATCAGGTGGGATATATCACCGGACGCGAAGCGCGTTTGCTCGGCTACACCAACGTCTATGCGCCGATCTTAGATGTCGGGCGTGATCAGCGCTGGGGACGCTATGAGGAAATCTATGGGGAAAGTCCGTTTCTTGTAGCAGAATTGGGCATTCAGATGGCAAGAGGCCTTCAGACCGACCGTCAGGTAGCTTCGACTGCCAAGCATTACGCCGCCTACAGTAATAATAAAGGTGGAAGGGAGGGAATGTCACGTGTGGATCCGCAGATTCCGCCACGTGAGGTGGAGAATATCCACATGTATCCATGGCGCAGAGTGGTCGGGGAGGCCGGCCTGCTCGGTGCTATGAGTTCGTATAATGACTATGATGGCGTTCCGATCCAAGGCAGTTACCATTGGCTGACGGAAGTTTTGCGCCACCGTTACGGGTTCCGGGGCTACATCGTTTCAGACAGTGACGCGCTCGAATACCTCTTCTCGAAGCACCGGACGGCCGCGGACAACAAGGAAGCGATATTTCAGGCGGTGACGGCCGGGCTCAATGTCCGCTGCACATTCCGTTCGCCGGATTCATTCGTGTTGCCTTTGAGGGAGCTGATCCGCGAGGGCAGAATACCCATGTCGGTCATAGACAACTTGGTGAAGGATATTCTGCGTGTGAAATTTACGGTTGGCATCTTCGACCATCCTTATCAGATGGATCTCAAAGCTGCAGACAAGGAAGTGGATGGCATGCAGAATCAGGCTGTCGCATTACAGGCTTCCCGCGAGTCTATCGTATTGCTGAAGAATCAGGACAACCTGCTTCCTTTGGACAAGGCGAAGCTGAAGCGGATTGCCGTGTGCGGTCCCAATGCCAATGATGCTTCCTATGCGCTGACGCATTATGGCCCCTTGGCGGTCGAAGTGACAACTGTTTTAGAAGGAATCAAGGCAAAAGTAGGGTCAAAAGTGGAGGTAAGCTATGCCAAAGGATGTGATATCGTTGACCCGAATTGGCCTGAGTCAGAACTCATAGACTTTCCGATGACTGCCGAAGAGCAGCAGGAGATCGACAAGGCAGTGGCATTGGCGAAGGAGAGTGATATGTCAATCTTGGTCTTAGGTGGAAATGCACGCACCTGCGGAGAGAACAAATCAAGGTCCTCATTGGATCTTCCTGGCCGGCAGTTAGACTTGCTGAAAGCCATTTATGCGGTCGGAAAACCAGTCGTGCTTGTGCTCATCAACGGTCGACCGCTATCCATCAACTGGGCGGACAAGTTTGTTCCGGCCATCGTTGAGGCCTGGTACCCCGGTTCGCAAGGAGGTACAGCTGTGGCTGATGTGCTGTTCGGCGATTACAATCCTGGCGGTAAGCTGACCGTCACGTTCCCTAAGAGCGCCGGGCAGATCCCCTTCAATTTTCCTTCCAAGCCCGCAGCGTTAGTTGACGGGGGCAACAAGTTGGGGCCGAAGGGCAACGCTTCACGCGCCAATGGTGCACTCTACTACTTCGGTCATGGGTTGAGCTACACGACCTTCAAATACTCCAATCTCAAGTTTTCGGCGCCTACGATGTCCATGAACGATTCGTTGAGCGTCTCATGCGATGTCACCAACAGTGGGCGAATGGCTGGAGACGAGGTGGTTCAGCTGTACATCCGCGATTTGGTAAGTTCTGTGACGACCTACGAGAAAAATCTTCGGGGATTTGAAAGAATCCATTTGAAGCCTGGAGAAACGAAGACCTTGACCTTCGTGATCAGGCCCGAGCATCTCGGACTGATCAACTTAGATTTCAAAAGCGTTGTCGAACCGGGGGAGTTCAAGGTAATGATCGGATCTTCGTCTGAAGATATCCGGTTGGAGAATACGTTCACGGTTATGGCTCCCAATCAGTCTGCTGCAAGTACGAAACAGCTTCCCAATCTCTCTGTGACTGCGGATCCAGTCTCTGCTGAAGCCGCAAAAGCCATTGACACTGACATGTCAACATGCTGGACCGGAACACAAAACGCGACGCTGACAGTCTCTGTTCCTGCTGCGGACAAGATCGGATCGGTCGTTTTCCATTGGGCTACCGGGACGCCGAAGGATGCTTTATTTACAATCCAGTTATCCAGCGGAGGCGGCCAATTCATTGATGTCTATACGGGAAAGATAAACCAAAACAGTTTCAAGATAGACATTAACCGTTCGGGCGTGAGTGATATCCGATTGGTATGTCGTACGGGCGGAATCAGGGTAGGCGACATCCGTATTGAGAAATGATCAGTTATTCGCGTCTGAAATGAATCGCTTCATTTCGGTATTTCATGATGATAGAAAATAGTAGGTCGATCAATAGATTGATAAGATGGCATGCGTCGTTTAAGGTGCAAATGATCCAATAAGCCTCGGAAGTGTCTGATTGCTGTCTCTGAGGTTTCGTTGATTGTGTCCGGACCATTCTCATAGCACAACCAGCCGTTGCCGTTTATACAATAGAACATCAGCTTAGGAATCCATGTTCGCCTGACATGACTTTTCAGTGACACCACCCTGTGAAGTATGAAGTTCCGACTTGGCTTTAGGAGATATAAGCGAAAAGCCTTCAGAGAATGGTCTCTAAAGGCTTGGCTTGCGGAAAGTGAGGGATTCAAACCCCCGATACCCAGAAAGGGTATACCGGATTTCGAGTCCAGCGCATTCGGTCACTCTGCCAACTTTCCTGATTGATGCTGCAAAAGTACGACTATTTTCTTAAAGTGCAAAGAATTTACTGAAAAAATATTTCTCCTTATATGCCGCACAGCTGCGCATACGGACATCCGAGACATCGTGCATGGTCTGTGGTAGGTGAGAATGCTGTGTTGGGATCGAAGATTTCCGAAAGCAGATGCTGCAACCGTTCCTTAAAATCTGTAAGATAGTCCTCAATGTCAATGATCTTGTCCTTGCCGAGGGTCAGCGTCGGATCGTAATCCTTGCCTGATGCCTGCTGGATGAAGATCAGGGCTGGACTGACCGGCAGCGAACCCGGATTGATCTCCTGCTGATGTCTGATGATCATGGCATAGACCATCGTCTGGAAGAAATAGTCGGTGTGTTTCTTGCTGATGTCGTTTCCGGCAAAGATTTCCTCCACAGTGTAGGTCTTCGTCTGCGGAATCTTTCCAGTCTTGTAGTCGATCACCCTCATGCGTGGTCCTTCGGGCTGCTGGCTGATCTTGTCCAATCTGTCTATATATCCTCCGATCTTGATGGTCCTCATCCCGTTGGCGGTCTGAAAGTCCATGTCTGCGTAGACTTTTTTTTCAAGTCCGATGATCGAGAATGGGGTAAGATTGGCATCAAGCTTGAGCAGTTGTTTGATGTAATTGATGATCACTTCACGGTTGATGATCTGCAATCCGTTGTATTCGGGATGGAATCCACCGGCTTCGGCCTTGAACAGTTCGTCCTTGAACGCCTGATCTACAATCCGTTCTATGGCTGCCGGTTGTTTGAGCAGATCTTCTATGTCTGCCTGATGGATGGCCCGGCCGCGATCTGACCATTGCTGATAAAGCAGTTGGGCACTTTGGTGGAAGATGTTGCCGAATGTGCGGTTGTCGATCTGATCCGGATCATCCTCTTTGTCGGGTTCCTTGATGCCGGCTATCATGTTGTAATAAAACTGCAACTGGCAGCGGATATACCGATTAAGAGCCGTAGGGGAGATGGTCTTGAATGATTCGAGAACTTCCATGACGGCCCTGCTCTTATCGATTGGGACACGGTGGAGGATGGTCTGTCGCTGGCGGCCTTGAAGGGTCTGTTTACGGATATTCTGTCCGCTTTCTACGAGAAGTTGGAGCATGAAACGGCTCATCTGTCCCGTGTGCCCGTCCTCTGTCGCACTGTTATAGGCGATTGTGATGTCAGATGCCCGCTGCAGCAGTCGGTGGAAATAGTAGGAATACACAGAAACCTTGTTGTCAATGGTTGTCAGGCCGTATGCCTTGCGGACGGAGTAGGGGATGAATGAGGCGTCGTTCACCTCTCGGGGCATCTGCCCTTCGTTGCACGAGAGCAGTATCACATGATCGAAGTCTATATTTCTCGTTTCGAGGATGCCCATGACCTGTACGCCCTCCACGGGCTCTCCGTGGAATGGGATGTTGGTTGAACGGATCAGCTGATTGAGCAGCAGCGTGAACGACGGCATCATCATATTGAGATCACCGGTCTCTATCAGCCCGGAAAGCCGGTTGACAAGGGTGAACATGCGGAACATGGATTCCTGAAAGAATGGATCTTCCTCGCCCTTGGCGTATCCTGCCATGCACTGTAGAATATCGAGAATCCAGCGACAGATCTTTTCTGGCCGGAGGCTCATATCCTCGTCGTGATGATCTGCTCTTGTTTCTCCGAAGAGCAGGCTCAGGCCTTTGTCAAGCGAAAGATCCTCCTGCGCGGGATAGTAGCGCTTGTGTTCGTTCAGTTCCTTGTATAACGCCTGGCTTTTTTCTGATATATATTTGGCATAGGGATGCCGTAGGACAGCATTGACATGACGCAGTCTGAATTTGCCCGTGCGTTTCTGATGGCCATTGACCTGCAGGGCAATCAACTTGGTGATAAGCGAGGCTACGGGTGCCTGGGACAGGGGGAAGCCGGTTGTGATGTTCACCTTGTCCACCTCTGATGGGATGCTGTGAAGAACGAATGGCAATATCGTCTCATTGCAGAGCACCACAGCCGTTTTCTGTCCGTCCCGGTAGCGTCCTTCTGCCCTGAGCCACTGGGAAACGTATCGGGCTTGAATGTTCTCTGTCGGTGCTGACAGATAAGTGATCTGCCTGGGCTCCTTGAAGTGACCATAGACAGCTTCGTCCCGATTGTCGAGTTCGTTAGGGAAAGCCTCGATATATTGGCTGATATTGTGGCCGGCTTCATTGTCAGTCAGGTAATAATGGTCGAAGTCCCAGTAAAACTTAGCCTTGCCCTCGTGCATGAGCCGTTGGAAAAGTTGGCGCTCTACTTTCTGCAACAGGTTGAAGCCAATGAAGACGTACGTCTCGGCATCGAAGGAATTTCTTTCTTCATTGATGACGCGCCTGTACAATGCCCCCTCGTAGGCCAGCCCCTGCTGAGTGAGCCGGCGGTTGTATTGATGATAGATGTCGCCGAGATGGCTCCAGATGGCAAGAAACCGCTTCTTCAGTTCTGAATTATGATCTTCCTTGAAGTTGGCAAAAAAGTGCTGGAGGGCCTGTTTCTGCTCTTCAGTCAGATATGAGACATCATCTAACTCATGGATATCTTTCAGATTGGCGAAGACCTTGTCGGCATCGGCCATGTTCTTGTCGATATCATCAAAGTCCGATAGCAGCAGCTGGCCCCATCCGTAGAAATGGTCCAATGGTTCGTCATTGCCGGTACATTGGACTGTCACCTTGTGAAGATCGCAGATGAGTTTGATCTCGTCGCCCACCACCAGATCGGTCTGCTGCCGGAAGAGCTCGCTGATCGTGATGTAGGTTGGACTCCACAGCGGTCTGTCTACTATTCTGGCCAAGTGCTCATTCATAAAAAGCGAAGCGCGCTTGTTGGGAAACACGATCGTCAGTCGGGAGAGATCACTGCCGTATTTGGCAATCAGGTCCTGAGCTGTATATTCTAAAAATGATTTATTCATCTTTGTGTTGTTTATGTTTTGACTTCCTCTATGCGGTTTGCATAGACAAACCACAAGTACCCGCGTACGTGCTGATGTCCCATCCGGGTTAGCAGGTGCATATATCGGGCAACTTGATCGTGATATTCGGAACGCGGTTGACCGAATTTATAATCAACGACGATCCATTCCTGCCCGTCACTCATGACACGGTCTGGGCGGTGTTCCACCACCTGTTGGGTGTCAGGATCAATATGCAGAATCGCGCATTCATTGAACAGTCGCCATTTCGGTGCAAACCATTCCTTGACTCTCGGGTCGGCCAATCGTTTTTGAAGCATTGCCCGAATCTTGGTCTGATCTATCCCGTCATAGTGGAGGATGCCGTCAAATTCCAATTGGCAGATGGCCGTTTCGATGTCGCTTTCCGTGCGGATGGTGGACAGGATGTGATGGAGGACTTTGCCGGTTTGGATATAGTTCTGCTGTTCCGCATCGTCTGTTCCGCCCACAAACTCCCGGCTCTTGTTGCTCTGCCTGAATTCAACCGGTTTCTCGAAATTCTCGATATTGACACTTATGGGAGTAGGCTGGCTGCTGATCACGTTCATTGACGTGGCTTGCGCTTTGGCCGCGATCGGGGCCATGCTGCCGTAAGTGAACCGGATGGATTCTTTGGAATTGGCGAAATCACCTTCGAGCAAACTTCCGGGCAGGGACATGTGAACGTCGGTGAGCGCTTGCTCGATCAGATATGACCGGGAGCCGCGTTGCCCGCGTCGGGCAAAGACAAGCAGCGTCTTGCTCGCACGGGTGAAAGCCACGTAGAGCAGGTTGAGGTTGTCGACCATGTTCTGGAGATGTTCCTCGAGATAATCATGTTCGTAGATACTGCCCATCATCTGTTTCTCATTGAATGAGATTGGTACCAGCGGCAATTCGTTGAAAGGTTCCTCGGACGGTCGACACCACAGCGTGCTGGCCTTTTCCAATTTCCAGTCGCAATAAGGGATGATGACATGATCGAACTCCAGTCCCTTGCTCTTATGGATTGTGGTCAGCCTGATCCCTTCGGCCTCGTCACTCTGGATGGCTTTCAGGTGCAGACTTTCGTCCCAATCGGCGAGAAAGGAATCGAGATCGGGCGAATGATCCTGTAGATAATCGCCGATCACGTCGAAGAGTTTATAGATATAGGCACTTTGGTCTGAAAGTTGTGTCAAGTCAAAAATCGTGCAGAGCTTCTCAACTAATTCCGATACCGGGAGCATGACCAATTGGTCGAGATGATCAATGAATGCGGGCGGCAGCAACTTCCTGACATCTGCTCCCCGAATGATCTGCTCTCCCTCGATATAGGCTTGCCGCATGATTTGTTTCTGATAGGCTTTTGCAATATTGGCCTGGGCCAACTGATCTTCCGGATGGGTCAGCACGCGCATGGCGTTGATGATCATGTTGACGGCCAAGGAAGAATCAAGGCTGAAGGCTTCATCGGATACAAGTCGGATATCCGGGTGATTTTGCATGAAGAAATCGGCAATCTCACGGATCGTCTGATTGGATCTGACGAGAATGGCGATCTTGCGCTCGCTGATGCCGCTGGCCAGAAGGCGGAGCACGGCATCGCTGACTTTACTGATCATTACGGCCTGATAATCATCCTTGGGGATCAATTCTATGCCGACATAGCCGTGAGGGCCTCTCTTCGTGGGGATCTCCTGAACGACTTCGTCCGGTTGGTAGGCCTTCTGCAATTGGCGCGCGCCTTCAGGGAACAGTTCGTTCTGCTCCTCGTAATCAATCCGGGCCGCAATCTGGAAGAATGCATTGTTGAAATCAATGACATGGCGTTCAGAGCGGTAGTTCACCTTCAACGTTTTCGTCTCA
>JALFRV010000197.1 GCA_022778905.1 Prevotella sp. | reverse complement strand
CTTCTCCCCCACCTTATTAATATAGTAAGGGTTCATGAACCGCATGGCATTCCAATTGGAATCGCAGCCCCAGTATTGCCAATCCTGGACGATGCAGTCCATGGGTATCTTCAACGCACGATGCCTGTCGAGCACGTCGGCCAGCTCATCGCTTGTCTTGTAGCGCTCGCGACACTGCCAGAATCCCATCGTCCACAGCGGGAACATCGTAGCCTGACCGGTCAGATTGCGGATACATCCGATGACGCCATCCTGCGTTCCGTCCCGGTAAAGGAAATAATAGTCGGCACAGAGGGCCACCTCCGAGGTGAACGAAGTGCCCGTCTCATCATCGTCGAAATAGGTCTTCCCGGCATTGTCCCAATAGAGTCCGTAGCCTTTGACGGAGGTGAAATAAGGGATGCAGATATGCGTGTTGGTGTTCCAGAGCATGACATGCTGCCCACGTTGACTCATCCGTGGATCGCGCAACTGGCCCAACCCGAAGATCGCTTCATCATTTTCGAGCCGGAAAGTCTGCCTGACCTTGTACTTCCCCTCGTCAGCGTCGCCCCTGCGCATGTCAAATGCGGCCTTCCCCTGCTCCCTGAGCAGCAGGCTGTCGTGTGCATCATAGAAGCTGACTTCCTCTGTCCGACGGTCCACCTTGACCGTCATGCAGGCAGTCTTCCATATCTCCCGGTCCGCGTCTTCAGTCCTTTCGACCTTGATCTTCTTAGGAGTGAGGATGACTGAATAGCTCTTCTTGCGGGCGAGGTCTGTTGCCGGGGCCGGCAATTTCACGATTCGGACGATGTCTTGATCATAGAAGATGACTTTCACTCCGGCCTCGACGCGCGGACTGATCAGCAGCAGAAACAGACTCAGGCAATAATGGATTGGTTTCATAGGGATAGCAGTTCAATTGAAAGATAATCATCCGACAGCCCTGCTGCATGATGTCCCTGCGGCGGAAAGATGCCCCGTCAGGGGCTGCATGCACGCAGTGCCAGCCGTGTTTGTCAGATAAAACAATGCAAATATAAAGAAAATGACAAGAACGACCAAGCATTTCACAAGAATATATCACCCCTCCCCTACACCCGAACCGCGCATCCCCCTCATCCGTTCCATCCTTCCATCAGATCCGAAAAGACGGCCCTGAAGATCGGGCCCATGCCTCTCTCTTGTCCGAATCTCCCCTCACCGTCGTCCCGATTTTTCCCGGATCGGTCATTAGCGTTCGAACTGATTTTGTCCGATGGCAGTCGGAAAGCAGGAAAGGACAAGAATAAATGTGCCCCAGCGGTCTAATGGCCGATCCGGGTTTATCCTCCGCCCGATCCACACGCTATATATAATAAGGTAAGAGTGACATTTTTTCATCAATAAATTACAACAATGTTACTTTTTAATACTTTTTCTGCAAAAGCAATATCAAATAGCATTGTTTTTCGGATAAAACATATAACTTTGCAATTGGAATCAAAAATATCAAACTTCCAATTAATTAAAGTCAAACGTATGAAAGCAACAGAAGTTGTTGAGAATCTGAAACAAAGATTCCCAGGTGAGCCCGAGTACATTCAGGCAGTAAGTCAGGTATTAGGAACCATTGAGGATGAATACAACAAACATCCGGAATTTGAGAGAGCAAACTTAATTGAACGGCTATGTATTCCCGATCGAATCATTCAGTTTCGTGTGAACTGGGTTGACGACAAGGGTAAAGTACAGACCAATATGGGCTATCGCGTACAGCACTGCAACGCCATCGGCCCTTACAAGGGTGGCTTACGCTATCACGCATCCGTCACCCCTTCGATTCTTAAATTC
The DNA here is from genome assembly GCA_022778905.1 of Prevotella sp. Lineage (GTDB taxonomy): Bacteria > Bacteroidota > Bacteroidia > Bacteroidales > Bacteroidaceae > Prevotella. The sequence goes on along the minus strand of JALFRV010000197.1, from coordinate 2,048 downwards.
CTCGCTTTTGAGCAGACTTTCAAGAATTCACTGACCACACTTCCGATGGGTGGTGCCAAGGGAGGATCGGATTTCTCCCCCCGCGGGAAGAGCAACGCCGAGGTCATGCGCTTCTGCCAGGCTTTCATGCTGGAGCTCTATCGTCACATCGGACCTGATGAGGACGTGCCGGCAGGCGATATCGGCGTCGGCGGACGTGAGGTCGGCTACATGTTCGGCATGTACAAGAAGTTGACCCATCAATTCCAGGGCATTCTGACCGGCAAAGGGCAGGAATTCGGCGGCTCGCGTATCCGCCCGGAAGCAACCGGCTACGGCAATGTCTACTTCCTGCAGGACATGCTCAAGACGCGCAATATGGACCTCGCCGGCAAGACCGTTCTCGTGAGCGGATCAGGCAATGTGGCCCAATATACCATCGAGAAGCTGATCGAATTTGGTGCCAAGGCTGTCACCTGCTCTGACTCGGACGGCTATATCTACGACCCTGACGGCATTGACCGGGAGAAACTCGACTATATCATGGAGCTGAAGAACATCGAGCGGGGGCGTATCCGCGAGTATGCCGAAAAATACAATGTGAAATATGTAGAAGGCGCACGTCCCTGGCATGAGAAAGGTGACATCGCCACACCATGCGCGACACAGAACGAGATCGACGAAGAGGATGCCAAGGCTTTGCTGGCCAACGGAGTCTTTGCAGTCACCGAAGGCGCCAACATGCCTACCACCCCCGAAGCCATCAAACTGTTCCAGAACGCCAAGATCCTCTATTGTCCGGGCAAGGCATCCAATGCCGGCGGCGTCGCAACCTCCGGTCTGGAGATGACACAGAATTCGGAGCGCCTGCGCTGGAGCCGTGAGGAAGTGGACGAGAAACTCCATGCCATCATGGATGACATCCACGCCAACTGCGTGAAATATGGCACCGAGCCCGACGGTTACATCAACTATGTGAAAGGTGCGAATATCGCCGGATTCCTGAAAGTGGCCAAAGCCATCATGGCCCAGGGAATCGTGTAAGCCGGAGAGGCATCTTGAAAGACATCCGAAAGGGCTGTCGGGAGGAGTTTCCCGATAGCCTTTTTTTATGCTTTTTGATAAAAAAGTAACAGCAACATTTGGTGAAAAGAAAAAATATACTTACCTTTGCAGTCGCTAATCCGAAAGGTGTACTTACGAAGGTGCGTTAGTTCAGTTGGTTAGAATGCCTGCCTGTCACGCAGGAGGTCACGAGTCCGAGTCTCGTACGCACCGCCACACTTTTCAGGAGACGCCATGGTGCGTTAGTTCAGTTGGTTAGAATGCCTGCCTGTCACGCAGGAGGTCACGAGTCCGAGTCTCGTACGCACCGCTGATCCTTCAAGACTCTTCTTGAAGGATTTTTTTATTTCCCCATCGACCGAATCAGGCTCATGGTCCCATGGGTGATAAGGGGTCACATAATATTCTTGTGTGCTCAACAATTAGTTTCACGCGAACAATGGCTTGACTCTATATAGGTAAAAGGGGCTCAGTAGGAAAAAGAGGGCAGTTAATATATCGTAACTCTTCGGTGGCAGTCATAGTGGAATTTAACCGGAAGTGTAAAGCTTTTCAGGAAGCAAGTAAAAAGCAGGTGAACCAATTCGGTAACAATAAACCAAACCGTGTGAAGTAAAACCAGACATAGTCAAGAACATATGTCGGTAGGCCGATGAACATATGTTGGTTGACCTAAGAACATATGTTGGTTGGCCGATGAACATATGTTGGTTGGCCTAAGAACATATGTTGGTTGGCCTAAGAACATATGTTGGTTGGCCGATGAAGTTAACTTGATGCCCGTGCGCATCTGTCAAGAGGGTTATTACCGCTGAAAAGCTACAATCTATCTGTGTGTTTAACATCATTGTTTTTACAAGTATTCATTGCAGCTGTCCCCCGTAGGGGATCAACTTTTGACAGGGCATGGTGAGGGTGTGTCAAAATAGGCACACCTTTTTTTTGCACAAAGCCCCGACTTTCTCAAGCCAGGGCTTTGTTATTTCCCAAAGTTTTTGTAACTT
>JALFRV010000143.1 GCA_022778905.1 Prevotella sp. | reverse complement strand
AGTAACGAAACTCTTGCTTCAACTGACTTTTCTGTGGCATCTGTTGTCTGCACAGAGAATCCAACTAAATCAATTAATCCGCTCATTCTCACAGATTTTTCATCATTCTGCCCTCATTCTCAGTTTTTTGTTGTATCTTTGCATAAAACATAACTATCAAAAACGCAGACGACTGATCAGACAGCCGGATGACAAGGACGGCGGTTCGGATGAATGATGTCACGCCCCACTTGAAGAACATTCTTCCATGCAACATCAGATGATCGACTAAGGATGGTGAACAAAGCGAGAAATAAGGAAATAGAAGATTGCTGGGATCTTTTTCTGAACAGCGCGGCTGAGGAAATAGCTTATCAGAACTTTGCAGCTATCTATGACCGATGCATCGATGATCTCTTAGCCTACGGCATCAGCATGGGATTCGATGAAGACACCTGCCGCGATGCAGCCCAGGACGTGTTCTGCAACCTCTTCATCAAACGCAGGCAACTGCAAGATGTCGGCAGTCTGACAGCCTATCTGTTCCGCTCGTTCCGGAACGACATACTCAACGCTTACAAAAAGACATCAAAGTTTGCTGATTTCGACTTCTCCCGCCTCCCTTTCACGACCGAAGTCACCGTGCTTGACAGGCTGATCAGCGACGAGGAACGGGCACTCATCAAGTCGAGCGTGGAGACGATGCTGAACCAACTGACGCCCCGTCAGCGCGAGGCCATCTATCTCCGCTACATGCAGAACATGGACTACGACGAGATTGCCACACTGCTCGGCATGAACGCGGGATCCGTCAGAAAACTTGTCTACAGATCAATCCGAAGCCTGCGCCGACAAGCCAAGGACTCCGACAATCCGTTGGCGCTCCTCGTCCTGTTATGGATCCTCACCGGCCCGGCATAGTCAGCTGCACCCGATGCTGCGGGGAGGCAGCCGCCATGCCGCCATCCGCCTGTCACTCCCGATAGATCCGGATGGCATTCAGGATCGTTCTGCCCGACTTGGGGACGAACCGGATATCGAGCCCCTGCCCCTTCTTGGCCTGCACGGCGATGCGCTTGCAGACGGCCTGCAGTTCCCCTGCCTCTTCGACGAGATCCATATCGCTGAAGACCATGTCGCCATTGACGACCACATCAAACACACTTCGCTCCCGCTCCGACACTTCCCGTTGACCCTGAGTCAGATTATAGGCCAAGGGGTCAGCCTGTTGCAGGACGGCAAAATGCAGGTCAACGAGATAGCTCCCGTCGGGCGTGTCTGCCTTGAATGACCGGATCCCGCGCCGTTGGGTCTGATAGACCGGATCATTCTCTGTGCCTCTGATATCCGCATCGGTGCCCTGCAGGCCACCGCTGCGGCGATAGGGCTCTCCGCCGACATATCCCCAGCTGCCGACAGTGTATTCCTGTTCGGGCAGCCAACAAACGGCATCGGTGCGATCCTCGAAATATCTGGTCGAGCCGAGCATGACATGCAGTCCGTCCACAGGGAATCCCTGCCGCAGGTTCCGCGGAATCACCTGCACGCGGAATGTCAGTGCATCGCTGACCGTGCGGCCTCCGACCACTGCCCGCGCCGCCATCAGGTTCTCCCCGTCAGTGACAGGCACAGTGAAGAAAGCCACTCCGTTGTCTACCTTCCGGCGGCCCACGCGCTGTCCGTTAGCCTGCAGTTCGACCGTCTCGGCATTGGAGAAGACGGGCAGACTGATCACGCCGCGCCCGCCGTCGCCCACGCATGCGCGGTTGGCCCAATGCCGGTTGCCGATACGCAGCATCGGTCCACCGGCCAGCAAGGCCTTATAATAAAGGTAGACATCTTTCTCCTCCCGATCCAATCCGGTCAGTCCCTTGTTGTTGACATGCGGCACCGCGTCGACCCGAGGCTCCGAATAGAAGTCGTTCAGGTTCCACACACTGGCTCCGGCCAGATAAGAACGCTTGCGGATCTCCGGATAATAATGCCTGTGATAGACCAGTCCGTATTCTTGGGAAAAATCGAATCGCTCGGGCTGGTCAGCATGGATCCTCGGATCGACGCCGGCTCCATATTCCGTGACCATGAGCGGAAGGTAGGGATACTGTGCATGGAGCCGGTCCAAGGTCCGCTCAAAGCCTGTGACATCTGCCTCATACCAGCCCTGGTAAAGATTGAGACCCAGCACCATGGGGACATCCAACAGACCGGCGCGACGGTACAACGGGATGGCATTATGGATCGCGAGGAAGGTGTAACGCTCCGGATCTTCGGTTCTGGCCGTCGCATCGAGCGCAGCCGCAATCTCCCTGACCTTGGCGAGATAACCCTCTTTGTCTGTCTGATCCTTGGGAATCCGCAGCAGCGTTTCGTTCATGATGCCCCACATGACGACCGACGGGTGGTTTCCGTTCTGCCGGATCATCTCCATCTCCATGTTCCTGCAGTTGGCCAAGAAGGCCTCTCCGCTGTCAACGGCATTGACGACCGGAATCTCCACACTGGCAATGATTCCCAACCGGTCGCACATTTCAAGCACCGTGGGATCCTGCGGATAATGGGCCACACGCAGAAAGTTGCCTCCCATCTCCTTGAGCTTTCGGACATCACGGATGTGAAGATCATCAGAGAGTGCATTCCCTTTCTTGTAGAAATCCTGATGTCTCGAGGTCCCGATCAGCTGCAGAGGCTTGCCGTTGAGCCAGAACCCGCGGTCCGGGTCGAATCGGAACCATCTGAATCCGAACCGCGTCATGGCCTCGTCCAACAGCTTCCCCGAATCAGCATCATAGATGCAGGTGCGGACGGCATACAGGTAAGGATCATCCACAGACCACAACCGGGGGTTCGAAATGCCGATCACGGTGCGGCCAGAAGCATCCTTCCGGCCGGCCTCCAATCTGACCCTTGCCGACTGGCTTTTCACTTCGGCGCCGGCTGCATCGAGCACCGTGTGGACCAGTCGGACTGTCTTCCTGCGGCTGATGTGACTGTTGATCCTTGTGAGGATTTCCACTCCCTTGAACACCCCGTCCGTATGCGGCGTCCGGACAAGTACGCCGGACGATCCATAATCATCAGTGGCCAGATGGATCTGCGACGTATAGACAATCCACACATCCCTGTAGATGCCGCCGAAAAATGTGAAATCGGCCGACAACGGGGCAATGGAGCGGTCGTAACTGTTGGTCACTTCGACCATCAGCTCATTGCGCTTGCCGAACGTGACACAGTCCGTCAGGTCAACACAGAAGGCAGTATAACCGCCCCGATGGCTGCCTGCCAGACGGCCGTTGACATAGACATGCGCCTCCTGATTGACGCCTTCGAAGTAGATGTACACACGTTCGGCACCTTGCGGACGGTCGATCATGACCTGTTTTTTATAACATGCCCTGCCGCGCAGGTATCCCGGAGCCTCGTCGTCCACGTCGTCCACGTTCCACGTATGAGGCAGATCGACGCGTTGCCACACACCTGCGTCGGAACCGGATGACCGCGAAGCCTCACCAAAACGGAACTGCCAGCCCTCATTGATGGAATAACGGGTCCGGCCGGCCGCGCCACTTGCCATGGCGCAAAGGAATATCAATATCGAAAGAATACGCTTCATGAAAATTGGGATTAAATCGTATAGAGATCGTACTGCAGGGAGATGTTGCGGACCATGGTGCCGCCTTTGAGATAGAAAGCCGGTTTCTGATAAGGATAGGCAATGTTTTCGCCATAGAGGGTGACCCTCGCTTTTTTCCACAGACCGCTGCCCGTGGTCATGATCTTGCCCACGGTGTCAAAATCATGTTTAGGCTCTTTACGGGTCGCAGACCTGACGAACAAAGCGGCATCGGGCACATCAAGGTATTCAAATTCCATGAATCCCCGATTGTAAGATGTATTCAGGTCAATGTTGGCCTTCACCCCCAAGGTGAGCGTGAGACCGTCCGTGGCGTTCCAAGCTTTCTTCTTTGACGCGCCCCGGATCGTCATGCCGGCCTCATCCAAGCTGAATGTCCTGGTCCGAACCCGCTTTTTCACAGTCTCGACCGCCTGCCCGCATCGGACAAGCGTCCGCTCTGCCGCGTCATAAGCACCCTTGGCAAGCATCGACGCCACCTGATCCAAGCTGTCAGCGAACTGCTGCCAGCCGGGAATGAGCGGCTTGAGCCATTCGACGTTCTTTCTTTCGACAAACAGCCGGTAAGGCAATCGGAGCGCCTTGCCATCAGGCACAAACTCCTTGAACTGTGCCGCATACTTCATGGTTGTCTCCAATTCCCTGTAGCCACACTCGATCGTCGGGGCAATCTCATGCCCTTCGGTAAAGTCGTTCCACGACGCAATGAACATCATGTCAAGGCTGTCCTTGCTCTGCATGCAATATTGCCACATCCGGTCATAGAGCGATCCGTCATTCCGGTCTATCAGATAGAAGACGGAATGTCCCCACCCCGCACAGCCTCTGTTGTCCATGCCCGGCATGACAAATCCCGACTTCACCTCGTGAGGACGCCGTAGGGCGAGCCAAACCGAATCACGGAATGGCTCTAAAAATCGCAGCACATCCTCCTCCGAGGCCCAATAGTCATAGGAAGGGTAAGCTCCGTCTCCCTTGCGGACACGGGCCGGAATCCACGCAGTAGGCGTCTCGCCCAACGATTTCCATGCAGAGATGTCACTGCCGGACGTGACCGGCTGGTATACTCCGCCAGCCAGGTGTCCCCACTCCGCCCACCTTCTGAGGATGGACGGCACGGGACGGCCTCCGTCAGGGCGGACCGCCTCCAGCACTTGCATGAATTCGTCAGGCCGGGCGCCTCCTCCGAAATGATAAAAGACCGGAGCACCGTTCACCAAAGGTGCCGTTCGGGCATAGAGAACGCTGTCAAGAAGATACTGGTAGCATTGGGCCATATACCGCGTTTTGGCCGCACGGTCGCTGATCTGCGGATAGATCTTGGTGATCCAGTCATAATACAGCCATCCGTCACACCAGTTGATGCCGATTTCGAAATCATATTTTGCGGCGACGCGCTGCATGGCTTTCAGCAGGACATCATTCTCATGGGGCCGGAATCCCCATTCTATGAAAAATCCGTCAATGCCCGCAGCTTTTGCCGTAAGGATCTGATATTCGAGGTAGTCATCATCCAAATCGGACTGTAAGCCAACAAGCGGATAATGCGCAGCGGCTATCTCATGCCTGCCATCGGCTGTCACCTGATCAGCATTATAGCAGATCAGGCGGGTGGAAGTGGCCGACTTCTCGGTCTTTGCGAAATAACTCCAACGGCCTAATTTCCCGTCATGCAACCTGGTATACCGCACTCCGTGATAGTCAGCATATATCTTCTTGCCGTTTCCTGCATATGTCACAGGAAACAGCAAGATAAGAGTCAGGCAGAGCCAAAAGGACCGAAGCGTCTTCATTGGTGGTAGCTGAAAGTGTCAGGCTGCATCAGACGGCACTTATAGAGGCGTGATCCTTTCAGCTGAAACCAGACATTGCCGGAGGGATCGACAGGTCCTTCGGCCCACCATTCTTCTGTCGGCTTCAGCAGGTAGATGTCATTCCCGTCGTTGGCGATGCTTTTCACATCCGTGATGTCATAGACTTTCTCACAGCTGACCGGCTCTTTCGAAACGTCAAGCTGATAGACCGCGGAGGCGGCAGTCAGCCATAAGAGACCTTCTTTTCCCTGCACAGGGAAGAGATCATGACCGCCGGACTCGTTCTCGAAGGTGTAGATCCGCTTCTGACCTTGCAGCATGGGAGAGAGCCGATCGCCATTATAGGAAAACCGGAAGACAGCTGTCACGCCTCCTTGGAGCGTTCCTGTCGCATAGAGACAGTTGCGCTTGGCGTCCCAAACGACATTGTGAGCATTGCCGATCTTCTTCGTATCAGCCTTCACACCAAAGACTTTCACCGTGTCAACGACAAACGTGTTGATCTCTCCAGCATAAGATTCGGCCGTCACGATGTTCCCATCGGGCAGCATCTCGGCCGAGTGCGGATTGCTCCCGCAATATGCGTAGAACAAAACCTTATGGTCAGCAATACGGATCAGCGCTACAGCGCCTCCACTGGCGGTCATCAGAATGCACCGATTGTCCATCACAGGCTTGCACTCACTTGGATTGACAAACCACGACCGGGAAGAGGCCGGCATCTTGGCAGACACAGGATCCCAGCTCCAGACAACTTTATTGGTTGCCAAGTCACTAATGATGATGGCATTCCTCGATTGATCCGCCATGACCATTGCTTTCTCGGGCATGCGCACCGGCTCGTAGATCGGGTCGCTTTTGGGCGAAACGCTGTCATACTCTGAACAGCCCGACAACAAGGCAATGATACACAGACACCCGACAAGCATGTATCTTTCAACAATCATTCTGTTCATATGTGATTATCTAATTATTTGATTGGCATTTTAATCTCAACGACAAGGATATTGGCCGTGGCATTCGCCGACCCAAGTTCTTTAGCAGAGATGATATTGACTACTTTCATGACACCGATCTTCCCACCACCGGAAGTAGATGTATTGCCTGTCCGGAAGGCGATGACATCACCGACACTGAAGGGGGTCAGCTTGGACAGCGTGATGCTGCTCGACAGGATATTGCCGATGGTAACAGTGGTCGCGTTGTCGTAATCGAAATTACTCAAGACGGCAAACCGGGTCGCATTCTTCACCGTGATTGCGGTCAACTTGCCCGACGTACCACCATATTCGGCGCTTTTTTCCGTATTATCCATGGAGTATAACCGTGGCACGGCCTGCCCGCCGAAACAATAGAACTTGAAATCGATATTGGCTGAGTTGTCCCCATTGATGGCATAGTCGACCGAGTAAGTCTTCATGTCTTTCAGAGAAGCCATACCGAAAGCACCCGGATAATTCTTATGGGCTGTGTTGGCAATAGGCTGGCTACCCACGTAGAGTGTGGCAACCTTCATGTCAACATAGACTTTCACATATCCGACCGTCTCCTTTCGGCCGTCCGAAACGACGATTTTGAGCTTCGTGGCCGCGGCAGTCAGAACGACAGACGGCGTAAGATTCAATGTGTTTTCATGCCCCATCACCAGATGCTCGGCCAAATTCTCCTTCCCGCTTTCAACAAGATAGATGTCGACAGTCGACACACCCCTTTGCGAGGTGATGCTTATAGGAACCGTAACGGCTTCTCCTGACAATCCGCTGATCGGTTCCTGGGCTAAAGTCAGCACCGGAGGAGCAAGCGTCTTGTAGATAACCGGAAGTGTCGAAATCGTCGTATTCCCGTATTTGTCTTCCGCTTTGACTTTGAAACCTTTATCATTCTCAGTATACGGAATGAATCCATCAAACTGATAATCCTTTTCTCCCGACAGTTCGGCCCGGCCTTTCAGTTCCTGCCCATCTTTGGAGACAAGATACATTTCAACTGATTTCAACCCGGCTTCAGAGGTCACCGTGAACTTCGTATGAGGTATCTGGGGATTGTCTTCACGCTCATCATAGACGATGGAGTCGGGATCAAATTCTATCACAGGTCTGGCAATGATGCCCGTTACCTGCAAAGGCAGAAGCGCGGAGACACTACGATCCAGAAGGTCAGTAGCCTCAACGGTCACAGACTTGTAGCTGTCCTGATATTCAGGAGTCTCGGCAAGACTGTAGTTGTGCACATTATAGAACTCCGTGATCGTTTTATAATGGACGACACCAGCCTCTGTCTCAATTTTCAAATCTACTTTCTTAAGGCCTGCTTCCGATTTAATGATGGCAATAACCGGCAGGTTATCTACCTTGTTAAGGTCAATATTCAGTTGTGTCAGTGGGAACTGGATGGTTGGTAAAGCTGTGTTGGGATCAATATGATCATCATGGCAGGATGCCAGAAGCATCATCAGGAGCGTGCACAATATTAACTTGGTTTTCATAGAGCAATTCACTTTCGGTAATAACAATAATTTTCAAATATATGTACGACGCCGTTCGTAGCCAGAATGTTGCTGGTCTTCGCGTTGCGCTGAGGCGAATTGGCATTGCTGCCTGTCTGGTTTACCAACACCTTGCCTACAGCCGCCTGCCACGGATTTTTCCATACGGACATCGTCATCAGTCCCTCTTCTCCCTGAAGCATTGTCAGGACATACCTTGGTTCGACATCAAGCTGGCCGTAAGAACTGTATTCGCCGTCAATAATATGATAGAGGATCATTTTCCGCACGGTTGCGGAATCACAGTCAGAGATGCTTTCCGCGCCGGGGAAGACATCGTCCATATAAGCTTTCATGGCTGTATTGTTCAGAAGGAGGTATGTGTATTTGCTTTTCATTTGCTGATAATAGTCTTCAAGACCTACATATTCAACAGCCTGTTGGAATGTAGAAAAATCAGCCTGATGCGTGGACATGTAGTCCCATACCGTCATGTTCACATGCGGATCATCAACAGATGGCTTGTAATCATAGTCGGTCTGCAGATCCAATCCACAGGCGGACAGGAGCGTCAAGATCAGTCCACCGAGGAACAGAGAATACTTTCTCATTTTCATAAAATGCCGAATATTAATGATTTCCATAATATGAATTCTGTGTAAGTTTTGGATTTTCAATAAGATGGGAATAGTGGATGGGGAACAATTCGTTTCCTTCCTGGGTCATGCCATTGACAGGTCCCATGACTTCTTTCCACATTCCGGTCCGGAGCAAGTCAAACCAGCGTCTTCCTTCACCGACCAATTCTACCTGGCGTTCACGCAAGATGAACTTCACAAGATCAGTTTCCGAACTGAAATCATTGGCTGTCGGCGTGATCAGTCCGGCACGGTCCCTTATCTTCTTGACGATATCAAGCGCTTCATCCCATTTTCCCAGATGTGCCTTCGCTTCAGCCTGGAGGAGCAACATGTCTGAATAGCGATAAACGGGATAGGCAACTTCACAGGTCTTATTCAGTGAATTGCTGATGTCCCCCGCCATATACTTCCTCAGTTCGTAGCCATTCTGATAATATTTAGCGATCATGTCTTTCCGCAGGTCGCCTTTCAAGTCGTCGTCATTGAATAGGTTCATGAAACGGTCAGACAGCACGGCCGCACGATTACCGGATCCCGAGAACCACTGATACATATAACTATAGCCATTCGTTCCGACTTCATCCATATTGAAATGGATGACTAAGATCAACTCCTTTGTTGTATACTCATCGTTGTTCGGCGTGTCATCCGACGGTTTGTTGTTCAATTCCTCGGTGAACATCGAATGCCAAGCCTGAATGGAAGGCGCGAGCGCGACAAACGGCGCATTGTTATAGGTCACCGTCTTGATCTTGTCGATCGTTTGATCTGCATTGTTATAATCTCCGATCCACATGTACACATCTGCCAGGATGGACCAGACGCCGCAGATGGAAATACGCTTCCGCTCGAAGTTACCAGTCCTGTTCATGAGTTTCTCGGCCCGTTTCAAGTCAGGAATAATGACGGTTTCGATGATTGTGTTTTTATCTGTCCGACTTTTATAGATATCTTCCGACCATGTCTCTACAGGCTCGACGAACAAAGGAACGTCTCCCCAGACTCTGATGGCATAGAAATATCCAAGCGCCCGGAGTGCATAGGCCTGGCCTAAGTAATCATTTCTGTCTGCCACGTTAGGCATGTCTATTCCCGGTATATGCTTGATCGCAAGATTCGCCTGATTGATCATCTTGTAGAGATCTGTCCATTTGGAGCATTTCTCATCTGTCGACATCAGGTTGTTGATGACACGTGCCTGGTCCGCCATGACCGGCGCACCGGGCGAGACATTATCAGACCGGAACTCTCCCCAATAGAAGTAGTTCTCCCTCAGGGCCTTACGCAAAAGTCCATAGATCTCGTTCACTCCGGCTTTCGCATCACGGGCTGTCTGCCACATATTCTCTGCCGGAATTTCACTGATGGGCTTTTCCTCCAAGAAGTCATTGCAACCGCAGAGGAAAAGGGCCAATATCAATACCTTGAAATATTTCATTGTTCTGTTCATAGTCGTTCAATCTAAAAATTAGCAGCCAGACCCAGACCGAATTCCCTTCGTCTCGGATAGCGATAGGTATCTTTTCCGATCTGCAGCGGATTATTGGATGAAAATTCCGGATCAAATCCCGAATAATCAGTGAAGGTCAACAAGTTGTTCGTAAAGAAGTATACATTCACCTTGTCCATGTGGATGCGCTTGGTCCATAGCGATGGAAGGTCATAAGCCAATCTCACGTTTTGCAATCGGATAAAGGAAGCATTTTCCAAATAGAATGAATTAGCCAACCGGGCATTGTTGAACTCATCGTTGTAGGGACGGGGATAGGCCGTCACATCACCGGGCTTCGTCCAAAGGTCATAAATCACATAAGGTGAAGGCGTCGTTCCCGTGTACTTGAACATATTCCTATTATGCTCGGCAGCATTGTAGATCTTCCCGCCAAGCGAATAATAGAATCCCAAATACAGGCTCATGTTCTTCCATTTGACGGTGGTATTGAATCCGCCCGTCACGTCCGGCATGGCGTTGCCGATGACCATACGGTCATTGTCATCGATGACGCCGTCCCGCGACGCTAAAGGCTCCTCCCAATGATAGTCGCCGCCACGGAAAGGTTTCCCGTTGGGCAATGTTTTCCGGTTGATCTTTCCGTCATACACCTTGCCATTGAGCAGATACTGATACTGGAACACGCCATTTTCGAAGACCGGCGTCAGCTGCTGCCAATCCGCAGAGAATGCGTTCGACTCGTCATAGGGGAAGACGCCCAAGCACTTAAACCCATAGAAATCTCCGATGTGGCCTCCTTCCTGCATCCACCAGATATCGCCTTCCATGTACGACTTGCCGTCCGAGAGCTTCTCTATGCGGTTTGTATTCCGTGAGATGTTAAAGGCCGCATTCCACGTCAGGTTGTTGTTCCGGATGATGTCACCCGTTACGGTCACTTCGAATCCTCGGTTGCTGATCTCTCCGACATTCATCTTCATATAGTCATAGCCCGTCTCCTTGGGCAGCTGGTAATTGGCGAGCAATCCCTTCGTGTACTTATTATAATAGTCGGCCGTAATGACTATACGGCTGTTCAGGAAGTTCAGGTCTATACCGACATCAAATTGGTGGGTCTCTTCCCACTTCAGATTGCGGGTCCCAATGCGTGAAGGTGTGACCCCTCCCACACCGTCGTAGATCGTGCTTGGCGAATAGGCATATACATAGTCATAGTTTCCGATCGACTGGTTACCCGTAATACCATAGGACAGCCTGATCTTTCCGTCTGTCAGGGCATTGCGCATTTTGCGCATGAAAGCCTCATCGGAGAACCGCCAGCCCAATGATGCCGACGGGAAACTTCCCCAACGGCTGTCCTTCGCAAATCTTGACGAACCGTCACGTCTGAGGTTCAAGGTCATCAGATACCGCTTCTTATAGTCATAGGTGATTCTTGCGAACAATGACATCAGGGTGTGTCTGCTTTCCAATGTTCCTGTATTCGACAAGTCTAAGTTGGCGGAGAAGGCATTCAACGTATGGATATAGTCGGTCGAAGAATTCAGGCCCAGCAGGTTCTCATTCTCATAGTACCATTTCTGGAAGCTGAGTCCGGCCATCGCACTGAAGCTGTGCCGGCCCCATGTCTGCGTATAGGTCACGTAATTCTCATTCAGCCAGTTCCAGTTGAGATAGTTGTATGAATATCCCCTGTTTGTTTTCTGCCATTCATCGGTGATGATGCTTGGCTCGAGTTTCTTCCTTTTGTCCAAGTAGAAGTTGGCATTGATGTTTGATCTGAATGAGAGATGCTTGCTGAACTTGAAATTGAAGAACTGATAGAAGTTGGCTTTATACGAATTGGTATAATCGGTCATGTAGCCGATCAATGCGATCGGGTTCTTCTGTCCATTGAACACGCCCACGAGAGATCCATCCGAATAGTATGTGTTGAAATACGGGCGGCGGCTCAGGACGGAGCTCAAAAGCTGCCCTTCATTGACACCGCTCTTCTTCGAATAGGTCAGCGAGATGCGGCTGCCCATCGAAAGCCAGTCCACAGGGCTATAGTCTGAATTGATGCGGGTGCTCAAGCGTCGGTACCCCGTATGTTCGATGATTCCCCGTTCGCTATAATATCCCGTATTGATAAAGTACTTCAGATTCTTGTTTCCGCCACCGACACTGATATCCACTTCATCCTTCTGACCGGTCTTGGTCATCATGTCAATGTAGTCATTGTCGGTATTGAAGAAATAGTTATAGGGATCATTCAGGATGTCGATGCTCTCATCGGGATTACCGCCACCATAAGTTAGGAAGTAGTCACGGCGGATCCGGTCATAGTAGAGACGGTCTGCGCGGTTTGCCTGGGGCACCTTATGGGAAAGCCTTCCCCATGAATGGTAGTACTTCACGTTCAGGTCGGCCTTTCCTTCCTTGCCGCTACGGGTCGTGATAATGATGACACCGTTCGCAGACCTTGATCCGTAGATGGCTGCGGATGCCGCATCTTTCAGCACTTCAACGGAGACTATGTCGCTCGGATTGATGTCATCGATGTTCTCCAACGGTGCTCCGTCTACAATATATAATGGTGATACTCCCTCTGAAGAGAAGGTCGATGTTCCCCTGACCTTGATGGACGATGACTCACCGGGCTGTCCCGAGCCAGAAACGATATGCACGCCGGCGGTGCTGCCCTGCAAGGCATCGAACACATTGGTGGCCATCTTGTTTTCGATCTCCTTGCTGCCTATTGACGCGATAGCCCCTGTGACATCGCGCTTCTTCATCGTTCCGTAACCGACAACGACCACATCGTTCAGTCCCGTGACCTCCGGGATCATCGTGACATTGATGGTCCGTTTTCCCTTGGCGGCGACCTCCTGCGGTTTCATGCCGATATAGGAATATCTGATCACGTCAGCATCGGCGACCCCTGACAGCGTATACTCACCGTTGAGATCCGTGACGGCGCCCGTACTCTTCCCTTTGATGCTCACCGTCGCGCCGATGACCGGCTCATTGGTGTTGTCCACGACTCTCCCTTTGACAACATGCCCGCCGTGCTGCTGCAGCGCCAATGACTCACTGACCGATCTGGCGGCACCTGCACCCGGTGCCTTTTCGTCTTTCCTGTACAGCGTGATCTGACGCCCGGCACGCTTATACCTGAGGTTTGAACCGTTCAGCAACTGTCCCATCACATAGTCTATGGGCTGACGACTTGCCCGAAGAGTGACCCGTCGTGACAGTTCCTGGCGGATGTTCTCGTTATAAATAAAGACATATCCTTCAGATTTCTCAATCTGATCCATCACATTCTTCACGGTCGAGTTGACCACATTCAGCGTGATGTTAAAGTTCTGCGCCCGCAGTGAAGCGGCCGGTGTTTCCGGGAGACCCACAAAAAGCAACAGGACGGACAAAGCCGTCACCCGGACCATTCTTTCATATCCGTTTTTGACTTTGTCATGAAAACAAGATTGCATAAAACACATTTTCATTTGATTTAGGGTAGTAAGATATTATGGTATTGATAGTCGTTTTAAGTCCATTTCATGTCCGGCACGACGCCGACACCTGCATTTGCTGCCTCAATTCTGCGTTTTTCATTTCATAAGCCTTATCTCCTTTCCTTTTCGATCAATCTGACCGTATTGTTTTCCCGATGATATTCCGTAGACGTGATGAGCGAAATTGCAGTGAGCACATCATCTACATTGTCTGCGAGAAACAGCTTGCCGGAGATCTTCTTGTCTGCCATGCCGGCATCGCTTTTCGCAAACCGGATGTTATAATACCGTCCCACCTTCTCCAAAACCTCGTTAACGGGCGTGTTGTTGAAGGCAAAATAACCGTTCTTCCAACTGGTGTAGTAGGAAACGTCAACCCTCTTTTTAGAAAGATTCCCATGCGCGAGGATCACCTGCTCGCTCGGACTCACCGTCATGTGCCTGTTCCGACGCGTGGCGACTTCCACCTTGCCCTCCACCAACACGACCGACGGGCAGGCTTCAGAGGCATAGGCCGAGACGTTGAAACTCGTGCCGCTGACCGTGACATCCATCTGGTCCGTATGGACTATGAACGGATGCTTCGGCCGTTTGGCCACGTCTATGAATATCTCTCCCCGCACACGGATCTCCCGCGCCTTGCGGCTGAACGCTGCCGGAAACTCCACTTCGGTCCCTGAATTGATCCATACCCTGCTCCTGTCAGGCAACGTCAGGAACGAATGCTTGCCTGCCGGGACGACGATCTTGCACAGCTGTCCCTCTGCCGCAGATAAGTCCATGTCTTGCGAAACGCCACAGACCACTTTGCCGTTCTGTACTTTCAGCTCAGCCGAGTCCTGCAGCACGATGCGCCGGTCACCTAAGATCAGCTCGACCTGCCGGCTGTCCATGATCTGCCCCACGATCGCTTCCTGCCCCTCTCCGGTCTGTCCCGACCGGTAGAATCCCCAATAGAGGGTTGGGATCAGCAGCAAAAGGATCAGGGCGGCAGCCCCTGCGAGACGTCGCAAGCTGACAATCCTCGCCCGTTTATGCTGCCTGTCGCCTATCGTTTTCTGTATTCTCTGGAAGAGGGCTTCCGTTTCCGGATCATGCCGCTCATTGATCCGCAGGCTGTCACAGACGGCGACCGCACGCTCAAACTCATCCCTCAAGTCGGGATGACCGGCTATGAAGGTTGCCCAATAGGTATCCAATTCCTCCGTTCGGAGCAGCCGCCAGAGGATGAACCGGTGATCCTTCAGCTGAAGGAAATCCATATAGGTCTTTATAGAATGATGATCGTCAATCTCCATGGTCCTGTGTTTATGAAACGACAACAGGGATCCATTTTTGTAGACACATAGACCAGCATAATGCTTATATTTAACATTTTTTCAGAACAAATGGTCTTCCGTCCGCCTTTCCGTTGCCCGATCCGCCACCTTATTGACAGCTTGGACCTGCCTCCTCACCGCTTGGTCCCGGACAGGGCATTTCCGAAGACGGATTGCCGGCCTCATCCGCGCCGGCGAGAGCAATCCTGCGGATAAATTCCCGCGCATTTTTGCATCGTTCAGAAAATTTATCGTATCTTTGCATACAGCTTCACCAACCATCATGCTTACCATGGACAAGATCACCATAGACAATTTTGAGGAGAAATACATCGACCCGATCGAACAGCGGCAGATAGACAAATTCGTCTGCGATGAGATGGGACGGCAGATCCATCGCTATATCAAGGGCATGTCTGGATCCATCGAGATCATGTTCAAATTTGAAGAGAAGCTCAAGGGACTCACCATTCCGGAACGAGAAGATGCCATTGCACGCTACATCGACTTCAACCGGAAGGCACTCGACGGACTTGATTTCAAGATCGTGCTCGCAAGGGCCATGGCCAACTATTGCGACACCTTCAATTACCTCTTGACACTTGTCAACGACAAGAGGCGCATGGTCTACTATCTCAACCGCATCAAGGACAAGTATGTCCGCTATCATGAGGTGTTTGAAGAAAATGGAAAATTCGGCATCAAAGACCACAACGGCGACGTGCTCCTCACTGCTCAGTACGACTTCCTGCGCACGGTCTATACCTATGTGGATGATCTTGCGATGATGCCCATCATCGCCCAGAAAGGCAAGAAGATGGGGCTGGTGCTTCCGGACCGCAAAGACACGATTTTCGCCGACTTCATCTACGACGACATCTGGCTGCGCGACGAGTACCCATATTTCGAGGCCCGCATCGGCCGACGCCGCGGACTGATCTACGGCGATGGCCACTTCACCGAGGATTAGGGGCGCCAAGCCGGAAGGGAACCGCATGGCCGACGACCTCGGGCATATTTTTTTACGCATCAGGCACTCATCTTGCGGAGTTGGCAAGAGCGGATTGTCACGGACTGACGAATGATCCGACCGGCAGAATGGAGGCACTGAAAACATCAGGCAATGAATGAAGAGGAATTGACAAAACAATTGAAAGAAGGCTCCCGAAAAGCTTTCGATCAACTTTATCATCTTTATTTCGAACAGCTGTATGCCTACTGCCTGAAGTACACCAAGCGCGCAGACGCCGCCGAGGAGATCATTCAGGAAACTTTCATACAGCTTTGGCTGAATCGGGAAAAAATCAGAGAAAGCGACAAACTGAAACACTTGCTCTTTGTCATAGCCCGTCACCGGCTGATCAACGAGTTCAGGCGCACGGCCAACTCGGTCAGCTACGAGGACTATCTGAACTATCGCAATGTCCTGACCTATGACAGAAGCGGCGACAAGATGATGGAATATGACGAGTTCCTGCAAATGGTCCGGGCTGCAATAGACTCCCTTCCCGAAAGCCAGCGGTGCATCATCAGGCTCTCCCGTATAGAAGGGATGAAGAACGGGGAGATCGCAGAGAAGCTCGGACGGAGCGAGCAGACGGTCAAGAACCAGCTGTCATTGGGGCTGAAGGCTCTGCGCGAAAAGTTAGAAGGCAAAATCCCGCTCCTGCTTTTCACGCTGCTTTCATGCTAATTAACATCTGTTTCTGGTACAATCCCATCCAAATGCTGTCTTCTTAATGAGCAAATGACGAACGGTCACACACAACTTATCTATCACATGGACAAAGAACTGCACAGAAAATATGTCAATGACGACCTGACACAGGAGGAATTGGAACGCTTCAGAAAGATGCTCGCCGAAGAGCCGGATGAAATGCTCGGAAGAGAAATGGAGGCGGAAGGAGAAAAGGCAACATACATGTTGCCGCCTGACGTGCGCGAAAGGGAAGCAAAGGTGAAACGACGTATCGATGCCGCTATCGATGCCTTCGGGCAGCAGATGCCGCGAGACGGCGAGGCGAAAGGCGAGGAGCGGCACCCGCGCCTGCTTTCCCTGTTCCGGAAAGCCATCCGCTACGCGGCCGTCATGCTGCTGCCCGTCCTGACATTCGCCGCCTGGCATTTTTATACAGCCGCCGGAAACATCCCCAAGGGGGAGATTGCGTTTTCAGCGCCCACCTCGTCCACCGCAGAGGCGGTGCTCCCCGACGGCACCCATGTGACACTCAGCCACGACAGCCGCCTCAGCTATCATCTCGCGGCATTCAACGGCCGGAAGCGCGATGTCACGTTCAGCGGCGAAGGATGGTTTGAGGTAGCCCACTGTGCAGGCAGCCCCTTCACGGTCAAGATCAACAATCTGAAGGTTACGGTGCTCGGCACCCGCTTCAACATCGCTGCCCGCAGGCAGTCGGCATTTGCAGAAGTGGCTTTGGAAGAAGGCAGCGTCAAGCTGTCGACCACCAACTCTTCCGAGGAAGCCATTCTGAAACCGGGCGAGAAAGCCCAGTTCAATTTTGCGTCCGGACGTTTCCTCATCATCCGGAATGTGGATTTCAAAGACGTGAAATCATGGACACATCGCGAAATGAGATTCAACGACGAGCCCTTCGATGCCGTGATCGAGCGCATTGAGGCGGAATACGGAATCGACGTGACCGTGCACAAGCCAGAAACCGCTCCCTCGCGTTTCACGGGCGTCCTGCCCACCGACAACCTTGACGAGTGCCTCAAGATCCTCCGCCTCTCCTACGTGCTCCGCTGCCAGAAGAGCGGACGGAGGGTGGTCCTGTCGTTCAAGTGACCGGAGCGGAATGCCCGCGGCTTGTCCCCATCCCGTCCACCCGCTCCGGCAACCGCGGCGACACGCCAGCCGCATCCGGAAGGAGAAACCTCGGCAAACGGCATCCACACCGATCCACAGGAACACATGCAACCGATCCGGAACACGCTTTAGGAAGGAGCGGAGACACGTGATCCTTTCTCCCTGATTATCAATCCGTTGCAAGAAAGCCACCTTCCGCCTTCCGCAAAGCTATCCTCCGGGCTGTCCAAACGATAGCTCCGGGCGGCGTAAAGCTATCCTCCGGACCGCCCAAACGATAGCTCCGCGCGGACCGGAAAACAGCTATGGAAATTCCCCGAAAATCTTCTGTCTGCAACTTGATTCTCATCTTGCTCCTGCATACCGGACAAATGTCCGAAAAGCAGGTTTCGGCTGCGAAGACTGCCAAAGGCAAAAAGTTGGCCTGCGGCCGGTACTTTTCCCGATCAGCCTTGTCGTATAGGTATAAAGAACCTAAATCGTATTACTAAAATTTTAAACCTGATGAAACAACACATGTACCTAAGACCAAGCATCTTCATGCTCTTCGTCCTGTTGTTGGGATTGCCTCTGCATGCCCAGAACGGGAATGTGGACATCTCAGTGAAGAATGCCACGCTGAGAAAAGTGTTCAACATGATCGAACAACAGACCACTTATCGTTTTTCTTACCAATCGGGCGTTGTCGACAACGAGCCCAACATCACCGTGCGGAAACGCAACGCAGCTGTCAGCGACGTGCTGGACGAAGTGCTGGCCGACCGCAACCTGACTTACAACATCGTCTCTCCGAAGTCCATTGTCATTTCCTATAAGGAGCGGCAGCCACAGCAAAGCACCAAAGGGAGCGGTCATCAACTGGCGGGACGTGTGGTCGACGCGAACGGAGAACCGGTCATCGGGGCGTCGGTAATCGCCAAAGACACGAAGGCAAAGTCGGTGACCGACGTTGACGGCAGATTCTCCATCGAAGCCCCCATTGGCAGTACGCTGCTCATCAGTTATGTGGGTTTCAAGGACAAAGAGGTGAAGGCATCCGACAACATCAGGATATCCATTGACGAGGACACCAAATCACTTGACGAAATAGTGGTCGTCGGATACGGCACCATGAAGAAAAGCGACCTGACGGGAGCCGTCAGCTCGATCGACGTGAACGACCTGGCCAAGCGCACCACCACGAATCCGGCCGAAGCCCTGCAGGGAAAAGTGGCCGGCGTGAGCATTCTCAAGAGCGGAGGCAACGCTGGCGCCGGCTTCAGCGTGAAGATCCGAGGCATCAAGACTTTCGGCAGCAACGAACCGCTCTACGTCATCGACGGATTCCCCGGAGACATTGACAATGTCAACCCACAGGACATCCAGTCGATGGAAATCCTCAAGGACGGCGCAGCCGCGGCCATCTATGGATCGGTCGCAGCCAACGGCGTAGTCATCGTGACGACAAAGAACGGCCAGAAAGGGGATATGAAAATCGATTTCTCCACTTACGTGAGCTTCACGCAGATCGCCAAAAAGATAGAGACGCTCAATGCGGCCGAATACAAGCAAGTGCACAAGCAGATGTATGACAACTACAACGCGCAGTATCCGGACAACGCCGTCACCCTCCCACCCTATATCACTCACGAGACCGGAGTGGACACCGACTGGCAGGATGCCGTAGAACGGCACGGACTGTCGCAGAACTATATGATCAGCATGCGTGGCGGAACGGACAAGAACCTCTATTCCGTCTCCTACAATCATGCATTCGACCGGGGCATCTTCCTCGGCAATGACTTCCGCCAGGACAATGTCCGGATGAAACTGCATTCCGCAAAAGCCTTCATGGATCTTGACGCGAACCTGAACTTCCGCTATACGCTGAGCCACCAGCCACAATACTCCCTGAAGGAGATGTACATGATCTCGCCGCTTGTCCCGATCTATAATGAAAAGGAAAAATACGGATTCGGTCTGACCAACTTCGACGGCCTGCCCAACAACCGTAACGTCATGGCCGACGTTCACAATAAGCAATCCTCGTCCAAAAGTTATGACATCAACGGAAATGCAGCCCTTACCTTCCACATAACGCCATGGCTCACTTACAAGACAAGCTATTCCTACCGGGGCGTGCACGGCCGCACGAAATACCATGCGCCCGACTATGTGGCAGACGTAAAGGTGCCCAACCTTTATCCCACCAACTCCGCAGGCAGCACTTATTGGGAAGAACAGGTGTTCGACAATGTCGTCAACTGCGACTATAAGTTCGGCCGACACTCTGTCAATGCCATGATAGGAAGTTCCATCGACGCGCAGAAGTACGACTGGTCGGATGTTTCCGTGGTGGGAAAGACCATCGTCTACAAAGTGGAAAACGGCAAACTCGTCCAAAGCGAGAATCCCGCAGGTTTCCTTTCCCACGAATTCACAACCATCAATGCCGGCGCCGGCGGGACGTTCGGGGGGGATGGCTCCTACTGGAAATACAACCGCGCCTCTTTCTTCGGCCGTCTGAACTATAACTATGCCGACCGCTACCTCGTGCAATTCACCATTCGCCGCGACGGCAGCTCCAAGTTCGGTGCTGACCGCCGTTGGGGTACCTTCCCCTCAGTGGCGCTCGGATGGCGTCTCTCTGAAGAGCCTTTCTTCCCAAGGAACACCACCGTCAGCAACCTGAAGATACGCGCCAGCTGGGGCCGGCTCGGCAACGAGAACGCACTGGGCTACTATTCGTTCCTTGCGCTCGTGTCCACGCAGAACAATATGTATCAAGGCTATGTGCGCGGAACCGGTGCTTCGGCATGGAGCGGCAGCATTGCGCGCGGACTCGAAAACCGCGACTTGAAATGGGAGACAACTGACACAAAGAACATTGGCCTCGACTTCGGATTTTTCGACAATAAGCTCACCGGAACACTCAATTATTATTACAATGCAACATCCGATCTGCTAATCTATAAGGAACTGGCTCCGTCGGTAGGTCTCTCCAGTCCGATCCTGAACGTAGGAATGATCCGGAACACCGGCATAGAAATGGAAATCAACTGGAACCAGAAGATCCGCGAATTCGAATACAACGCAGGCGTCAACCTCAGCACCGTAAACAACAAAGTTAAGGAATTGTCCGACCAGAAGCAAGTACTCTATGGGGAAGGCCTGAAGTATGGATCAGAACACTTCCCCACACAGACCCGCGTAGGCAAACCTATAGGCGCCTTCTACCTCTATCAGGCTGACGGACTCTTTCAAAGCATAGATGAAGTCAAGAACCACGTCAACAAGAGCGGCGAAATGCTCCAGCCAAACGCGCAACCGGGCGACTTGCGGTTCGTTGACGTCAACGGAGACGGGACAATTGACGAAGAGGACAAGGTCTATTCGGGATCAGGCATCCCGAAATTGGAAGCCAATCTCAACTTCAGTTGCGCATGGAAGGGGCTCGATCTCGCATTCACGCTCAGCAGTGCTTGCAACTTCAAGCTCTACAACGGCAACAAATATTTCTACGAAGGCATGAGCAGCGGCTCCAATTTCCTGAAGTCCACGCTCGACGCCTGGACGCCGACGCACACCGGTACCGCCGTTCCGCGCGCCGTCTACCAAGATCCCAACAACAATACAAGGGAATCCACCCGCTTCTTAGAGAACGGGAACTTCCTGCGGATGCGCCAGCTGCAGATCGGCTACACGCTTCCCCGACCGTTGAGCACCAAGATCCAAATGGAAAAGATCCGCTTCTATTTCAGCGCGGAAAACCTCTTCACGATCACCGGATATGACGGCATCGACCCCGAATTCTCGCGCGGCGTGCTCAATACCGGCATCGACAACCTGATCTATCCGTTCACGCGCTCCGTGACAGTGGGTGCCCAACTCACGTTCTAACCCTTATAAGCCAACCTAAAAAAACTGCAACCATCATGGAAAAAAAGATATTTTGCATCTTCGCCTTGGCTCTGACAATGGGCCTGAACTCCTGCGACGACTATCTGACACAGGCTTCACCCGACGAGCTGACCTCACAATCATTCTGGCGCGACGCAGCCGACGTGGAAAGCGCACTGGCCTCGGCTTACTCCCAGATGTACCTCATGGACTACACCAGTGACATGTGGACTTTCTCGGAAGTCAACTGGCCGGTACTGGCCTACCGTGGAGACGATGTCATCATGGGCAATGACGCCATGAACTATTCTGACTGGGTGGACCTCTACAACTTTACTTATACAAACGGAAACTCCCAATTCACTAATCTGTGGAGACATTACTACACGGGCGTGAGCTTCTGCAACCAGATTCTTGACAAGACCGAAGCCATGACTGAGAGCCAGCTCAGCGGGAGCGACAAAAAGCGTCTGCAGGCCGAAGCGCATTTCCTACGCGGATACTATGACATGATCCTGCTGCTCAACTGGGAACGGATCATCGTCCGCGACCATTATATCACGTCCGGAGAAGCCGCTGCACTGGACAAGGAAGTATCGCCCAGGCCCGAAGCATGGGACTTTATCATCAAGGATTTCAAGGAAGCCGCTGAGGGATTACCGCAGGAATGGGACGCCGACAATGCCGGACGCGCCACGTCAGGGGCAGCCTACGCCTATATGGGATGGGCTTATCTGACGCGCGCCTATGAAGAACCGGACAAGAAGAGCACGTATCTTCAAGCCGCGAATGATGCCTTTGACGGCGTCAAAGGATATGAATTGTCGCCAGATTTCTATGCGCTGTTCAACGGAACACATAAAAATTCCAAAGAGTCCATCTTTGAATTACAGTTCTCGTTCAATGATGCCAACGGCGCGTTGTACCGCACGCAGGCACACCGCTGGATCGGATGCTCCGAGCTGATGGGCTGGGACGAGATCCTGCCGTCAAAGTCGCTGATGGCAGAGTTCATGAAAGAGGGAAAGATTTCAATGAAAAAGGATTACGATTCACGTCTTTATGCCACCGTATTCTTCCAGTGCGACTATTTCAACGACGGCACGGGAAAAGTGTACGGACAGAATTACGATGACGTATTCCAAAACGATGACGGGCCCTATAACCGTCCCGCCTTCCGCAAATTCATGCCAGCCACGTTCGAAGAGCTTTCCCTAAGTTCCACGGCAATCAACATACCGCTGATGCGCTACGCCAACGTGATGCTGATGAAGGCCGAGGCACTCAATGGCTTAGGGCAGACCGCACAGGCCATTCCGCTCATCAACGAAGTGAGGCGCGTGCATGGCGACATGCCGCCGATGACAGGCACATCGGCCACTGACGTCCAGAAGCAGATCGAACACGAACGGGAGATCGAGTTTCCGCTGGAGAATTTCCGCTGGTATGACCTCCGCCGCTGGGGCAAGACTGCACAAGTGCTTTCGACAGTCGGACGCTCTGGCTACACGGAAGACAAGTCCTTCTATCCGATTCCGCAAACGGAGTTGAACTCCAATGGAGCCCTCAAGAACAAATAACATCACGAGCGGATCCGCTTCCCGGAGCGGATCCGGCTTTTAAACATCCTGCATGCTGAAAATTGTCGCTATCATGCTGGCGGGCATCCTGGCGGGCCGCCTCCTCAGAAAACATGAGCTGAAGTTCATTCCGCTTCTGATTACGGTCCTGATCTGGGTGCTTCTCTTCCTGCTCGGTGTGGAAGTGGGGAGCGACCGACATATCATCGGTTCACTGAGTGGACTCGGCACCGAAGCCCTGCTGCTCTCTCTGGCTGGCTCGGCAGGCAGCACCCTGCTGGCTGCATGGCTGTGGCACAGAATAAGAAAATAAATCATGAAAGGCAGTCTTGTCATCATCGGCTTCTTCATCCTCGGCATTCTCTGTGGCCTGTTCCATATAGTACCATCCGAAATTGCTGACAGCACCGTCAGCTTCGCAGCCTTATGCGCCCTCATCTTCTGCGTAGGCATCAGCATAGGATGCGACTCCAAGGTCCTGGACAGCCTGCGGCGCATCAACCCGCGACAGCTTCTGCTGCCGCTGTTCACCATGGCAGGAACGCTCACCGGATGCGCGGCAGCAAGCCTACTGCTCCCTCACCGGACTTTGACCGATTGCCTGTCCATCGGCTCGGGCTTCGGATACTACTCGCTCTCCAGCATTTTCATCACCGAATACCGGGGGGCCGCATTGGGCACCGTGGCCTTGCTGTCCAACATCATCCGTGAGCTCCTGACCCTGCTTGCCGCCCCGCTGCTGGCGAAATGGTTCGGACCGTTGGCCCCCATCTCCGTAGGCGGCGCCACATCCATGGACACCACGCTCCCCATCATCACCCGCTACAGCGGGAAAGAATTTGTGACAGTTTCCATATTCCATGGTTTTTGCATGGACTTCAGCGTCCCCTTCCTGGTAACTTTCTTTTGTGAGCTTTAAACATGAACCGTATTTTGCATTCTCTGCTTTTATCAGTTTTATCCTTACCCCTGTCCGCCGCCATCGAGCCATGGCAGAACCCGGAAGTGTGCGGCATTCAACGGGAGCCTATGGCAGCGCATTTCATTCCTTACAGAAATGAGAAGACTGCCCTGGAGCGCTTCGGGCTTGACGATGTAGCCCGGCTCAGTTGCGATCCGAAAGCGGAACGCCGCATCTGCCTTGACGGCACTTGGAAGTTCCTGTATTCCAAAAACAATGCCTCTGTTCCTCGCGACTTTTTTCAGGAGCACTATGACTTGACCGAATGGAAGGATATCCGCGTGCCGGGCAGCTGGGAACTACAGGGATTCGACGTTCCCATCTACACTGACGTGGCCTATCCTTTCGCACCCAATCCTCCTTTCGTTCCGCAGGACTATAATCCCGTGGGAATATATGCCCGAGAGTTCTCCGTTCCCGACGATTGGGTCCATCAGGACATCTTCATCAACTTTGAGGGAGTGGAATCGGCCTATGCCTGCTGGATCAACGGGCATTTCGCCGGCTACGGAGAGGACAGTCGCCTGCCGTCCCGCTACAATATCACGCCTTACCTGCATAAGGGCGGCAACCGCGTTGTGGTGAAAGTATTCCGATTCAGTGATGGTTCCTATTTAGAAGACCAAGACTATTGGAAATACAGTGGAATAGAGCGCAGCGTCTTCTTGGAAGCAAAGCCGAAGACGCGTGTGGCTGATTTCCGGTTGACAGCAGGCTTGAAGAACGACTGTCAGGACGGTGACCTTACGCTCAACCTCGCTTTCCATCTACCGAGGAAAGGGTTTTCGGCCGTGGTGAAAATACTTTCGCCTGACGGAAAAATACTTTCCGCAGACCACTATCGCATGAAGTCGTCCACTGACAGTCTGTTCTCCCTGAGCCGTCTTTTCCCGAAAGTGAGGCCTTGGAGCAGCGAGAGTCCAAATGTATACAAACTTGTGGTGACCACATTGGATGACAAGAACAAGGAGTTAGAATCATTTGTCCACCCGTTTGGGTTCCGCAATGTGGAGATCCGGAACGGACTTCTGCTCATCAATGGCGTTGCTTTGAAAATCAAGGGCGTCAACCGTCATGAGCACGACCCATACACAGGGCGCAGCATCACGATAGCATCCATGCTGACGGACATCCGGCTGATGAAGCAGGCCAATATCAACGCCGTGCGCTGCAGCCATTATCCCAACCGCCCGGAATGGTACGATCTCTGCACGAAGTATGGCCTCTATGTCATCGACGAGGCCAATATCGAATGCCATGGCATCTTGGATACAAAGTTCGGAAGCCTTGCCACTCAAGACGAATGGAGAAACCCATTCCGCGAAAGGATGCGCCGCATGATGCTGCGCGATCGCAACAGCACCTGCATCATCGTCTGGTCGCTCGGCAACGAGTCTGGTTACGGCAAGCTGTTTGAGGCAAATTACAACATGGCCAAGCAGATGGACCCCACACGTCCGGTACAATATGAAGGAGGGGGATATGAAGCCAAATCGGACATTTACTGCCCGATGTATGCCCGCATCTGGGCTTTGGAACGCCATGCCAACCAGCGCGACGCCCGTCCGCTCATCCTCTGCGAGTATGCCCACGCCATGGGCAACAGCGAAGGAAATCTCGATGACTACTGGAAAGTGATCAGGCGTCATGACCAACTGCAAGGAGGCTTCATCTGGGACTGGGTGGATCAGGCCTTCGCCAAGACTGACAGCATGGGCCGCCATATCTGGGCCTATGGCGGAGACATGGGCTTCGTGGGCGTGAAAAATGACTCCAATTTCTGCTGCAACGGACTGGTGGACGCTGCCCGTCAGCCACACCCGCATTACTATGAAGTGAAACACGTTTATCAGAGCATTCATTTTGAGCCGGTTCCTTTTGCAGCGGACCAGATTTTAGTAAAGAATGAATACGACTTCCATGATCTCTCCGACTTCGACCTGCAATGGAGCATCCTTGCAGATGGGGAAGAAGTGGCGTGCGATACGATCAGACTGCCATCCGTTGCACCGCATGCCCAATGCACAGTCATGATCGACAAACTCTGCGAAAAGATCCCCCGGTGCCGCAAAGCATGGCTCACGCTGAGGGCAGTATGCAGAAACGGATCTGCAATGTTGCCAAAAGGCTTCGAGGTGGCGGCTGATCAGTATGAGCTTCCCGTGACGGCAGCAACTGCGACTTTTGACGCAAAAAACATGAAGAAAGCACGACTCGCGCGCACAAAGGATTCCTACACCGTCAGTGGCGACGGCTTTCGGATTTCTTTCTCCATCAAGGACGGAGAGATGAAGAGTCTCGAATATGACGGCCGGGAAATGCTGCGGGAAGGCCTGCGGGCCAACTTCTGGCGCCCGCTCACTGACAATGACGTGGCCAACGGAACCTTGAGCCGTTGCGGCATCTGGAAGAAAGCGGCCGAGCATGCCGTCCTGACCGACTTCAAAGCCGAACAGCAAGGCAGCGAGGTGGTGCTTGCCGCAACTCTTGACATGAAGGAACAGCTGTCGAAACTGACTGTCACCTATACCGTGAACGGCACAGGAGACATCCACGTCAGCTTCAGATTCCATCCGGGCAGCAAGAGGCTGCCGGAGATTCCCCGCTTAGGCATGCGCATGATTCTTCACGGACAATATGACCGGATGGCATGGTTAGGGCGCGGTCCGCATGAAAATTACGCCGACAGAAAGAGCGGCGCGCTTATCGGAAAATACGAAGCTACCGTGTGGGAACAGTATCATCCGTACCCGCGTGCCCAAGAGACTGCCAACAAATGCGACGTCAGCTGGGTCTCCCTGACCAATACGGACGGCTATGGCATCGTCATCAAGGGTGACAAACCGCTGAGCATCAGTGCCTGGAAATTTCCCATGGAAGCCATTGACTATGTTCCGGCAACGACCCGAAACATCCATGGAGGCAGCATCATGGAACAGGACTTGGTGTGGCTGAATGTGGATCACCTCCAGATGGGAGTCGGAGGTGACAACACATGGGGCGCCCAAGTGCATCCGGAATACACCATCACGCCACACGAATGGCAATACAGCTTCACCATCATGAAGCAGTCACCATCCTCAACTGATAAAACACTCGGAAAATGAAGCGCGTTTCCCAATTTATTCCATCTCTCTGCCTGACTGCCCTTTGCCTGTTCCGTCCTTTCCCGGCTGATGCTGACAGGCTGTCATCACGTTACGATTTCCCACAGATCCTCGACCTCTCACAGACACCCACAGGACGGGCGCATCAGACACAGCTGTTTGCTGACATGGGCACTTGGATGGGATTCGGAGTCCGTAGCACCCGGTCGTCCGCCTTCCGGGGGCCTTACAGCATCCTCCAACGGCGTTGGCTGGCCGAAGCCGCCATTGCTCCGGCCGTCAACGGCAATGCGGACTGCAAGGCAAACTACTTCCCAGGAGAACTGACACTTCAAGGCTCAGCTTTCCGGCAGAGCCTGATTTACACCGATGCCCATACGGCGCTGCTGACCATCAGTGGCAAGCTGCCACGGGGAATGTGTTGGCAGGCCCTCCGTCCTGCCGCTGATGCACGATTCAGTCGACATGGGTCTTCGGTCCTCCTGTCTTTCAAAGGCGGCGAACAAGTCATGCTCACTTTTCCGAAAGACTTCCGGTTGGAAGTCAAGGGGCAAAACTATTCCGCCACGCTCAAGCGCAGAGTTCCCCGGACACACGTCGCCATCTCTTTCATCTGGGATCAAACTGCAACTGCGGAGATCCAGCTCGCAAAGGCCGAGAGATTGCTGAAAGCACCCGAGACGGCCCTTCAGGAGAATCTAAACCGATGGAACGGCTGGCTGAAACGGATCATCCGGCAGGAAATGCCCGCAGCCTACGACCGCATAGCGGCCAAAACTGTCGTGACACTCGTCAGCAACTGGCGGAGACAACGTAGAGGATTGCGCCATGACGGCATCATTCCCAGTCATTCCGTGGATTACTTCATCGGTTGCTGGGCTTGGGACAGCTGGCGGTTCTCAGCAGCTGTGGCATCATTTTTCCCATCATTAGCGAAAGACAACGTCCGTGTAATGTTTGACTGGCAACAGCCTGACGGCATGGTCATCGACTGCATCTATCCTGACACCATGGAGAACAACAGGCGCAACTCCAAGCCTCCGCTGGCCGCTTGGGCTGTCGATGAAATCTGGAAACACACGCATGACAAGGACTTCCTGCGCGAAATGTTCCCCAAGCTGACTGCTTACTACCGCTGGTGGTACGAACAACGCGACCACGACCACAACGGCATCTGCGAGTTTGGATCCACGGACGGCACGCTGGAAGCAGCCGCCTGGGAGAGCGGAATGGACAACGCCATCCGCTTTGACGGAGCTGCGATGATTCGAAACGGGAAGAATGCGTGGAGCATCAATCAGGAAAGCGTGGACCTCAACGGGTATCTTGCCCTTGAATACACGCTGCTAAAGAAATTTGCAGCTATCCTTGGCCAACGCTTCGACATGCCGGACCAACGCCGGAAGATAGCCGACTGGTTCTTTGACGACGGCATAGGCTGGTTCTGCGACCGTAAACTGGCCGACCGTTCCTTTGTCCGCGAGCCGGGATGTGAGGGTTATCTGCCCTTCTGGGTGGGCATCGCGTCCACCGGGCAGTTTGCCAAGGCGCGGGCGCTCCTCGAGGATCCGGCCAAGTTCTCCACCTTCATCCCCTTCCCCACCATTGCCGCCGACAATCCGAAGTACAGCGCCGACGGTTATTGGAGAGGCCCCATCTGGCTCGACCAGACCTACTACGGGATCGAAGCGTTCCGGGAATACGGCCTTGCCGACGAGGCCGACCGCTACACGCGGCAGGTCTTCGACCGCCTGCAGGGGCTGACGGGATCCGCGCCCATCTATGAAAACTATGACACATTCACGGGCCAGGGCCTCCAGGCAGCTCATTTCAGCTGGAGCGCAGCCCATCTCCTGCTCCTGTATGAAGACTATGGAAAAAAGAAGCAGGGACTCCTCTTCCCGCCTAAATCATCACACAACGACGAATCAGCAAAACATCATGAGAAATAGAAAATACCTCTTGGCCTTGCTGCTGACGTTCTGGATCCCCTCTGAGGGACAGGAACTTGTGGATTACCCATTGCCTTGCCGGGTCCATCAGGCTCCCGGGAAACTGCAAACAGACGGACTGACACGGGCGGCGGCCTCGGACAAATTTGTCATCCCTGTGGTCTTCCACATCTTCGGCACTGACTTCAACGGCAAAGCCGTCACACGCGAAATAGTCAGAGACGCCCTCCGGCGCACCAATGAAGACTATAACTGCCTGACAAAAGGCTCCATGCCGTCAGGTGACGACGACCCTCTCTTCAATCGGCTGAGCACCCCTCTGAACATCGAATTCCGCTTGGCGGAGAAAGGCCCGCAGGGAGAGGCTACGACGGGCATCGTGTTCCATCGCCTGGAAAGCGGATTCGGCAACTACAATGCGCCACATCTCTCGCAATATGCATGGGACAACAGATCCTACATGAACGTCTACATCATGAACGACCTCTATGGTGACGGTGTCACCAACAACTCCGGCGTCTCCTGGTATCCCAACTGGGAGATGACGAGATGGAACCTGGCGCGCGTGGTTTACAACGGCGCTTACCTCGGCGACAATACGGACGAGAACTTCCGCAGGGTGCTTACCCACGAGTTTGGACATTTCCTGAACCTCGCCCATACGTTCGACTATGATCCTGATGTCTTCCCTGACGGATGCCGGAAAGGCAACAACGGGCAGGAGAATCCTAATGACTACGTGGACGACACGCCACCCGCGGACCGTCCGCAAATGGGTCCTGACGACTTGAACTGCCTCAATCAGAAGACCAATTGGACCAACTATATGAACTATAGCTACGTGCGCACGTCCATGTTCACCAAAGGACAGGTGGATCGAATGACGGCCGCCCTGCAGGACAGGTCGCGTGCCTGCCTGTGGAATGACAAGAATCTGCAGAAGGTGTTCTTCAGAGACGAAAGCGTCTCACGCATCGTGCTTGACAGCAAGGCGGAGCTTTTCCCCTACGATGCCGACGGACATTACGATGCCGACTTCCGCTTCAGCATTATCAATGGCAGCGCCAAGGAAGGGGTGCTCACACCAAACACCGACTTTGTCATCGCCAACTTGCCCGAAGGGCTCACGGGCACAGCAACCGGAAACAAGGATCATGTCCGGCTTAACATCAAAGGCAGGGCCCAGCTCAGTGAAGATCGGAAAATCACGGTTACGTTCAAACCTTCCGCCACAGCGGCCTCAAACTTCTACGAGGGCACGCAGCCATTAACCATCGCCCATGACTATGATGCCACCGAGACGGGGATCCGGACGGTTGCCGATCCGCATGCGAAGGCCGTCGTGTCGCTCACTGCCGACGGCACCCTGAAAGTCACCGCGCCTTGCGGTTCCCGGATAACAGTCTATAATGCCTATGGGGAAGCCCTCCAAATATTCCGTTTGGCGGACCACAGCATGTCCACCTCCTTGGCAGGGTACGGACACGGCATGTATATCGTCAGCGTCTTGACGGAAAAGTCAGGACAAGAGACCGTCAAAGTGAAATGGTAAACTGCCGGCCGACGCCGCGGACTGATCGACGGCGATGGCCTTTTCGTGAGCGGACAATAATCCCGGATCGGTCATTAGCGTCCGAACTGCTTTTGTTCGGTGGCAGTGCAGATGGCCTGTCGGGGATCCGAAAGCGTAACGGGCTGCGATGAGGAAACCCGCAGGAAAGATGGTCTGTCGGGCGGACAAAAGCAGCCGGAAAGCTTGAAATGACAAGATCAAATGTGAAGCTGAGGCCGAATGACCGATCGGGAAGCATCTTCCGGCCCTCCAATGGGAGGCCTTGGGATCATCCGTATCATCCTTCTGTCCCAGTCACATGCCTTCTCCGTTTCAGCAAAGGCATGTGGCCGGGATTTTCTTTTCAGGGTGCTGGTGTTTCCATTTCCCCATTCAGGGCTTGTCTTTTCAGAAGACAGTCTTAGCCTTTTCAGAAGCCTGCCCTTCTCGTCCCGACGTTCTGTTCTTTTCAGCTTGTCGCTCAATCCTTCACACTTGCATGCTGCAGGCGCAGGGGCTCACGTGCCTTGACCCGAATGCGGCGCATGGTGATGTCCGTGATCGGATCGCTTTCGAGACCCACGATGACGCCCATGCGATCGCAGGTGCCTGTCACGTCTTCGATGAGAATGCCGCGCAGGAGCGTCTTCTGCGGTGCATCGGGGGCGATGAGGCCTTTCATGCGCCAGCGCATGTTGATATCCATGAAGGAGGCCGAATGCTCGAGGCGGATGCGGCGGAATGTGATGTCCTCGATGACTCCGCCCCGACTGGGCTGCGACTTCATCCGCACGGCGCCCTGGTTGCCACGTTCCATCACACAGTCCTGCACGAGCACGCGGCGCACACTGCCGCTCACCTCGCTGCCGATGTCCACGCCGCTGTGCCCATAGCCAAACCGGCACCGCTCCACAATGATATCCTCCGACGGGCGCCCGATGCGCCGGCCCTCCTCATCCTTGCCAGATTTGATCGAGATACAGTCGTCGTTGTCCTCGATGTAGCAGTCTCGGATGCCCACTCGCGTGGATGAATCGATGTCAATCCCGTCACTGCTGGGGATCGAATGCTCAGCCCTGATGTCCACGCCGCTGATCTCAAAGCTGTCCGTATAGAGCACATGGAGGCCCCAGGAGGCCTGATCGCGAAGCCGGATGCCGCGCACCGAACCGCCGTCGCAGCGGGTGAAGCACATCAGACGGGGCCGGCCGTGCGTCTGCATGAAGTCCTTACCCTGGGTGTAGGCTTTCCATGCCACGCCCTGCCCGTCGATCTCGCCCTCGCCCCAGACACGTACGCCCGGGCAATCGGTGAAATTGAGCAGGGCCGGTTTCCACATCCGTTCGATGCCTTCGAAACGTGTGGGCGTCACGGGATAATCGGCTTCGTTGACCGTAGCTATGATCCGGGCGCCACGGAGCAGATGGAGGTCGACGCCGGAAGATACATGCAGCGCACCCGTCAGATACTTTCCTTCGGGCACGACGACCGTACCGCCGCCCTGCTGGTGGGCCTCGTCGATGGCTCGCTGTATGGCTGCCGTGCAGACAGTGGTGCCGTCGCCCACGGCACCGTAGCGGGTGATGTCGTAAGACTTGTCCTGTCGTTTCACCACGATGACCGTACTCTCATAGGGGGCCATCTCCAACTCGATCCAGGTGCACCCGTCAGCCACCTGCGAGGCGACGGGCTGGCGGCTGCCGTCCTGAGCACTCCAACGCTCGGCGCGGCCGATCCGGTCGACGCCGAACCTGAAATGCTGTTTCCTGTGGCCTTCGTTGAAGATGAAATAGAGGTCGGCATCGGCTAATTGGCGATGCTGATAACGCAGGTCCATGGTACCGTCGACAGGCTTCGGACGACGTTCTCCTGCCTTCTGCCGTTCACGCTGCTCGAGGGGGAGCAGATTGCTGACCGTCACTTCCGCAGGCAGTGCGCCCGCCACTGTGGGTGTCCAGCTGTCCGAGGGCTCATGTGCCGCGTTGACATCGGGAAACGGCGTGAGATCTGTCAGCGTCTTCCTGCTCAGCCAGTAGGGCCTGCTGCCCCAGAAGAGCACACGCCCTCCGCGCGCCTCGAAGCGCCTGATGACCTCCCAGGCACGCGCCGAGACCACGTCGCATGAGGGGATGATGAGCGCCGTATAGTGCTGCCCGCTCCGGTTCGCAAGCCATCCGGGTCCGACGGTGAGGGCCTCCGCGAGCGCGTCATCGTCGACATAGTCGAAGTCGCGCTGGTGTTCGAGCAGTTCATGGGTGATCTTCTTCACCCGCGCAGCCACCATGTCGCTGCCCAACCAGAGTGTCTGCTGGGGATAATACATGGCGATCCGCGCCCCGGGACGCCCCAAGGCGAGCAGCCAGGCCATGCGGTTGCTGTAGTCGTTGAGCCCCTTCATGCCGTCGGCCGTCATCCATGTGGGGCGGGAGGAGTTGGCCGACCAGAACATGAACTCAAAGAAGTTGATGCCCCGGGCGAGCTGTGCGTCGACGACATACTTGGCTTCCGCTATCGTCGGAACATTGTAATAGGCTGCGAAACTCTCGCTGAAGGCGCGCGGACGGCCGTAGACGTGGGCTATGGAAGAGGCGAATTTCGGAAAGTCGTTCACCGTGTCGGGCCAGATCTGATTCCATATGGCGTCCACTCCCGGCACCTGCACGCGGCTCAGTGCACGGAACAGGCTGCCCTCACTGCGTGTGCAGAGCGTCATGTCATGGTCATTGTTGAGATGGGTGATGTGGGCCAGCCCGTTGGCCTGACACCAGTCGGCCTGCCGGCGGAAGAACGTGTCGGCGAAAAGCCGTGACCATACGTCCCAGTAATCGGCCTTCACGCGGCGCTCGCGGCCGCTCATCGAGGGGGCGAAGAATGTCGCAAGCCACGGCGTCACATCATAGCCTTTCAGCTCCCTGAACCGCTTGAGGATCGAGGGGGTGAACGGCACGTGCGAGTAATCAGGCTCATCGCCGCGGAATCCCATCACTGTGCGACCAAACTCCGTCCCGATGTAGCGCTTGTATTGCTCGTGGGTCCAGCTGATGAACTGATCCACCGCCTCGGGGTTCAGATAGTCCATCTGTGCGTTGCGCGTGTCCTTGGCGCCCGTGGGACTGTCCACCGAGCGCGTCTGACCCGTGCGGAAGTCGGCCCGGACCAGCATGATGCGCCAGCTGTCAAGCCCTGCGCGGAACGATATGCGATGGTCCGTCACCGGCACCACGACGTTGGCGCGCCCCGAAAGGCTCACGGCGACCGCGCTCAGCACGCTGTCTCCCACAGCCCGGTCCTTCATCACCTCGCCCGGCCCCACCGTGATCTCGCCGCAGGTGACCAGTGCCTGCATCCGCAGATCGGGCCGCTCACGGCTGAACTTGCCTCCTGAGAAGCCGCTGGGATACTTGCCTTCGTCGATGATCCACACCTTCAGTCCCCGCCGCTTGGCCTCGCGGACGATGCGCCGGATCATCGCGAAGTAGCCGTCGCTCAGATACGCGTGGGGCATGTGATAGCCGGGTTCGAGGATGACGGCCTTGAAGCCTTTGCTGCGGATCGAATCCAGATCGTGCCGGATCACCGCGTCGGTGATGTCACCCTGCAGTCCCCAGATGACATGGTTGGCAAACTCGGCCGGCGGATCAGCCAGACGGGCCGCCGCATCGGCAGCTGTGAGCATATGAATACCTTCCCATGACCGGTCATAGGCATGGATGCACGTGGCCGAAAGCAGACAGCAAAACAGGAAAAAGATGCGTTTCATGTGTCGGAATGATGATTTGTTTGTTAGATCGTTCGGTGGGTTCATTCGGCCGGGGCGACAGGCCAAAGCAGTCAGACGCGGCGGAGAGACCGGCCGGAGGAATGTTCTCCCGCCGCAAAGATATAAAAAAAGAGGGAAAAGAAATGCGGCAAGGCGACCAAACTTTCGGTCTTCTCCCTGCCGGTCTCCAGACTCCTTGCCCCCGGTACCCATAATCAAGCCCTTCAGGGGCAATGCTTTCATCGTCAGACAGCCTTACTGCCTGCCATTCACAATCCTGCTTCCGCCCCACCGGAACCATGCTTTCTGATGCTGACGGGATCGCTTCCCACTGCTCCAACTGCTTTTTCGCACAGCCCGGAGACGGCCTTCGGCCGCGCGGCCGGCCTGTTGCAGACGGCGCGGAGGGCCATGCCGGCCACAGGGAAGCAAAAACCCGTTCCTCATGGAGAAACGGGCTGGCAGGATATCGTATGACGGATAGCGATGGCGGTGGGACCATGCGCTGTTTCCTTCCTTATGCAGGGCCGGCATCTGAACCGGCATTCCGGCCTGCCGACAGTGGGGTCACTGACGGCCGGAGCATTGCGCCCGCGGGGGCGCTTATCGGTTGAGCTTCCACGTGACACCGTCTTTGGTGTCCTTGACATCAAAGCCTGCGGCAGCCAGCGCGTCACGGATGCGGTCGCTGGTGGCCCAGTCGCGGTCGGCCTTGGCCTTGGCCCGGAGTTCGAGCACCATGTCAACGACCTTTCCGTAGGCCTCTTCCCGCTCTGCGTTGCCTCCGCCCTGCTCGTTGCGGAGCCCCAGCAGGTCGAAGGTGAAGAGGCGCATCGTGGCGGCCAGCTCGTTCAGGCACTCGGCACAGATCTGCGCCTTGTGGTCGACGAGGCTGTTGACCTGGTGGCACGCCTCAAAGAGATAGCTGATCACGAGGGGTGTCTGGAGATCGTCGTTCATCGCGTCATGGCAACGCTGGCGCAGGCTCCGGACAAACTGACCGGTGGCTGCGTCGCAGGCATCGGAGACGGTCACGCGGTCCAGATCGCTGATGCCGTTCATCAGCCGTTCATATCCCTTGCGGGCGGCCTGCAGTGCTTCGTCGGAGAAATCGACCGTGCTGCGGTAGTGGGCGGACAGGATGAAGAAGCGGATGGTCATCGGCGCGTAGGCCTGGGTCAGGCTTTCGTGCTCGCCCGAGAAGAACTGGGCCAGCGTGATGAAGTTTCCGAGGCTCTTTCCCATCTTCTGTCCGTTGATGGTGATCATGTTGTTGTGCATCCAGTAGCGCACCATCTGGTCGCCTTGTGAGGCCACCGCCTGCGCGATCTCGCACTCATGGTGGGGGAAGACGAGGTCCATGCCGCCGCCGTGGATGTCGAAATGGCGGCCGAGATACTTGCGCCCCATGGCCGTGCACTCACAGTGCCAGCCCGGGAAGCCGTCGCTCCAGGGACTCGGCCAACGCATGATGTGCTCGGGCAGCGCCCTTTTCCAGAGCGCGAAGTCGGCCTGGTTGCGCTTCTCACCCACCCCGGCCAGCTCGCGGCTGTTGTTGATGATGTCCTTGAGGTTGCGTCCTGAGAGGATGCCATAGCGATGCACCTTGTCGTACTTCTCTACGTCGAAATAGACGGAGCCGTTGCTCTCATAGGCAAAACCGTTGGCGAGGATCTCCTTCACCAATTCTTCCTGCTCGATGATGTGGCCGGTCGCATGGGGCTCGATGCTCGGCGGGAGCACGTTGAGCGCCTCCATGGCCTTGTGATAGCTGTTGGTATAGTGCTGCGCGATCTCCATCGGCTCAAGCTGTTCGAGCCTTGCCTTCTTCTCGATCTTGTCGTCACCCTCGTCGGCATCATGTTCCAGATGGCCCACATCGGTGATGTTGCGCACGTAGCGGACCTTGTATCCCAGGTGCTTCAGATAGCGGAAGAGCACGTCGAACGTGATGGCGGGACGGGCATGGCCTAAATGCGGCTCGCCGTAAACGGTCGGCCCGCAGACATACATGCCCACGTTGGGGGCATGAAGCGGCTTGAACGCCTCCTTCTGACGGCTCAGTGTATTGTATATCAGTAACGTCTGTTCCATGTATTCTTACTTCATCTTCCAATCTACAAAGATAGATATTTATTTCGAAACGGTGAAATCTGACGTCAAAAATTCTTATTATTTAGCATTTTAACAGTCGTGGGCGGGCTCCATAAGCAAGTGCAAGGAATGCAGGACTATAGCTACGAAAAATCCCAGCAGTAATCAATCGTTATACTGGTAAAAACCAATATTGTTGCTTTCATCATAGCATGTCATGCAATGAATCATCACGACAGCAAGGCCTGAAAGTCCAGACTAAGAAACGTAAACAATAGATTTATTCCTGCTTGCTAACAAATGAACAAGCAGGAATAAAATAAAATCATGATGGCTTACCTATGGAATTAATTTAATGCCGAGGACCTTCAAGTTCGTAAAGAGACATGGAGGCGGCATATAACAGATTGATGTCCATGTCGGGCATGAAGTTGCGGATGTGTTGCGCAGCCTTGCGACTGGTGGCCTTGTCGGCTTTGCCGTAGCGGTTGACGATACCGCTCATAGCTGGATAACGCAAGTCTACAGGCAGTTGGGCAAAGTGGCGGTCGAAGGCTGCCAGATAGCTGTCCATGCCCTGTTGGGCAGCTTCCACCATTTCGACCACCATGGCGTAGGCGGCATCCTTGTCCAGGCCCAGCGCCGTCATCTCGCTGCCAAACCGGGCGAAGGCTTGCGCATCGTAGTCAATGCTGGCCGAGAGGTAATCGTACAGCTCACGCTGGTAGAGCGCGTACAGCGTGCTGTCGATGAGGGCGTTATCGGCACCGAACTGCCCACGATGGCTCATCATGAAGCGTGCAGCGGGGTCGGTGGTGCGGCTGGTGTAGGCCCTGTAGACGAAGAGATTGTCGGACGAAAGCTTCTGCTCGTTGCTGAGTGGGACAAAGTAGTCCTGCACCATCTTCTGAATTTCGGCCAAACGCTGGGCGTAGTTACTCACGCGGTGTCTTCGTTTTCTCAGTTCCTCGATGAGACTGGCAGCATAGGCTTTGACAAGTCGTGGACTGCGGTCGCCCTGCTCATAGAGTGCTTTCATACGCTGCGGCGTCAGCGTGGTATCAACGAGCTGGTTGATGTGCTCTACGAACTGATCGGCCTGGCGGTAGCCTTCCGTGCGACCTACTTCCTTCTCGCCCGGCGTGATGATGATGAACGTGGGATAGGCTGTAGGCTTATATTGCTTGGCTAAAGCTATGCCTTCACCCTTTTCGGCATTCACTTTGAGGCAGACAAAGCGACTGTTGAAGAAATCGCCCACCAACTTCTGTGGAAACACCTCGCGCGCCATGAGTTTGCAAGGTCCGCACCAGTCGGTGTAGAAGTCCATGAATACCATCTTGTTTTCAGTCTTGGCGGCGGCCAGTGCCTGTTGATACGTGATTGACCGGAAGTTGGTCTGTGCTTGTGTGCCCAAATGGATCATGGCCACCAGCATTGCGATGATTATCTTTTTCATTGTATGGGTTGAAATGCAGTTGTTAATGTCCGGTTTGGCCCTCGAGTTGAGGTATGATCATGACTGCCGTGTAGATACTTTCGAGCGACATGTGGGGCAGTTTGTTGCGTAGGCTGCGTGCCAGCATTTTCTTTGTGGCGGGGTCAGCCGATTTGAAGTGCTTCATCAGGCCATCCATCAATCCGGCCTGGTATCCGTCGTCGAGTTCATAGAAGTGCTTGTCAATAGCCTCGGCCATTGCCTCGGGCTTCTGCGCACGTGGTTGCAGAAAGAGGAAAGCCGCCTTGAACCTGCCGTTTTTATCTAATTTTAGCTGTTTCACGGTCTGGCCGATGGTCTTCAGCTTGGCAGCATCATAGGCGTTTTCACCCGAGAGATAGAAGTAAACCTCCATCTTATAGATCTCGCCGATAATGCTGTCCACCTCTGCCCGCAATTCGGGTGCAAAGCGTTGGCGGTTGGCTACGAGGTATTTGGCCGGTGCCTCGTTCACCGAAGCCGTGTAGGAGCGATAGACGAAGAAGTTCTCCTTGCTGCGTTTCTGGGCATCGGCGAGTCCGGCATAGTAATCCTGCACCATCTTGTTCACCATGTCGCGCGTCTTGAAATAGGCCTCGCGAGTATTGTCCGTGTCGATGTGCGAATCTTTCAGATAGGCGGCATAGGCCTGAATGAGCTGTGGATCGCGTTCACCAGCCTTGTAGCGGGCTATCATCCGGTCGGTGCGCAGTTCGGGATTGCGCATCTTTTCGAGCTCTGTGATAAAGGCGCCACTGCTACGAAAGCCCAGGCAGCGCCCCGTTTCCTCCTCCTCGGACGTGATGACGACGAGTGTGGGATAGGCATCCACTTTCCATTGCTTGGCCAGGGCTACGCCTTCGCCCTTCTCAGCATTGACCTGAATGCTCACGAACTTGCCGTTCATATAATCACCCACCGACTTTTGGGGAAACGTTTCGCGAGCCATGCGCTTGCAGGGACCGCACCAGTCGGTGAAAAAGTCGATGAACACCAGTTTGTTTTCAGTCTTGGCGGCGGCTAACGCCTCCTTGTAGCTGATGGCACGGAAGTTGGTCTGGGCTGTTGCCATCAAAGTTATGACGGTAGCCAGCAGTATGAATGTAATTCTTTTCATATTGCAATGTCTTAATTATATGGATTGTACATTAGCAGGCCCCAGTCCCACATGCCTTTGTCGAACGATGACCGCAGATATTTCACACTCTTGAGCTTGCCTTTGCCTGTAGCCATGGCTACAGCATCTCCGTCGGGTGCACCACCCACGAGCTTGTACATATAAATCTTATAGCTGTCACCCTGCTGCGTGCCAATGATGAGGTAGTTAAAATCGTCGTAATAAAACTGGTTACCAACGTAAGTGATGGTCTCGCCGGCCCCAACTTTGACGGGAATCTCCACTTCGTCGAGGTCATCGGAACTGAATACGGCCGCATACACCTTATTATTATCCACGCAGTACACATATTTGGCACTCGACGCGTTGACCGAGAAGGCCGTGGCCGTGGCCAGATGAGAATTGGATTTGACCTTTGTGCGGCTCTTCAAATACAACTGGCCGAAACCCGATTGAGTCTGATAGAGGTAGCGTTCGCCCATGGTGGCGTTACCAAGGATAAAGATGGCCGTGCCTGTGCGGTTCATCAGATTGTAGCCGGCGCAGAGACAGTCGAATCCCTGCAGATTCTGCGTCAGCTCTTCGCCACTCAAGTCGTTGTAGGTCAGTGGACTTTCGTTGCCTGTGTAGTCGAGTGCCATGAGGCTGTGGGTCTCCTTATCCCAGGCGAAGACGCCGCCGTAGGAAGGAATATCGTGCACATAGAACTCGCTGCCCTTGAACGATGAGAGGGGCGCCGAAAACTTACCGCTGTTCAGATTGCCCTCGTAGTCGGGGCCGCTGGAATAGCGCAGGCCTGAGGTTGAGAAGTAATAGTGGCCCATGGTCTGAGTATAGAGGAAACCGTAGGGCACTTCGCTGTCGTCCATCGGGTCAAACATGAGGTTGCCATTGTCGAAGATGGGCTTCATATCGGTGGTGCGTGACATCAGGATCTGCTTGTTCTGAGTGGTGATGGCAATAGCGTTAGCCTTGTCCATGGCGTCGGTTTCGGTGTTGATGTAGCACATGTCGTATTCCATGCTCATGGTGAGTGGTTTACCTTTTAACGCAGCACCGTCCACGTTCTTGAGCACATCTTCCGAAAAACCGCCCTTGCTGTTGAGTAGGTCGATGTCGGTGTTGCCGTCGGCAGTCTCCTTCAGGATGTAGAAACCTTGCGAAAACTCTGTCTGAACGGTCAGTGTGGATAACTTGTAGGCTGTGTAATTATTACTCTTGCTACGGGCAATGAAGCGCATCTGGTAGGTTCCGGGCGACAGTGCCACCTCGTAGTCGAGGCTCTTGTCGTGTCCTATGATGATGGGTTGGATGGTATCGCCGGCTGCCGAAAGCGTGCCAGTCTTGTCGTTAATGAGCATCCACTCGTAGGAAAGGTCGTTCTCGGCATAGTCCGACTCCACGTTGGGTGCTATCTTAAGGTGCTCGCCGACAAAGGCCGTGGTGGTGTAAGCGTCCTCTATACCACTGATGGTGATATCGCTCACGCTGTTGCCCCCTAAAGAACTGTCGTCGCTGAAGCAACCTGTCAGCGCAGTGGTGGCCAGGCAGGCCAATAGAACTGCTATATTCTTTATCTTCATAGTTTTGTTTCTTTAATAATCATCCTAAAATTGATGTTCTCTTGTTTAGTCATCGTACATGCTTTCGAAGGAAACGACCGTGCCGTCGGCCTCTTTCAGTACGTCAAGCCCCTGCGCCTGTCGGGCTTCATTGGTCTTGACCAGTTCCGTCGTGAGTTTTTGAATGATGTAGTTCAAGTAGTTGGAGTCGCCCGTGATGAGCTGCTCAATAAAGTCATCGTCCCATGCTTTGCCCGTCGTGTCGATCATGAACTGATGTTTCACCACGCCGTAGTTTCCGATGAAGTTGCGCAGCGAGTAGTAGCTGCCGTACATCGGATAGCCTTTGTTCCAGTAGGCGGGTTCAGCTAGCATGTCGGTGATGGAGAGGGAACGTGTCTGAAGCACATCATAGCCGTTCGAGAAGAACTCGTTGGCCTTGATGCGGTACTTCAATACGACGGTCTCCTGCTTCAGCGAGGCGTCACGGAGAATGACGATGGGCAGACGGGTACGAGCTTTATCGGCCGGCATAACGTAGTATTTGGCCAGACTTGGATCGTCGAAGGCTACGTAGTGCACGCCCGGCTGGGCTATGATGGCAGTAGTGTCGAGTTGCTCCAGCGTGATGGGGCGGTCTTGGTCGGCCAGCTTGCCCATCGATTCCACGATAACCCAGACCGTGTCGCGCTTCAAGTCGCTACCCTTATAGATGAATGAATAGCTCGAATTGGCATACTGTGGCTTAAAGTCGGCGGTGTTATCAATCTCCTGGTAATAGAAGTTGAGCCGGCAGATGGGGTCGTTGAACAGTTCTAAGTCCTTTTCGCAGGCTGTGACGGTTAGCAAGAACAAGCCCGTCAAGGCCATATTAATGATATTTTTCATATGTTCTACTTTTTAGTTGGATTAGGATCATATTCCGAAGAGGGCAGTGGCAGGATGTAATCGTCGTCTGCCATCTGCTTCTCACTCCACTTGATAGTCTTCAGCCCCAGGCGTTTGTAGGCATAGAACATCTGCCCTTCGCCGATTAGTTCGCGTCGAATCTCGTTTAACATCTCCGTTTTGGCCTCATCAATTGACTTGAACGGTGTGTAGAGCGTGTACTCACGGTCGGTCATATAGGTCTTGTAAAGCGACAATATCTCGTCGAGCGACTGACTGGTCTCCATGGCGATGAGGTAAACTTCGCTCAATCGCAGCATGGGAACAATCTGTAGGCTTGTCATAAGCTGGGAAGCCGAGGCCTTGCTCTCGTCAAACCAGTACTTCTTCAGGCCGGCGAAAGGTTGGCTCAACGGGTTTTTGAGCGTTCGGTTCCACAGGTTCATGTAGCGGTTGTGCGACGCCGTGGCCCCTGGAATCGAAGCAAACAGTTCGTTCAGTCGGGTGTCGGAGAGCAGATAATGGTAGTTGCGGGCCTGCGTGCTCAGTCCCCCGATAAGCAGTTTGTTGGCATAGGTGTTCACGTCATACTTGCTTAGATAGAACAAGGTCTCACCAGGTAGGGCGTTATAGCCGTTGCGCAGATCCTTGATACCGCTCAGCTGGATAACCGGTGTACCGTCGCTGTTTGTCGCGTTGATGATTTCCACAGCTATCCGGTGGGCCTCGTCAGTCTTGCCGATGTAGAGAGCCATGCGGGCATGCAGTGCTCTGACGGCCCAGTAGTTGAGACGTGACTGGCGGAAATTGAGGAAATC
This sequence comes from Prevotella sp., assembly GCA_022778905.1. GTDB lineage: Bacteria > Bacteroidota > Bacteroidia > Bacteroidales > Bacteroidaceae > Prevotella. The sequence continues at coordinate 9,724 of JALFRV010000143.1, read as the reverse complement.
GTCTTGCGTGACGCTCGAAGTGGTGTTGAGGTTGCTGAACGAACTCTTCATCACGGGGTCACTGCTCTTCAGCAGACTTTCGGCTTTCTCGATGTCGCTGGTCAGGTTCTGCACGTAGGCGGCATAGTCGTAATAGGTCGGCATGTCGCCAATGTTCGTCGTATAGGAGTAAGGCAATGAAACAGTCTTTGTACCATTCTTGGGCATTTGGCCAAAGAGGCGCAACACGTCAAGCTGGCAATAGGCGCGGATGGCATAGGCTTCGCCTGCAATCATGTCGCGGTTCTGCGCACTGGGGATGTTGCCGCCCTTCTCGTCGAGGTTCTTCAGCAGCACGTTAGCCGACGAAATGGTCTTGAACAGACCACCGTAGATGGCCTTGATGGCTTCGCGGGCCTTGTCCTTGGTGTACTGGTGGTTAGTTAGGGCATACTGTAGGGGTATGCTCTCTTCGTTGTCGTCGCAGTTCCACAAGCCGGCTAAGTTCTCGATGTCAGTCATTGTGAGTTTCTCACCATAGATATTGGTGCTACCCATTGTCATGTAGCAACCCGTCAGGGCATCGCGGAAGCCCTTGTAGTTGTCAAATTGGTCTTGCTCTTTCTGGATATTCTCGCCCCGAACGTCGAGCCAGTCGCTGCAACTCGTCGTCAAGAGAGTAAGCGCCATGAACGGAATGATATATTTCTTCATAATGATAATTGCTTTACTTGGGTTAGAACAGTAGTTTAACACTGGCCTGAATGTTGCGGGCATAGGGATAACCGGTGCCTCGTTCCATGCGGATAGAACCCCAGTGGATGAGGTCGTTCATGTTGATGGCAAAGATGGCACTCTGCAACTTGAAGTGATTCATGAGCCAGTTGCTATGGAGCTTATATTGCAGACTGACGCTCTGCAGTTCCAGTACATTGTTGTCCATCACGTAGCGTGACGTGGCTTTCGACGTCTGGTTGCTCAGTTTCTTAAAGAAAACGATGTCGCCGGCCTCATACCAGCGCTCGTTGAGCACACGCTCGTCCACGTTCTGATTCTGAATGTCGTAGCGGCTCACTTCCACTCGGTCGCGGAGGGTGGCGTTGTACATTTTGCCGCCCCAATAGTAGGCGAAAGAGGCATTGAAAGTGAAATTACCCCACTGGAACATGGTGTTCATATTTCCCCGATAGAGCGGATCAGCGCTTCCGCAATAGACCTTATTCGAGGCCTTCCACAGGTCGGTGATATTGCCGTCCCGATCAAGGAATATCTCCTTGCCAGTACTCGGATCGATCCCCAGAGACTTGACGGCGTAGATGGCATTCTGCGGTTTGCCCTCATAGAAGAGGTTCTGTATACCCGTGGCGTCATCGTCATCGGCGTCCTTGGCCATGTAGGCTTCGGTCTGGTCCTTGATGGCCTGTGATAGACGGGTTATCTCATTCTTGTTGTAAACGAGCTGACCACCTATCATCCAATTGATTTTACGGGCCTGATCGCGGATGATATAGGCTTGCAGAGAACCTTCCCAACCGTGGTTTTTCACCTCTCCGATGTTCGCCCGATAGGACGCGAAGCCCATCGACAGAGGCATGTCCATTGAGGACAGCAGGTTGTTCGTGCGCTTGGTGTAGACCTCAAATGTGCCCTTGACGCGGTTGTTAAGCAGTCCGAACTCCGTACCGATATTCATTTCCTTAGTCGTCTGCCAGCTCAGGTGGCTGTTACCGAAGCCGCCAAGCTCTGCGCCCATCCAACTCATGTAGCGATTATCGGTCACATATGTATAATAAGTGTAGGCGTCGGTTTCCAAAGCACCGCTTGCAGCGCCCGTTTCGCCATACGAACCCTTGAGCCGCAACATGTTGATAACACTGTTGCCTTTGAGGAAAGACTCGTTATGCAGGTTCCAACCGATACCCGTACTCCAGAAGGGCGCGTATTTCTTGGCGCTTCCATAGGATGAGTTACCGTCCACACGGTAGGACAGATCAATGTAGTATTTGCTGTTATAGGTGTAGTTCACGTTGCCCGTTACGCCGAAATAACGCATCTTTGAGTTGCTGCCCGATGGCAGTTCGTTCTTGGCATATTGGCGTGCATTGGCGATTTTGGCCAGGTCATCGCTGGCAAAACCTTCGTAGGCGCTGTTGAAGAAGTCATCGTTTTCCTGGCGGGCCGTCCAGTTCAGTCCGGCATAGAAGGAGTGAACGTCGGCAAAAACCTTGTTGTAGGACAGTGTGAGATCGGCATTGTACGACAGTGTCTTGCCGTTTCCGTAACGATAGAGACCACGACGCAGGAAGCCTTCGCCCGACGAATATTCCGAGCTGTTATTGCCGCTTGTGTAGTAGGTGTCCTCGGGCGAACGGAAGTAGTCGCTCTCACTGTTGTTTTTCGTGATTCCCAACTGGCCACGCAGGTTGAGTTCGGGCAGGATGTTCCAGTCCACCGAGAAGTTGTTCGTCAGTTCCAAGTAGTTGCTCTTGTCGAATGAGCCGAGCGAAGCGTTATAGAGCGGATTCTCGATGTTGCCTGAAAAGCCGATGAACGACTCGAAACTCTTCACCAAATTGCCTTCGCTGTCGTAGGGTGCGTTATAGGGTTGCTGTTTGGCATAGTCGCTGAACGAGCCGTAGGGACTTTCTTTGGCGTTGTTGATACCCACCGACGTGTAGTTGCGGAAGGTCAAATTCTTATATTTATATAATAAGGTGATCGCTCCGTTGAAATTCTTTCGCTCACTGCCTTTCATGGCTCCCTGCAAGTCGTTGTACTGTGCGTCGGCCGCCCAGCGGAACTCCTTGCTTCCGCCTTCTAGTCGGAGGTTGTAGCGTTGGCCCACGCCCATGCGCAAGGGCTTCGACAGCCAGTCGGTATTGACACCAGACAGCACGGTGCGCAATCGCTTGTTGTAGGCCTGCTTGTACAGAATGTCCGACAGGGTGCTGTTGGTCGTTGGGCTGTAAGCTTTGTCGTAGAGGCCTGCCCGGCGCTCCACCTCCAATTTCTCGGCGGCATTCATGAGATGGTAACTACTCAGGTCGGGAGCCTCTAACTGCAATCCTGCTTCTACGTTCACCCGTAATTGACCCGGCTCTGGTTGGCGACTCACCACGACGATCACGCCGTTGGCGCCTCTCGAGCCATAGATTGCCGTGGCGGCGGCATCCTTGAGGATGTTGATGCTCTCTATTTCCTCGTCGTTATAGTCCATGAGTTTGGTGAGCGAAATCTCAAAACCGTCCATGATGATGAGCGGTGTGTTGGGATTGTTCTTGGTGCCTTGATTGAACTCCTCCACGCTCATGGGCAGCGAGGAGTTGCCCCGGATGTTGATATTGGGCAGGTTATTCGGGTTCGATCCGTTGAGATTGTCGATGGAAAAGTTGATGCTGGCATCCACATTCTTCAGTGTCTGGAGCAGGTTCTGCCCCCTGTATTGCTGGATCTGGTCACTTGTGATGGTGCTGACTGATCCTGTATAGCTCTCCTTAGCTTTCCTGAAGATACCGGTCACTACCACTTCGCCGATCGTTTTCGTATCGGGTTCGAGCGCGATATGCATCTGCTTCTGCAGAGGAACGGTGACGGTCTGCATGCCCATATATGATACCTGCAGATTGGAACCGGGCGAAAGGAAGTATTCAAACGAGAACGCTCCGTTCAGGTCAGTGACGGCCATGATGTCCGTACCCACCACTTTGATCTGCGCGCCCACGACCGGTTCACGGGTCTCCTTATCAATGACGTAGCCGCCGATGGACTGCCGACGGCCCGAGGATTTGCCGTCACGTTGATCCGAACGGGCCGTGATGTTGACAAACTTACCATCAACGGTGTAGCTGAGCGGCTTGTCCCTCAGCAGGAAATTGACAATGTCAAAGAATCGGGCATCGTGAACAGTACCATTGACCCTATACTTCGACAGGTCGTCATAGGTGAACAGGAATTTGTAACTCGAGTTCTTTTCCAACCGGAGCAGGGCGGCCGGAAGCAGCTCATTGCGAAAAGACATGCTCAGGCGGACATCATTCTGCGCCGAAGACGGCATGACTGCCATCACCAGCATTGCCAGAAGCAACAGGAGAAAGGTGGTTCTTTTCATAAGCGATTTAAATAATTGTTAATTCTCTCTTTACCCTTAATACGAATGGCAATATGAAAAGGTTACGATTTAAAATAAAAAATGAAATAAAACAAAATAATAGTTAAGGCCACACGCAAAATATATATGAAGAGAAAGCACATGCACCCTCACCGCAATCAGTCTGAAACGGCCTCACCGCCGGCCTGCAGCCCATGCCGCACAAGCCGCCTTGCGCCGTGGCGGAAGCATTTTTCAGCCCGGTCGGAAGCGGGATCCGGACCGCGGACAGAACGTCCGAAAATCCCACTCCACAAAAAAACCAGGTCTCGGGATGAACACCCTTTGACATTTATTTCCTATCTTTGTAGCTGCATACCCAATTGTTAACGCCAAGATGAGAGACGAGAAAGCCTTTGACGAAATATTCCGACTGTACTACAGACAGCTTTTCTATTTCGCCAACCAATACATCCCCGATCCCGATGACTGCCACGATATACTCAGCGCAGTGTTTGAGGGCGTATGGCGCAACTTTGAGGACGTCCATCAAGACACGGTCAAGAGTTTCCTGTTCTCTAACGTGAAAAACAAGTGCATCGACTTCCTGCGGCATCAGAACCTCCACGCTCAGTACGTCGACTTTGTCAATACGCACAGCGAAATCTACATCGACGCGCGCGAATACGACCAGCAGGAGGAGCACGAGCGCATCATCGCCAAAGTGCTCGACGGCATCGGCGAACCCACAAGGAGCATCCTCGTGGCCTGCTATGTGGACGGGAAGAAATACCGGCAGGTAGCCGACGAGATGAAGATCAGCGTCAGCACCGTGAAAAAGCACATGGTCAGGGCGCTCAGGATGATCCGCGAACGAAAATGGACACTATGAACAATAAAAGACATCCCAAGTGTAACCTTATTCATTATTAATACGTATTACTTGTGAAACATCATGATGGACAACAACAGACTTACCATAGAAGAGATCGAGCTGCAGGCACTCGAGTTGATGGAACAGCGCGACGGAGGCCCGCAGGGCACTGTAGACGCAGACAACGAGCAGCTGCATGAGAGCTTCCAGCAACTGTGCGACTGTCGTACCGTGCTCCGCAAGCAGCAGCAACCGATCGACGTAGAAGCCTGCCTGCAGACTTTTCATGACCGAATGGCTACAGAAACCGACCCCGACAAGCATCCTCGCCGCCATCGCACCGTCGCCTTTGCAGCAGCCGCACTGATGGCCGCCGCGGCCGTCTTGGCATTCGTCTTCCTCCCCAACCGCCCCTCTGCGCCTGCCACAGCGCCCGGCACCGTCTTCGTCGCACAGAAACAGGAACCCGTGACCGTCACCGACGGCGAGACCACCAACGTGCCACGCCAAGGCAAAGGCAACCGCATTGTCCTCTCGCCCGAAGACTATGCGCTCACCAATGCAGAGACCAGCCGGATCGTACTCACCGTTCCCTATGGCCGAAGTGCCGACATCACGCTCCCCGATGGCAGCATCGCCTATGTCCACACGGGCAGTCAGTTGACCTTTGCACAGCAGACCATCAACGGCGCACGCGTCGTCAAGCTCAAGGGCGAAGCCTATTTCAAAGTCACACACGATCCCGCCCACCCCTTCATCGTCATCACCGACGACACGCAGACCAAAGTGCTCGGAACCGAATTTGACATCAACACCGAAGGCAAACACGGCACTTCGGTCACGCTCATCACCGGAAGCGTCGAGATATCCAATGCCAACCACCGCCAGCGCATCATCCCCGGACAGCAGGCAACCGTCAGCAGCGAAGGCATCAGCACGCAGGAAGTCGACGTAGAGCCCTACACCAACTGGCGCGACGGCTATCTCTACTTCGACAACATGGACCTGAAAGAAATTCTGGAAGCTATCGGAAAGAACTACAACCTCACCGTTATCTTCAACAATCAGCAAGCCATGCACTACAAAACACATTTCATCGCCGAGCGCAATGCCGGCATCCGCAATCTCCTCGACATGATCAACCGCATGGGAAAGGTCAAGGTCAGACAGGACGGCAACCAGTTGATTGTTGACTGAACGGTCGTTCCAGCACCCCCATACGCACCCTCTCCGAAGCCTTGGGCGTGATTGCGCTCAAGGCTTTCAGCATCTTCCCCGCCTCGTCCGAAGCACCTTGATTTTCAAAAATATAACCAATTGAAAGTCAGCAACATACATACACCCTTCGCAGAGCTATCCTTTCGGCCCTCCAAAGCATAGCTCCGGGGCGCCCAAAGCATAGCTTTCGGCGCCCCGGAGGATAGCTCTGCGCGGAGCGGAAGATACGTATGCCGAAACCGCAGTTCCTGCAGGACCGAATCGGCACATCCGTCAAGGGGGGACAATGTGCTCATTTGCTCATTCCACGACGGAATGCAGGGGCGGGCCTTGTGCCCGTCCGCAGGAGGCGTGCCATCCATGTTAAAACCCTATTCCCAACGTAGGGGCGGATCGGCGTATCCGTCCGCAGGGGGCGTGCCATCCATGTTAAATCCCCATTCCCAACGTAGGGGCGGATCGGCGTATCCGCCCGCAGGGGGCGTTGGGCAGCACGCTGCATTCCAAGATATATCTGACGGGCTGAAAGACCATTGCCTGCGGGCGGACACACCGATCCGCCCCTACGGTCATCGGGTCCGTCCTTATGCTGCTACGCTCCCATCAAAGCCATCGGGAGCGGGCTTAGGGGGAAGGCAGACGGGAGGCTTATTTCACGCGGATCTCGTAATGGTACTGGCCGGAAACCGTTTTCGCCTTGGCCGTCAGCGACAGACGGATGAGCTGCGGCCCCCATACGTTGGAGAGGCGGGTGTCTTCAAGTGCCACGGTTTCTACCGATGCATCGAAGGCATTGGCATCGTATGCCAGTTCGGCCCGTATGCCGTCGACCGAGATGGCGACCGTTCCCTTGCAGCTGATGTCCACGTCGCCGCGCGTGAGGAAGTTGATCCGGTTGGGCGCCTTGGCCTCCGTGAGGGTGAAAGCGTCGCTGATCAGCAGCCTGTCTTTCTTCAGCTGGTAGCTGCGGACCCATCGCCTGACACAGGCTTCGGCGGGATAAGCGCCTGCGATATCGGTCGAGAAGGTCATCCGCCGGCCGTCTGCCTTGGTGCCGGAAGCCTTGAAGCGGGTGCCGAATTGTTCCGGTACGCCGTTGATCATGGGCAGGTTGTGGTAGTTGCTTTGCATGGTCCAGATCTTGTAACGCTCACTGCTGAAGGTCTGGCGCGTGTAAGTTCCTACTCCTGCATCGATCATGAGCGGCTTCCGGTCAAAGTATAACATGAACGTGCCGACGTCGTTATGGTTGTGGCTTTCGTTGTTGAACCCGCCCTTGGCGGCCAGAAAGGCACGGCCGGTGCGCAGGTAGCAGAACTCCGTCTCGGGATACCAGGTGAACGAGGGGGCTCGGTAGCCGCCCCGATCGGCAGCCAGCAGCGGCATCACCCGCACCTTCTCTAACTCGCGGTAGAAGTCGAGCCAGTTGGCGGGGAGCTTCTCCGGCATCTCGCGATAGCGGTCGGCGGCCATCGCCATCATGACCTCGCTGCCGACGGCCTTGCCGTATCGGTAGATCAGCGAGGCGTTGTTGTCGCCCCGGGCGGACGCGTCGGCAAAGTTGACCACCCATCCGTCGCCGATATATGAACGGGCCATGTATTCGCCCATGGCCTTCACCATCGGATGGGAGAAGAGGGAGAGCTGTCCGCCGGTGATCATCGAGAGGGCCGAGAGATAGTCGAAGAGCTTGCCCGGCGCGTGTCCCCAGTAGGAAGGTCCCTCCTCACAGGCTCCGTCACCTTTTACATAGTTGAGATACTGGTCCACGGAGGACATGGATTTATAGACGGCCCGGGCGAGCACGTCACGGTCGTTCTCGAGCAGCATGAAGCATAGCAGCGCGTTGGAGTTGCACCATGGGTTCCAGTTGTTGACCATCATGCCCGGCTTGCAGTTGGTTGCCATCCACCAGAAGTCGTCACGTTGCAGGTAGGGCGTGAGCTCCCGCTTCTGCAACTCGTGGCGCAGGCGGAGGGCGATGACGGGATCCACGCGGTCGAGCTGATCTTTCAGGAAGTAGTAGGTCCATGCCAAGAGCTGCGCTTTGCCTCCCTGATGAAGTTCGAGGATCTGCTCACGGTAGTCTGGGAGCGCGCGTTTCGACTTCTGATAAGCGGCCAGATGCGCCGACTCAGCCCAGCTCGTCATCTCGCAGAAGTAGACGATGCCGTTGACAATGTCATTGAGGAAGCGCCCCTTGCCTTCGGCCAGCTCGGCAATGACCATCGAACTGAAGGCGGCGGTGTTCTTGTTGTTGGGGTCCTGCATGATGTTCCGGCTGCCCGACTTCTCATATTCCATGTAGTCAGTGGCCTTGACCACGACCCAGTCATAGCCTATATAGCGCTCTGCGGCGCGGATGACGGGCTCGCGGCAGTCGCCCAGCAGGCGTTTCCACCCGTCGCGGTCGGCATAGGCCGGATAAGGTACCCATGCCTGGTTCATCACCAGCGACTGCTTCACTTGGCTCTCGTCGGCTAACCGTTTGAGCAGGTCGCGTTTCTCATAAGCCTGTGCCGGTCCGACCGCAAAGCACGTCAGGACGAGCATCAGCATCCATTTAGACACTCTTCTTGCCATAGATTCACTAAGTTTCTTTATGATTTCAAGGTTACACCTTATATATATAATCGCCCTGCGCGGGCTCATTGCCCCCGCAAGGCGACTGGTCCATAGTTTGTTTACCAGTCAGGATTTTGTTCTAATTTATCGTTTTTCTCGATTTCTTCCGCCGGTATCGGCCACAGATAATCTCGCTTGGTGACGACCCGCGTATAGCGCTTGGTGCCCGTGATGTCACACTCGTTTCTGTTGTTCAGTGTCTCAAGCAGTTCCCATCGTTTCATATCGCTGAAGCTGTGACCTTCCGCGGCGAGTTCAACGGCACGCTCATGGCGAATGCGCTCAAACACCTGGTCGCGCGTCGTGGCCTTAAGCCACTCGGGTCCACTGTTTATGCCGGGCATTCCTGCACGCTGTCTGACCTGGTTGATCAGCTTGACCGCTCCGTCGATGTCCCCTAACTCATTCTGACATTCGGCCAACATGAGGAGCACATCAGCATAGCGGATGAGCGGGAAGTTGATCGGCGTGTCTTCACGGTTATTGATTGCGCCTCCCATATTACCTTCCGGAACAAATTTACGCCACAAATAGGCTTCATAGTTGCCATTGACACGGATACAACCATTGCCGCTATTGACAGCCTTCGCAATCACATACTCGCAATCCTCCGGTGCATTGGCGAACCAACCGTTATAACGTGTGTAGGGCAGAATGAAAGTTGACTTCATCCGCGGGTCACGCAACTCATACATCTCAAGGAGCTTTGTCTTTCCTGCAGGATACTGGGTGACTTTGTTGTCCTTGAGCGTAGCCCTGAAGGTGGCCACCTTCACGTGGTTGTCGGTTGTCAGGCCTGGGAACCAGTCGTCCCAGTTGAACGGCCGTCCATCCCTGTATTCATAAGAGTCAACGAAACTTGTCGCAGCCATCACGTTGTTCCAGCAGCTGCCAAAGGATTCTCGGGTACCCATATAAAAACACATCGGCATGCCATGGTC
>JALFRV010000138.1 GCA_022778905.1 Prevotella sp. | reverse complement strand
CTGAAACGTGATGATACCGTACAGTTGGAAATACGTCCTTTCACTGGAAGGATCATAAAATTCAATACCAAAATGGCAGAAAAAGACGTGATCCTCAATGATCATAACAAGGAAGAGTTCCCGCCCGCCCACACGGCTGAGCATCTGCTCAATCAGGTGATGATCCGGCTGTTTGGCTGTGAGCGTAGCCGAAATGCGCACATAGAGCGTAAGAAGAGCAAGATCAGCTATCTGCTTGACCATAAACCGACACGCCAAGAGGAGAAAGCGATTGAGCGGAGGATGAACGAGCTGATAGAGGCCGACCTGCCGGTGACGTTCGAATATGTCCATAAGGATGATCTCCCCGAAGGCATCAGGATTGATCGGCTCCCGGAAGATGCTTCTGATACGATCCGCTTGGTGCGCATCGGTGACTTCGATGTCTGTCCTTGCATCGGCCGGCATGTGCGCTCCACATCTCAGATCGGGCGTTTCGAGCTGCTCGGAACGAATTGGGACGAGAAGGAACGTATGTTCCGAATAAGATTCAAAGTTGTCCAATAGCCGGCCCGGAGTTGTCTGTCCACCTTATTAATGATCCTGTAAGGGACAGACGGCTTCATGATCTGCCGGTCACTGACCGCTGTTGTATATAGAAAGCGGCGGATGAATGTTCTTTCTTGAGAACGCTTCATCCGCCGCTTTGATGTCATTTTGTTTCTATCTCTTCTTTCATATCGATGAACTCGCCTTTAGCATCGTAAAACTCATATTGCAGAAAGGCTAACTTCTGAGATGGAACCACGTGCACGCCCAAGCCGTATTTCACTTGCCATTTTCGCTTCAGAGAGACGACTCCCTGATTGACATAGGCCGCGACATAGGGGTGGATGTGCAGATAAAACTTCTTAATGCCGATCTTGTTGACTAGTCGGTCAATTTTCCCTTCGAGCTGATCCGTGAAAAGGATGCTGGATTTGATCTTTCCAGTCCCGAAACATGTAGGACAGTTTTCTTCAACATTGACGTCCATGGCTGGACGAACGCGCTGGCGAGTGATCTGCATCAGGCCGAACTTGCTTAGCGGCAGGATGTTGTGCCGGGCACGATCCTTCTGCATGTTCTTGCACATTCGCTCATAGAGCATCTGCCTGTCTTCTGCCAGATTCATGTCGATGAAGTCGACTACGATGATTCCTCCCATATCCCGTAATCGCAGTTGGCGGGCCAATTCATCTGCTGCGCCGAGGTTGACGTCAAGCGCATTGGCTTCCTGTCCGTTCTCCGAGCGTGCCCGGTTGCCGCTGTTGACATCGACGACATGGAGTGCTTCCGTGTGCTCGATGATCAGATAGGCTCCGTGCTTGTAGTTGATGGTCTTTCCGAAGCTGGACTTGATCTGCTTGGTCACATTGAAGTTGTCAAAGATGGGTACCTTGCCGCTGTAGAGTTTCACGATCTCGGCCTTTTCCGGCGCTATCAGTGAGACATACTCCTTGACTTCTTTGAAGACGTCAGCGTCATTCACATAGATATTCTCATAACTGGGATTGAAGAGGTCGCGCAACAAGGCGACGGCTCTGCTTGTTTCCTCGAATATGAGCTGTGGACGTTTTTGTGTCTTCTGTACTTTCGTGACGGCATCTTCCCAGCGTTGGTTCAGCACTTTCATTTCAGTATCCAGTTCGATGACTCGTTTGCCTTCGGCCACGGTCCTTACAATGACGCCGCAGTTTTTTGGCTTGATACTGTTGATGAGTTGCTTGAGACGCGCCCGCTCTTCACCGTTTTTGATCTTTGAAGAAACTGAAACTTTATCTCCGAATGGAATGAGGACCAGGAAGCGTCCCGCAAAACTGAGTTCTCCAGTCAATCGCGGTCCCTTGGTCGAAATAGGTTCTTTGACAATCTGCACCATCACTTCCTGACCAACCTGCAATGTCTGTTGCACGCTTCCATCTTTTTTCAGGTCAGGGAGCCGGGATGCTTTTGAGAAGGGATAAAGTTTCTTTCTGTCGCTCTGTACCTGTTTCAGGTACTTTTCATAAGAGTTAAACTGACTTCCTAAGTCAAGATAATGAAGAAAGGCATCGCGCTCATAACCAACATCTACGAAGCAAGCGTTCAGTCCTGGCATCAGTTTTTTCACTTTTGCAACATAGATGTTGCCAACAGAAAAGGAAGCCGACTTCGGCTCGTTCTGATACTCTACTAAGTTCTTGTTTTCCAGCAGGGCAATCGAGATTTGTTTCTGTTGAACGTCAATTACAACTTCGCTGGTCATTTCCTTATTACTTTAACTTAAAAATAAGGGCCTGTCAAGAGATCCCTGACGGATGCTTTGACACGCCCTTCAGTCCAAACACGACTGTTTGAGCTATTATTTGCTCTTATGTCTGTTCTTCCTTAATCTCTTTTTACGCTTATGCGTAGCCATCTTGTGGCCCTTTTTTTTCTTACCGTTTGGCATAGCTGTGTGAATTTAAAATGTTTATTGTATGTTGTTAATACGTTTTGATCAATCGTTGTTCTTCATCTGCATGACAAAACTTTTAGCCGGCTTGAAGCTCGGCAGATCATGAGCCTCGATCATGATGGTCGTATTCTTGGTGATGTTGCGGGCTGTCTTGGCGGCGCGGTGCTTGATGATGAAGCTGCCGAAGCCACGGAGATAGACGTTCTCTTTCCGCTCAATCAGGCTGTCCTTGACTGCTTCCATGAAGCTTTCAACGACTGCTGTCACTTCCTTTTTTGACACGCCGGTATTGGCTGTTATCTCGCTAATGATTTCAGACTTGGTCATTTTGATGTTCGTTTTAAAATGTTGCGTTATTTTACTTTGTCATACATTTGGTCTTGCAAATATACGAGTTTTTTACGTGAATAGAAAATATATTTCCTTTTTTTTGCGGCTAAGGGTGCGAAAATTTTGCCGAACTACCTAATTCTCAACCGTTTAGAAGTTCGATAGTCGCCATGTGGGGCCTTGTGAAGCGGATGGCGCCGGTTTTATTTGTAAAGTTTTATACAATCATTTCGTTCAGATCCCAGTGCCAAGAATGCGGTTTGTGGACAAGGAATCTTTGGTCGGGCCGCGAGAGCGGGCAGGGGAAGAGGGGCCGGCGCTGCCGTCCGGGCCGGGCGGAAAACGGCTTCGGTCCGGCGGATCGGGGCTTCGGCTTAACTTGTTGATATACAGCGGATTGTTTGGGGGTGTTCTCCGGCCTGCGCATATGATAGCTTTGGGCCGCCCAAAGCATAGCTCTTGGCCGTCGAAAGGATAGCTCTTGGCTGTCGAAAGGATAGCTCTGCGCCGGGCGGAGTTATGCTGTGCTCGGACGATATGTTTTGTCCGGCTCAGGCGCATGGGAAATAAGGGGGTGGTAAAGGGCTCCACGGGGGGCTTGGGCCGCATTGTTTCGGCTGCGGTGGAACTGTCAATAAAAAGTCACTGGTATTGATTCGGCATTGACAAATCATCGTCTTCCCCTCACAGAAGTAATGCTTCCGTGACGGAAAAGACTTGGCTGCAACCTGCTCCCGCCATCGTCTCCGGAAACCGGATCTGACGGGAACAGTTGCAATAACCGTTCCTTTCACATCGAAAAGGAACCGGCACAACCTGCTCCCGCCATCGCCTTCGCAGGTCTTCCATGACGGGAACAGTTGCTTTCTGTATGTTGTCTGAAGTCCGTAGGGATCAGTATTCCATGGCGGCCGGCAGCTCCTTGGCCTGATCGATCATCTTCTGCACTTCCTTCACGCTTGGCACGCGGTTGACGAGGTTCTTCTGCAGATTGATCTCTTCGAGTTTCGGCTGGAGGTTCTCGGCTACTCTGTGCTTCAGTTCCTTGACGGTATCTACGCCCGCTGCTTCCAACAGCTCTGAGAACTGGGGGCCTACGCCGTCAATGCGCATCAGGTCTGCATGGTTTGACCATGTCAGGATGAGCTTGCCGCTGATGCCTGTGGCCTCTTCCAATTCCTTTCTTCCAGCCGGTTTCTTGCCTCTTTCGAGCAGGTCATCCACTGTCTTGATGCCAGCATCCATCAGTTTTTTTGCATAAACTTCGCCGATCCCCTCGACGTCCATGATTTTGTAAGCCATAACGCAATTCGTATTAGTTAAACATATAGTTCTTAAATATATGACAAATATAGGTATAATAAATGAAAAAGCCAAGCATTTCGGATTATTTTTATTAACTTTGCTTGGATGAAAGAGCTGCGGAAGATCATACACGTAGATATGGACGCCTTCTTCGCCTCGGTAGAACAGCGGGATGATCCTTCGCTGAGAGGGAAGCCGATAGCCGTTGGGTTTGACACGGAGCGCGGTGTGGTCACCACGGCAAGTTATGAAGCCCGCAGGTTCGGCGTGCATTCCGCGCTCTCCATCCAGATTGCCAAGCGGCTCTGTCCGCAGCTGATCATCGTGCCGATCCGCCATCATTACTATCGCGAGGTGTCGGCCGAGGTGCATCGGATCTTTCAGGATTACACCGACTTGATAGAGCCTTTGTCCATCGACGAGGCTTTTCTCGATGTGACGGCCAACAAGCGGGGCATGGACATGGCTGTCGACATTGCTAAGGAGATACGCAGCCGCATCCGGGAAGAGCTGCATCTCACGGCTTCGGCCGGCGTCTCCTACAATAAGTTTTTGGCCAAGATCGCCTCTGATTACCGTAAGCCCGACGGCCTCTGCGTGATCCATCCCGACATGGCCGATGCGTTTCTGGCCCGGCTGCCCGTGGAGGATTTCTGGGGCGTAGGGCCGAAGACGGCCGACCGGATGCATCGGATGGGCATCTTTACGGGTGCCCAGCTGCGTGACTGCTCACGCCAGCACCTCGAGAAGGTGTTTGGTAAGATGGGGCGGGTCTATTATGATTTCGCCCGCGGTGTGGATGATCGGCCGGTCGAACCGACATGGGTCAGAAAGTCCGTAGGATGCGAGCGCACGTTCCGGGAGGATATCTCCACCATGGCTGCCGTTACCATCGAGCTCTACCATATCACGCTCGAGCTGGTCGAACGGCTGCGGAAATCCGGGTTTGAAGGAAAGACCTTGGTGCTGAAGGTGAAGTATGCCGACTTCACGCAGGTCACCCGCAGCCTGACCCAACGGCAGGTGCTCCGGAAGAAGGAGCAGATTCTGCCGCTCGCCAAGCAGCTCCTCCGGCAGGTCGACTATTCCTTCCTCCACCCCGTGCGGCTCATCGGGCTTTCCGTTTCCAATCCGTCTTCATCCGAGACCGGCCGGATTCCGCAGTGGGAGGAGGGATATCTTCCTTTCGTGGAATAAAATCATTGCTTTTGCTTTGGTTTCTTCAGAAAATAAAGTATATTTGCAATGAAAAAGACAAACAGCAAATGATACAGGCCAACATGAAAAAGATGATCTTATTGGGTGCCTCATTCCTGATCGGCATGAGCGCCTTGGCACAGACTGAAATACAGTTGCCGAAACCGGATCTCGGTGTGAAAATGTCGCTCTATGACGCGCTCCGGAACCGCAAGTCCATTCGCAGCTATGCCGAAAAGGACATTGACAACGCGACGCTTTCCAACCTCTTGTGGGCCGCCGCGGGCATCAGCCGGCCTGCAGAAGGGAAGATCACGGCTGCCTCTGCCATCAACGCGCAGGACATCCAGATCTATGTCTGCAAGTCGGACGGCGCTTTCTTATGGAGCCCCAAGGACAACCGGCTCACCCGGATCACGGAGGAGGACTTGAGGAGCGACGTGGCCGACCGCCAGACGGCTGTCGCCAAGGCTCCCGTCATGTTGGTGCTGGTCAGCAATCAGGCCAAGTTCGGCAAGCGCGGATCGGGTGCCATCTTCGGCCACATGGATGTCGGCTATGTGTCGCAGAACATCTATTTGGCCTCCACAGCTTTGGGATTAGGCACCGTGGCACGTCGTGGGATGAACGCGGAAGCCCTCCGTACGAAGCTCAGACTGACCGAAGACCAAGTGCTCGAGCTCAATCACCCGGTGGGATGGCTGACAGATGCCGACCGCGGAGAGGATGCCTCGAAAGCCCGTTGACAAGCGTCTCTCGCGCCTCAGCCCGCATCAAGGCCGCCGGGATCAATTCCCCGCGGCGCCGATGACGATACAATAAACATATAATATATAATGTAATGAAACAGACAAAGATCGTTGCTTCAATCAGTGATCGCCGTTGTGACGTCGATTTTATCCGCAAATTGTTCTTCGCCGGGATGAATGTCGTTCGCATGAACACAGCCCATGCCACCGAGGAAGGCATCCGGGAAATTGTAAAGAATGTCCGTACGGTGTCGCCGCATATCGCTTTAATGATTGACACAAAAGGGCCTGAAGTCCGCACAACGGGCGTTTCGGAGCCCATCAGCTATAAGACGGGAGACGTGGTCAAGATCTTCGGGCGCCCCGAAATGGACTCCTCGCATGACATCATCAACCTTTCCTATGTCGATATCACACGCGATGTGAAAGTCGGAGACGACATGCTGTTCGACGACGGAGCACTTGACATGAAGGTATTGGAGAACAACGGACCCATGTTAGTGGCTCAAGTGCAGAACGACGGCGTGCTCGGCGCCCACAAAAGTGTCAATGTGCCGGGCGAACACATCGACTTGCCGACCCTGACCGAGAAGGACAAGCGCAACATCATGCTTGCCATCGAGCTGGATATTGACTTCATCGCCCATTCCTTCGTGCGCTCGGCTGCCGACGTGAAGGTCGTCCAGAAGATGTTGGACGAGCACAAGAGCGACATCAAAATCATCTCCAAGATCGAGAATCAGGAAGGGGTGGACAACATAGAGGAGATCATCGACGCCTCATATGGCATCATGATCGCCCGCGGCGATTTGGGTATCGAAGTCCCGATCGAGACGATTCCGGGCATCCAGCGGCGCATCATCCGCATGTGCGTGCAGCGCCAGAAACCGGTGATCGTGGCAACCCAGATGCTCCATACGATGATCGACAATCCGCGCCCCACACGTGCGGAAGTGACGGACATCGCCAACGCCATCTTCTATCGCACCGATGCGCTCATGCTCAGTGGCGAGACAGCCAGCGGGAAGTATCCCGTTGAGGCTGTCCAGACGATGGCCCGCATTGCCGAGCAGGCCGAGCAGGACAAGCTGACAGCCAATGATATCGATCCCTTGGAAGGCTGCGAGGAGATGGAACAGCGTCTTTTCTTGGCCCAGACCGCCATCGATGCCACCAAGAAATTGGGTGTGAAGGGCATCATCACCGACAGTGAGACCGGCCGTACGGCACGTGCCCTGTCCTCCTTCCGTGGTCCCGTTCCCGTCCTCGCGATATGTTACAAGGAGAAAACCCAGCGCTGGCTGAACCTCTCTTATGGCGTCATCCCGGTCTATCAGAAAGAGCAGATCACCGGGCAGGCCGTCTTTTATGCGGCCCTGCGTATGCTCCGCCAGAAAGGCTACGTAGGTGAGGAGGACAAGATAGCCTACTTGAGCGGTAGCTTTGGTGAAGGCGGCGGCACGACCTTCGTTGAAATCAACAAGGTAAAGGATGTCTTCAACAAGAGCTACCAGTTCCACTTGCCGGACCATGTGGATGTAGAGAGTGAGCCGGACAGATCCTGAGGATCTGCCGCTCACACATTCTATTGACTGAACAGATCAAAACTACAAACTACAAATCATGACTGACGTGAATCGGCTGCCCTTGAGTGGGATCATCCCGCCATTGGTGACGCCTTTGAAAGACAGTGAGACCCTCGACGTAGAGAGCTTGGAAAACCTGATCGGGCATCTGATATCAGGGGGTGTCAATGGATTGTTCGTGCTCGGCACGACAGGTGAGGAGCAGAGCCTGAGCTATGACCTGCGCTATCAGATGATACGCGAGTCCTGTCGGATCAACAACGGGCGGCTGCCCCTGCTGGTATGTATCTCGGATACGAGCATCGTCGAAAGCATCAAGTTAGCAGGCAAGGCGGCCGACTGCGGAGCCACTGCGGTCGTCTCGGCGCCGCCTTATTATGCAGCGACAGGGCAGCCCGAGCTTGCCGAATTTTATGAAGACCTCATTCCGCAGCTGCCCTTGCCGCTATATCTATATAACATGCCCAGCCATGTGAAGGTCAGTTTTGCGCCTTCGACCGTGGCCCGTCTCGCAGCCAATCCGCGTGTGCTGGGCTTCAAGGACAGTTCGGCCAATGGCACGTATTTCCAGACTGTGATGTGGAAAATGCGCTCGCGGTCCGACTTTTCCATGCTTTGCGGTCCGGAAGAGATGACCGCCCAGTGCGTCCTGATGGGTGCCCACGGCGGCATCAACGGTGGTGCGAACATGTTTCCGGAGCTTTATGTGGCGATGTATGATGCCGCCCGAAAAGGCGACTTGGAGCGTGTGAACCGTCTGCAGCAGTTCATCATGCAGATCAGCGATACGATCTACACGGTCGGCCGGCATGGTTCGAGCTATCTGAAAGGGCTCAAGTGTGCCCTCTCCCTGTTGGGAGTCATCAGGGATGATTATGTGGCTCCGCCGTTCTATAAGTTCAATCCGCCCGAACGGATGAAGATTCAGGCCGCCTTAGAGGCATTGCCTATTCAGGACGGAAAACTGCTTTTTTAAATGAACACCATTGATTTTGTCATATTTCTACTGTTCACCGCAGGTGTCGTAGTCTTTGGATGTTCGTTCTGGAAACGTGGTGCGTCGGCCGAAGAGTTAACCTCCGCCGGTCACTCTTTGCCCGGTTGGTTAGTCGGAATGTCTATTTTTGCCACCTACGTAAGTTCCATCAGCTACATCGGTTATCCCGGTAAGGCGTTCGCAGGCAATTGGAATGCTTTCGTCTTCAGTCTCTCCATCCCCATCGCCTCTTATTTTGCGGCGAAATACTTTGTACCTTTCTACCGTGGTAGCGGCAGTGTCTCGGCCTACGCCTTCTTAGAGGAGCGCTTCGGAGTGTGGGCACGTATCTATGCCTCAGCCTGCTATCTGCTGACTCAGATCGCGCGGATGGGCTCGATCCTTTATCTCCTTGCGGTTCCGATGTATATTCTGATGGGGTGGAACATCCATGCAGTGATCATCGCAACCAGTGTGGCCATCATCATCTATTCCATGCTGGGCGGCATCAAGGCTGTCATTTGGACGGATGCAATCCAGGGCTTCATCCTCATCGCCGGCGCGCTGTTCTGTCTGATCCTGCTGTTTGTAAACATGCCTCAAGGACCCGGTCAGCTCTTCGAACTGGCCATCCATTCGCCCGAAGGCAATAAGTTCTCCTTGGGATCCTTCAGCGGCGAGTTGACGACAAGCACCTTCTGGATTTGCCTGATCTATGGTATATTCATCAATCTGCAGAACTATGGCATCGACCAGAACTATGTCCAGCGCTACCATACGGCCAAGGACATGAAGGCTGCCCGCTTCTCCGCCTTGTTCGGAGGCTACCTGTTCATCCCTGTCTCGGCACTTTTCTTCCTGATCGGAACGGCACTTTATTCCTACTATACGATTCTCCCCGGCCTGCTCCCGGCAGCTATTGCCGCCAAACCCGATTATGTTTTCCCTTACTTTATTGTCAACGGGCTGCCCGTCGGACTGCGTGGACTCCTCATTGCGTCGATCTTTGCGGCCGGCATGAGCACGGTGGCGACCAGCATCACGAGTGCTTCGACCATCATTCTGACCGACTACGTGAAACCCTTCACAAAGGTGCACAGCGACCGCAGAGATGTTCTCGTGCTCAAAGGATCCAGCATCGGCGTCGGTGTCTTGGGCATCATCGTGGCCATTGCCATGCTGAGTGTGGAAAGCATCATTGATGCCTGGTGGACGCTGAGTTCCATTTTCAGCGGCGGGATGCTAGGTCTGTTCCTCTTGGGCTATTGTGCCCGCAGAGCCGGAAAGATCCATGCGATCGTGGCAGTGACATGCGGCGTGATCGTCATTGCATGGATTTCGTTAGCCGAACCGCTTGGTCTGCCGGGCGTTCATGTCCATGAATACTTGGCGATCGTGCTGGGTACGATGGTCATTTTCGTCGTGGGTTTCTTCTTGACCTATCTTTTAAAAATCACAAATACTAATCGTTTAACTAATTAATTGCTGACTATGAAACAGAATTATCCTAAAATCGGCATCCGTCCCATCATCGATGGGCGTCAGGGTGGCGTGCGCGAGAGCTTGGAAGAGAAAACCATGAACTTGGCGAAGGCTGTGGCCGAGTTGATCAGCAGCAACCTGCGCAACGGCGACGGCTCGCCGGTGGAGTGCGTGATTGCTGACGGAACGATCGGCAGAGTGGCCGAGGCCGCCGCCTGTGCCGCGAAGTTCGAGCGCGAAGGCGTAGGCTCTTCGATCAGCGTCACATCCTGCTGGTGCTATGGCGCCGAGACGATGGACATGAATCCCTATTATCCCAAGGCCGTCTGGGGATTCAACGGAACGGAGCGTCCGGGTGCTGTCTACTTGGCTGCCGTGCTGGCTGCCTATGCGCAGAAAGGCCTCCCGACCTTCGGCATCTATGGTCATGACGTGCAGGATGTGACGGACAACACGATCCCCGAAGATGTCTCGGAGAAGATCCTGCGCTTTGCGCGGGCTGCGCAAGCAGTCGCCACGATGCGCGGAAAGAGCTACCTCAGCATGGGCGGACCGTGTATGGGTATCGCGGGAAGCACCATTGATCCCGACTTCTTCCAGGATTACTTAGGCATTCGCAATGAATACGTGGATCTCGTAGAGATACTGCGACGCGTCGAGTTGGGCATCTACGATCACGAGGAGTATCAGAAAGCCATGGACTGGGTGGAGAGATACTGCAAGGTGAACGAAGGTCAGGACTACAACATGCCGCAGAATGTGAAGACGAGGGCAGAGAAGGACAAAGACTGGGAATTTACAGTCAAGAACATGCTGATCATCAATGACCTGATGTATGGCAATCCGAAGCTCGAAGAACTGGGCTTCAAGGAGGAGGCGTTGGGCCACAATGCGATCCTCGGAGGCGTGCAGGGACAACGCCAGTGGACTGATTACCTGCCCAATTTTGACTTCCCCGAGGCCATGATGTGTACGTCGTTCGACTGGAACGGACCCCGTGAGGCCCGCACGTTGGCTACCGAGAACGACTCGCTCAACGGCGTCTCGATGCTCTTCGGCCATCTGCTGACCAACCGTGGCGTGATGTTCTCCGACATCCGGACCTATTGGAGTCCGGCCGCCGTCAAGCGTGTGACGGGCAAGGATATCACCGGTCCGGCCGCCAATGGATTCATCCATCTGATCAACAGCGGTGCTACGACGCTCGATGCCACCGGTGCCGTGAGCGACAAGGACGGCAATCCGGTCCTCAAGACGCCGTGGGAGCTTACCGAACAGGATATCGAAGCCTGCCTGAAAGCAACCAACTGGTATCCCGCCGATCGTGGTTACTTCCGCGGAGGAGGCTTTTCGAGCAACTTCCTCACACGCGGCGGCATGCCGATGACGATGATGCGCATCAACTTGGTCAAAGGCCAGGGGCCCGTACTCCAGTTGGCAGAAGGCTGGACAATCGACTTGGATCCCGAGGTGCACGATGTGCTCAACAGGCGTACGGACAAGACTTGGCCGACCACATGGTTTGCGCCGCGTCTGGATCCGGCGAAGGACGCCTTCAAGGATGTCTACTCCGTGATGAATTGCTGGGGTGCCAACCACGGCGCCATTGCCTATGGGCACATCGGGGCCGACCTCATCACGCTGGCCAGCATGCTCCGCATCCCGGTCTGCATGCACAATGTGCCTGACGCTGAGATCTTCCGCCCGTCTGCCTGGAACGCCTTCGGCATGGACAAGGAGGGCCAGGACTACCGTGCATGTCAGAACTTCGGACCCATCTACAAGTAAATGCTGAATCTGAAAAACGTTCTTCCGATCCCCGTCGTCTCACCATAGACGGCGGGGATTTTTCGTATCTTGGCATTGAAAAAAAAAGCTACAGGTGAAGCGGAAAGAAAGGGGCGGGAAGGTCGAAATATGAGGTGTCGGAGCCATTGGAAACAGCTCGTTTTGGGAGCGCATAAAGGAGACTGACGCAAAGCATAGCTTTAGGCCGCCTGGAGCTATCCTTTGGGCCGCCCATATGACAGCTTTTGACCGTCCGGAGGATAGCTCCGTGCCGGCCATGTCAGACGTGTGTTCCGGGCGGGTGTGTGAGATACTCCGGAAAGGGCGGTGGAATGGGGGATTGAGCCCGTTTCTCTGTTTGTCTCGCTCGCAAGTTTCGAAGCTATGACAAGTGGTTTTTCAGCAAAGGAGCAGAATGTTGTCCGACCGCTGTGGCGTGTAGCTTCGGTTTCAGGCCGGGGCTTTCAAAAAAGAAATCCCGAAGGTCTTGCGATGCTTCGGGATTTCTGATGTCGGACAGCTTAGAGATTGTCTGTGTCCGTGGTCGGTGCGATCTTCTTCACGCGGCGCTCATGCCGTCCGGCCTCAAAGGAGGCATTGAAGAAGCGGTCCATGATTTTCTCGGCCGTCTTGTTGTCTATGAAGCGTCCCGGCATCACCAGCACGTTGGCGTCGTTGTGCTGTCTGATCAGCTCGGCGATGTCCTGACACCATGCCAGACCGGCGCGCACGCCCTTGTGCTTGTTGAGCGTCATGGTCATTCCCTCACCGCTTCCGCAGATGGCAATGCCCGGATAGACTTCGCCTTCCTCAATAGCCTCGGCTAATGGATGGGCAAAATCGGGATAGTCAACACTCTCGTCGCTGTAGGTGCCGAAGTCTTTGACGGCGTATCCCTTCTTGTTCAGGTAATCGAGCACAAATTGCTTCAACGGGTAGCCTGCATGATCGCAGGCAAGTCCAACTGTTTTTACTACCATAATATTTCGTTTTGTCGTCTCTCCGGGATCCTGTCTTCGCGCTGCGCTATGCCGCCGTGCGCTTGTCCGATCAGGCTCTTTCGGGGAGACGGGGTTAGTTTTGACTGTCGACGATGGTCTCCTTCATGATGGCGGAACCGTGGTTTTGCGGTTACGCTTTGAGGAAATCCTTCACCTGGTTGTAGACATTCTCGCCGGTGTAGCCCAACTTCTCGTCCAGCACCTTATAGGGGGCGGAGAAGCCGAAGCTCTTCATGCCGAAGACGCGGCTGTTGGGACCGATGCCCACCAAGCCCTGCAGGGTCACGGGGAGACCGGCTGTCATGCCGAATTTCTTGACATTATCAGGCAGCACTTCCTGCTGGTAGGCCGTCGGCTGGAGGCGGAAGAGGCCCTCGGACGGTGCGCTGACCACGCGGACCTTGATGCCGTCGTTGCGCAGGAGGGCAGCTCCGGCTTCGAGCGTCGACACCTCCGACCCGCTCGCCACGAGGATCACGTCCGGCTGCCCGTCGCTTCCGGCCACGATGTAGGCTCCCTTTCGGGCCTGCTCATAGTCGTTGCCTTCAGGCAGGGAGACGATTCCCTGTCGGGAGAAGATCAGCGCAGTGGGGGTGCTCATGTTCTCCATGGCCATCGCCCAGCATACGGTCGTCTCGTCGGCATCAGCGGGACGGAGCACGCGCACGCTGTCTTGTCCGGCATGATTCTGCAGTTTTTCCATAAGCCGGATCTGTGCTTCCTGCTCCACGGGTTCATGGGTCGGACCGTCCTCACCGACGCGGAAGGCATCGTGAGACCATATGAATTTCACCGGCACCTGCATCAAGGCGGCCAGACGGACGGCCGGTTTCATGTAGTCGGAGAAGACAAAGAAAGTGCCCATCGCCGCGATGACACCGCCATGGAGCATCATGCCGATGCACATGTCTGCCATCGTCAGCTCGCTCACTCCGGCCTGGAAGAAGGCGCCGCTGAAGTCTCCGCGCTGCATGCTCGTCGTATGTTTGAGGAAGCCGTCGGTCTTGTCGGAGTTGGAGAGGTCGGCACTGGCGCATATCATATTAGGCACTTGCTGTGCCAGCTGTGCCAGACAGACTGCCGAGGCGGCACGCGTGGCCGATCCGGTCTTCTGCTCCACCTTGCTCCAATCGACTTTCGGGGCCTTGCCGGAGAACCATTCGTCCATCAGGGCTTTCTTCTCCGGGTTCTCCTGCGCCCATTGCGCTTCGGCCTGATGACGCTCTTTGACGATGGCCCGCAGCTGTTCCTGCCGGTCGGCATAAAGCTTCTGCACGTCGTCGAAGATCAAGAACGGGTTCTCGGGATCGCCACCCAAGTGCTTGATCGTGTTCTTGAAGGCATCGCCTCCGAGTGGTGCACCGTGGGTTTTGACATTGCTTTCGTAGCTCGAACCGTCCTCCTTCAGGGCCCCCTTACCCATGATGGTCTTGCCGATGATCAGTGTCGGGCGCTCGCTTTCGGCGATTCCAGCATCCAAGGCCTGACGGATCTGCTCCACATCGTGGCCGTCGATCTCGATCACATTCCAGTTCCAGGCCCGATACTTGGCAGCTGTGTCCTCGTTCATGACCAACTTTGTCTCGGTGGAGAGCTGTATATCGTTGGAGTCATAGAACATCACCAAGTTGTCCAAACCCAATGTCCCGGCTATGCGGCCCACGCCTTGCGAGATCTCTTCTTCCACCGCTCCGTCGCTGATATAGCAGAAGATGCGGTGCTGCATGACGGTCCTGCCCAGCCGGGCTTCAAGGAATTTCTCGGCCACAGCAGCTCCGGCGGCCATCGCGTGACCCTGTCCGAGCGGTCCGGAAGAATTCTCTATGCCATGCTGCACGTCCAATTCGGGATGTCCAGGGCACGGTGAGCCCCACTGGCGGAATTGCTGTATCTGCCCGAGCGTGAACTTGCCCTGGAGCGCCAAGGCCGCATAGAGCATCGGGCTCATGTGCCCCGGATCGAGGAAAAAGCGGTCACGGCCTGCCCAGTGGGGCTGGTCGGGATCGTAGACCAGATATTCAGCAAAAAGCACATTGATGAAGTCAGCGCCGCCCATCGCTCCACCCGGATGGCCGGAATTCGCTTTTTCCACCATTGAAGCAGCCAGGATGCGGATGTTGTCGGCTGCATGGTTCATCAGATTGATTGTATTCATTGGAAATTCATTAGGTTGTTTCAATTATTGCAAATATACTATTTTAAATTCAAAACAACGATAGATTTGGCAGGTATCTTGATTTTCAGGCGGCTTTTGCTGATTTTTCCGCCATTGAAGACTGTCGGCTGGACCTTGTCTGGATGTTCAAAGTCGTTGTAATCCTTGATGTCAGCACAGGTCAGCACGTTGCCCGTGCAGGTCTTGGGGGCTGCTCCGGCTATGTTGATCTCCATGTCCTGTGACTTGTTGAGGCTCGTGTTGACAAGCGAGATGACGATGGTGCCGTCGCTTTTCCGGGCCGATGACATCGACACGGCAGGGATGACGCGGTTGTCGCGCACACGCATGGAGTCGCAGGTGATATCCATCGGGAGACAGGTAGCTTCCTGGAAGTCGCGATACATCTTGAATACGTGATAAGTAGGCGTGAGCACCATGTGGCCCGAACCTTTCGTATCGGTGAGGATCATTGACTGCAAGACGTTGACGATCTGTGCGATGTTTGCCATCCGGATGCGGTCCGTGTGGCGCTGGAAGACATTCAGCGTCAGCGCCGCAACGATCGCATCGCGCATCGAGTTCTGCTGATAGAGGTGTCCCTTGACGGTTCCCGGCTCCTCATCCCACCAGGTTCCCCACTCGTCGACCATCAGCCCGACCTGTTTCTTCGGATCTGTTTCGTCCATGATAGCGCAGTGTTTGCGGATGACATCCTCTATTTCGAGACACTTTCCGATCGTCCAGTAGTAGTCGTCATCATTGAATTGCGTGGCAGAACCTTTGCTCCCGCGCCAGCCCGAGACAGTATAATAGTGGAGAGAGAGGC
>JALFRV010000121.1 GCA_022778905.1 Prevotella sp. | reverse complement strand
ATTAATCTTTGCCTTTTCATGATACGGAAAATTCACATTTTATTTGCAGCTTGGCTGTTTGCAAGCTCTTTGTGGTCCATACCTGCCTTTTCGCAGCCGTCCGCCACCGAACGGGAAGCGATGGACTTCCTTTATCGGTATCTGTCCTTGCCTGATCAGGCCGACTACCCACGCTCGTTCTATCTGAAGAATGTGCGTCTGTCATTGGAAGCGAGGCAGAACATGCCTTGGGGACGCAGCATCCCGGAAAAAATCTTCAAGCATTTCGTCCTTCCGGTCAGGGTGAACAATGAAAACTTAGATAACAGCCGGGAAGTGTTCTATCATGAGTTGAAAGGCAGGGTAGGGCATCTCGGCATGAAGGAAGCGGTGCTTGAGGTCAACCACTGGTGCCATGAGAAGGTGACCTACCGTCCTTCCGATGCGCGAACAAGCAGTCCGTTGGCTTCCGTCAAGACTGCTTACGGCCGCTGTGGGGAGGAAAGTACGTTTCTCGTAGCAGCCCTCCGGTCTGTCGGTATACCCGCGCGTCAGGTCTATACGCCACGTTGGGCGCATACGGATGACAATCATGCCTGGGTCGAAGCATGGGCGGACGGGCGCTGGTGGTTTCTTGGCGCCTGCGAACCGGAGCCGGTTCTGAATCTCGGATGGTTCAACGAGAGCGCCTCGAGGGGAATGCTGATGCACACGAAAGTGTTCGGAGCCTATGACGGAGGTGTGGAGAAAATCAGCCGGAACCCTTATTACACCGAGATAAACGTAACGGACAACTATGCTCCGACTACGACACGGGAGATCCGAGTGGTCGATCCCCAAGGTCGGCCGGTGGCCGGAGCGTCGGTTGAATTCAAGATCTACAACTATGCTGAGTTCTATACGGTTGCTCTGAAGGTCACCGATGCGTCGGGCAAAGTCTCGCTGACGGCGGGACGGGGAGACCTTTTGGTCTGGGTATCCTGGCAGGGAGCCTTTACTTTCCGTAAGATCAGTTTCCGGGAAACGGGTCCCGTGACGGTCACGATAGGTGAGACAGCCCCCGCCGAGTCCATCGACCTGGACTTGGCGCCGCCAGCTGTCAGTCCGCAAAAGGTTACGGTCAGCGAGGACCAACGGACAGAGAACAACCGCCGGCTGGCAGTCGAAGATTCTATCCGACGGGCTTATGAGGCGACGATGGTCGACGAATCGCGTGGCAACTACGCAACGATCAGACGGTTTAAGGATGAGGCCGCGAACAAGATCATGGCCGATAAGCTGTTGCAGGTGATCTCGAAGAAGGACCTCCGCGATATTTCATTGGAGGTCTTGCGTGACAACGAGACCTCCGTCACCGACACCTCGGAACTCTATTGCCATTATGTGCTCAACCCGCGGGTGGAAAACGAATGGCTCGTACCCTACAAGCATTTCTTCCGGAAACAGTTTGCCGGAATCAAAAATGCCACCCAACTGAAAGCCTGGTGTCAAAAGTATCTGCAGATCAACGATGCGCTCAATCCGCAAAAGTTGCGCATGACGCCGATCGGAGTCTATCAGCAGCGCAAGGCGGATCGACTGTCCTACAAGATATTCTTCGTCTCCGTGGCCCGCAGTTTAGGCATCCCGTCGCGCGTCAACGCTGTCGACGGGCGTCTGCAGTATGCCGAAAACGGTTCGTGGATCGATGTGGATCCGGCAGACAAGGCCGAAACGAAAGACCCTCAGGGCTTGTTACGACTGACCTGGCATGCCACGCCTCATCTCGATGATCCCAAATATTACACGCATTTCAGCTTGAGTCGGATCGATAGAGGCATAGCCCAACTGCTCACCTATCCCGATGAGGCGACCTGGTACACGACCTTCAAGGATGGTGTAAGCCTCGAGACGGGCCGCTATATGCTCACGACGGGGACCCGATTGGCCAACGGCGGCGTGCTCGCACATGTCGAATGCTTCGACGTCAAGGCCGGGCAGACAACCGATGTGGCGCTCATGATGCGGGAAAGTGAGGACGATGTCCAGGTGATCGGGTCGTTCAATGCGGAGAACAGCTATCATGACAGTCAGCTGGACGTGGACAAGAGCCTGCTTTCAACAGCCGGCAGGGGCTATTATATAATAGGTATAGTGGCGCCGAACCATGAACCCACCAATCACACCTTGCGCGACATCAGCGCCTGCAAGGATGATTTCGAGAAGTGGGGGCGCAAGATCATGCTCCTCTTTGCGGATCAGAACGAGGCCCGGAGATTCAATCATGCCGAGTTCGGCGGGTTGCCTTCGACGGTCGAATGGGGCACGGACGTCAACGGAAAGATTCTTTCGGAGATCCGCGAACAGTTCCATCTGTCTGCCGACTCACAGTTGCCGGTCTTCCTGATTGCCGATTCGTTCAATCGGGTGGTGGCTATCTGGCAGGGCTACACGATCGGATTGGGCGAGCAGATGATGAAAGTCATCCGCAAGCTTTAGCCTAACCGGGCCAAAGCTTGCCTGATGGCTGCCACCTCTGCGGGATCCGTCTCGGGTCCGTCTGCCTTTGCCGACCCGTGGATTTCCATGGCGCCCGTTTGCCGGAGGATCCATTCGGCGTTGCGGGAGCTGACACCCGCACCCGGCATGACGATGATCCGGCCGGCGGACTCGGTCACCAACCTGCGGATCAGGTCAACTCCCTGACAGGCGGATGGTTGCTGCCCGGAAGTGAGCAGACGCGTGCAGCCTATCCGGATGAGCTGTCCGAGCGCGGCGGAAGGCTCTCTGCACACGTCGAATGCGCGATGAAAGGTGAACGGTTTGCCGTCGCAGGCCTCCCGGAGACGGCATGTGGCATCGACATCCACATCTCCTGCTTCGGTCAGCGCGCCACTCACGAAGCCGTCAGCATAGGGCTGCATGGCCCGGATGTCGGCTGTCATCGCGTCGATTTCCTCCGGTGAATAGACGAAATCATGTTCATGGGGGCGGATCAGGACATGGATGCGCAGTGAAGGGCATTGTTTCCGGACCGTCTCTACCAGTCCGATGGACGGCGTAAGGCCACCTAAACTCAAGGCACTGCACAGCTCTATACGATCTGCTCCACTCTCGGCAGCTGCCAAAGCGCTTCTCAAGCTGCCTGCACAGACTTCCAATAATCTTTTCATTGCGTCACTTCGATAATATAGTCCGTGTCGTCAGGCTGCTCCTCGAGCTGTATCCGTGCCGTGCGTTTCTTCCGGTCGAAGTGCCATGGCAGCGCCTTTCTGCTCTTGTAACCGATGATCTTTTTCGGCTTCCGTTCCATCGGGACCTGAATGGAGTTGCCTTCCGGGCTCATCACATGCAGGAAAAGCGTCTTCCCCTTGGCCGTGGATACGCCCCAAGGCTGTTGTCCCACAGATCCTCCTACCGTACCGTCGACCGTCGGACCATACTGCTGCATCCAGGCCCCGATGCCTCTGAGCCGGTCCAACGCCAGTTCCGGCAGTTCGCCGTTGGGCTGCGGACCGATGTTGATCAGCAGGTTGCAGCTCTTGGATGCGGCCTTCACGAGCATCTGAATCAGTTCCTTCGTGCTCTTGTAGTTCAGGTCGGCCACCTTGTAGCCCCACATGCCGTTCATGGTCTGGCACATTTCGAGCGGCAGGGCACTGATGTCCTGTCCGGAGAGGCCAGCTTTGTTCTCGCCGGGCTGATCCCTTTCAAACATCTGGAAGTCTTCTCCGGGAAGCGGCGTGATGTGATGGTTGTTGCCGATGAGGCATGCGGGCTTCAGTTGGTGAATGTATCGGTAGAACTCTTCCATGCGCCAGTCGAACGGAACCTTGTCCTGGTCATGGTCCCAATAGCCGTCTAACCAGATCGCCTTCACGTCGCCGTAGTTGGTGAGCAGCTCTTTCATCTGGTTTTTCATGAACTGCAGATAATGGTCATAGTCAGGCCGGCTCTTGCGTCCGGTGTTCAGGCCGGTCCTTCCGAGGGGATAATCCTCGCGTATCCAGTCAAGGATCGAGTAGTAGAGATGCAGTCGGATGCCTTCGCGATGGCAGGCATCAGCCAGTTCTTTGAGAATGTCCCGCCCGAATGGAGTCGCTTCGACGATGTTGTAATTGTTTTCAGCCGTATGGAACATGGAGAAACCGTCGTGGTGGCGTGTCGTAAAGGTGATGTAACCGGCACCGGATTGCCTGAACGCGCGTACCCATTCGTCGGCATTGAAGCGGACTGGGTAGAAAGCCGAAGCCGCCTTCGCATACTCGTCCTTGTTGAGTTTGCCCGTGTTCAAATACCATTCGCCCTGGGCAAACAGGCTGTAAATGCCCCAGTGGAGAAAGATCCCCAACCGCTTCTGCGCGAATTCGTGCCTTGCCTGCAGGTTGTCTGCTGTCGGGACATAGGCCTGCTGTGCGCTGGCCGCGAGGGAGATGGCAGTTGATAAGAAGGCCACTGCCAGGCCTTTCCATCTGTTTTTCATTGGCGTCACTGCTGATTAAGAATGCTGTTTTACGGCAAAGATACACAGAAAAAGCGGTCCGGACAATAGCAAAAGGCCGCTAATGTGAAAAAAGATATCCATTTTCCTGTCTGTCACGAATAATCTTCGTATATTTGTAACTTCATGTATAGATCAAGCATAAAAATGATGAGACGAATACTGACCATGCTGATAGGCCTTGCCATGGCGAGCTCGCTGTCAGCAGTACCGGCACGCCGAGGCACATGGAAGTGGATAACGACTGCGGATGGTCAGCGGATCCGGGTTGAGCAAGCTGGTGACGAGTACCTGCACTATTGGCGTACGGCAGACGGAAAGGCTTATGTCTTTGATTCGGCAAAGGCAGCATACCACTCCGGAGACATGCCTGCCTTGGAGCGTAGGGCCAAGGTCCGCAAGGCAAAAAGAGACGCACAGCGCAAACAGCAGTCGCAAGTCATGCGTGCCAAACGCCGCACCAGCGGCTCCAACGAGATGAAATGCTTGGTGTTGATGGTCGATTTTGCCGATCTGGCTTTTCAGGAAGCCGACTCCGCAGGATTCTACCGGAAGATGCTGAACGACCCCGGATTCAGCGAAAGACAATTCCGCGGCAGCGTGCGGGATTACTTCATGGCCCAGAGCAACGGCACTTTTGCGCCCTCGTTTCAGGTATACGGTCCGATCAGACTGCAGTATGGCTACGCTCACTACGGTTCCAACGACGCCGAGGGCTATGACCTCCTGCCGGAAGAGATGGTCATTGAGGCCTGCAAAGCCGTGCAGGATCAGGTCAACTTTGCCGATTATGACAATGACGGTGACGGCTATGTCGACCAGGTGGTGCTCATCTATGCCGGCCAGAGCGAGAGCTCGGGTGCTTCTGAGGATACAGTCTGGCCTCATGAATGGACCTTGGGCGGGGCAAAAAAGTCGTTAACCCTGAATGGCGTGAAGATCGACACCTACGCCTGCAGCAGTGAGTTAGGCTACGGAAAGGTGCTCGACGGTGTCGGCACAATCTGCCATGAGTTCTCCCATTGCTTAGGTCTGCCTGACATGTATGACACAAAAGGGAACAATTATGGCATGGATTCGTGGGACCTGATGGACTATGGTTGCTACAACGGAGATGTGGACAACGACGGCGAAGGTGACGGTTATCTGCCTGCAGGTTATACCAGCTACGAGAAGATGTTATGCGGATGGCTCACACCGACGGAGCTGAAGGAGCAGACGGAGATCCGCGCGATGAAGCCCATGAGCGAGAGCGGGGAGGCCTATGTGATCTATAATCAGGCCCGGAAAGACGAGTATTACCTGTTGGAAAACAGGCAACGCACCGGTTGGGATGCCGAACTTGCAGGCAGTGGACTGCTCGTGCTCCATGTCGACTATGACGCTACAGCCTGGGAAGAGAATACGGTCAACACTGTCTTAACCCATCAGCGCTGCACGGTCATTCCTGCTGACGGCAAGGCTTCTTCCTACAATAACTTTGGCGATCCGTTCCCCTATCAGCTCAATGACAGTCTGACGAACACATCCAAGCCTGCTGCTACGCTCTACAATGCCAATGTCAACGGCCGCAAACTGATGTATTGCGCCGTTACGGGCATCACCCAGCAGGATGACGGAACGATCTCCTTCAACTACCGTCCCATACCGTTTGACACGGTGGCGGTCAGCAATTCCGGCCACTTGTTCTATGAGTCGTTCGACAAGTGCAAGGGAACGGGCGGCAATGACAATAGCTGGAGCGGGACCATCGCATCCAGTTCGTTTACTCCCGACAATGACGGCTGGACTGCCGCCAAGGGCTTCGGCGCAAGCCAATGTGCCAAGTTTGGTGCCAAAATTGGCAACGATGGCACTGTGACTACGCCGGGCATCGCCCTTAACGGCCCAGCGACCCTGACGTTCATGGCCGGGGCCTGGGATTCCGAAAACGACGGAACAAGCCTGCAGGTGAGCGTCAACGACGGCTTCACGATTCTCGGGGAGGGGACAGGCAGCACCAATGCCGGCTTGCAGGATCAGTTCACGATGAGGCGCGGAGGGTGGACGACCTTCAAGGCAACGATCACTGGCAAGGGCACTGCCTATGTGACGTTCGTTCCAGGCAA
This sequence comes from Prevotella sp., assembly GCA_022778905.1. Taxonomy (GTDB): domain Bacteria; phylum Bacteroidota; class Bacteroidia; order Bacteroidales; family Bacteroidaceae; genus Prevotella. The sequence continues at coordinate 5,050 of JALFRV010000121.1, read as the reverse complement.
GCGTTTCTTCCTCGATGAAGTGACGGTCGACGCGCTTGTCATTGCGGGCATTGAGGCTGTGGGCACAGCCGAGAGGCAGGCAGACGGCCGCATCTACAACCTCAATGGGCAGTATGTCGGCACCGATCTGAATGCCTTGACCCCTGGAATCTATATCGTCAATGGACGTAAAGTCGTGAAATAAAGCTTTTCCAAGATGTGAAAGCGGCCTCGGGATCTGTGTCCCGAGGCCGCTTTATTTAGCTTCTTTCGATTGCGAATGATTTGTTTCTGAAGCGAAAGGCATAGCATTCGCAATTCCGTGTGAACTCTTTTGAGATGCTGCAGGCATCTTCCGGTTCAGAAAGACCTGTAAGTCCGGGGGACGTTCTGCAGGGCTTCGCGCATCTTCGCGGCCCGCTTGGATTCGACGTAGATGACTGCATGAGGGTGGGGAGCGATGTCGAGCAATGGCCTTCCGGTTATGTTCGTCGCCTCGGCGGGTGTTTTCAGATGAAGCGCGGCTTCCTTGTTGCTGAACGTCTCATGGCGGGTGGTGTCTCTGCTGCCTCGCAATTTGTTTCGCATTGACCATTTCTCCACGTTGCGGAATCCGAATGAAGCCGGCACCAACGTACCGTTCTGTGAGGTGAACGTGATCGCGTTGTCAACGGTCCATTCGCTGATTTCCAAGTCGCGTGCCTGTCTGTAGGCCCAATAGAAAAGTCGTCCCATGCGCTCATTGCGGTTGTAGGTCATTCCTGTGGACCGTGTGGCGGCAAGGATCACGCAGCGGGCCGTATCGAGATCGAGCGTTCCACGGTCGCGGTCATACTTGTTGGACCAGAAGACAATCTGCACGACGCCGTCGGCACCGTGATAGTGTGGATTGAAGGCAAACCGATGCTGTCGGATGAACTTGTTGTCCATGCCGGTGACAAAGTTATCGTAGAGGAGCGTCTTCAGTAACGACCAGTCGGGCCCAGCCGTACTGTCCTTATAGGTGATGACGTTTCTGGGCGCGTCCACCTGATAGACGCTGTCCTTGCGGAGATGGCGGAGCGATGGCAGCAGGATGGTCCCCTCACTGGCGAAGGCATATCCGGTGGAGTCGCCGATATTGGATGTCTCGTAGCTGTAGGTACGGTAGAGATCCCTTGTCTGATAGTTCTGCTCCTTCATTTTGACAAATTGCCGGAGTTTGGGTCGGATCCAAGCTGGTTCCTTTCCAGTGATGACGACCTCGGGCGTGCTGTTTTCCTTCGGTTCAAGATAGACTGTATCGGGCAGTTCAGTGAAGGTCCGACGGTGGTAGTTGAGATGGGAAACGGTATATCTCTGCGTCTTTGCTGCAAGCGTGAAATGCCCTTGCCAGTCGGTCATGCAGCCGATGAACTGCCCGTCCTGCAGGGTATAGACGTTGGCATGCACGACGGGTTCCATGGTCTGTCGGTCCATGACGACGCCGGAGACCTGGGCCTGAATGGCAAGTGAGGCACAGAGGAGATTCAAGACGAGGACTGCTTTCTTCATGTTTTTGTTGGCAAATATAGTGATTATGGCCGGATCGAAGATGGGGAGATCATGATATTAGGATATTTTAGTATATTTTCGTGTTTCGTGAGCTATTGGATTGGCCATGTGGAATGCAGGGGCGGGCGTTGTGCCGTCCGCAATGTGGATCTCCGAGAATGATCCCAATCGGTTCATTAGACCTCAGGATCGCAATTCCATTTCCATCGTAGGGGCGGATCGGCCTATCCGCCCGCAACGAGCGAAACACCCATCGCCAATCATTAACCCATTTACATTGCAATTCCATTTCCACCGTAGGGGCGGATCGGCGTATCCGCCCGCAAGAGAAGAAAGCAGGTGGAAAACAGCACATTGATCATGAATGTCGGATGCGGATGGCAAAATGCGGGCGGCTGTACTTGCCATGTTTTTCTCCCATTGGATTGATCGCGGGGGGATACGTGAATCGTCCCCAGCAACGAATTGATAATCAACGCGTTGGCGGAGCTATCCTCCGGGCCGTCCAAAGCATAGCTCCGGGCGGCCTAAAGCATAGCTCCGGGCAGCCCAAAGCATAGCTCCGCGCGGCGCATCAGATTCATCCGTGAAAACCGCCGTTTTGAAGTCAATCGCAGATGGCTCAGATGGCGTCGAATCATCTGGTGTGAGCGCAGATCAAAAAATGCCGATTGCTTCTATGCAGGCTGAAACGCAGATCCGCCCCTACACCCTTCATGGGATGCAGGAGCGGATCAAATGTGAGTCCGAAGACAGATCAGTTGCGGAAAGTAAGACCGCTGGCATCCGCGTCAATGATGACCGGACGCTCCCGCAGGACATGCTCAGACAGGAGTTGTTTGCTCAGATCGTTGAGCACATATTCTTGTATGGCGCGCTTCACGGGGCGTGCGCCGAACTCCGGGTTGTAACCTACATCGGCGAGATAGTCGATCGCATCGGGTGTCCATTGCAGTTGGAAGCCCTGCGAGGCGAGCATCCGCTTGACATTGTTCATCTGCAGCGTGACCACCTTGGCAATCTGCTGCTTGGTCAACGGCAGGAACATGATGATGTCGTCGATGCGGTTGAGGAACTCCGGACGGATGGTTTTCTTGAGCAACTGCATCACCTGCTCTTTCGTTTCCTTGATTTTGTCCTCTCGATTGTATTCGTTCAGATCTTCCATCTGTTCTTGGATGTACTGGCTGCCGAGGTTGCTGGTCATGATGATGATGGTGTTCTTGAAGTTGACCACACGCCCCTTGTTGTCCGTCAGCCGTCCGTCGTCGAGCACTTGGAGCAGGATGTTGAAGACGTCAGGATGTGCTTTCTCGATCTCATCGAACAGGATGACGCTGTAAGGTTTGCGCCTTACGGCCTCCGTCAGCTGTCCGCCCTCGTCATAGCCGACATATCCGGGAGGTGCACCGATCAGCCGGGAGACGCTGAACTTCTCCTGATACTCGCTCATGTCGATACGGGTCATCATCGTTTCGTCGTTGAACAGGTACTCGGCGAGCGCTTTGGCCAGCTCCGTCTTGCCCACGCCGGTCGTTCCCATGAAGATGAACGAGGCGATGGGGCGTTTGGGATCCTGCAGTCCTGCCCGGCTTCTGCGAACGGCATCGCTGACAGCCTGTATCGCCTCATCCTGTCCGATGACGCGCTTATGCAGCTCCTGCTCCATGTGCAGCAGCTTTTCGCGCTCGCTCTGGAGCATCCGGGTGACGGGAATACCGGTCCAGCGGCTGACCACTTCGGCAATATCGTCTGCCGTAACTTCCTCACGCACCATCGCCTCACCACCCTGAGTGGCATGCAGCTGCAGCTGAATGTTGTCAATATCATCCTGAAGTGCTTTCAGCTTACCGTATCTGATCTCGGCCACGCGCTCGTAGTTGCCCTCGCGTTCGGCATTGTCCGCCTCGAATCGAAGCTGTTCCATCTCCTGCTTGTCCTGCTGGATGCGGTTGACGAGCGCCTTCTCACTTTCCCACTTGGCGCGATGGCTCTTGTCGCGGTCCTTGAGTTCGGCGATCTCTTTCTTGAGCAGATTCATCTTGTCCGTATCGTTCTCGCGCTTGATGGCCTCGTATTCGATCTCGAGTTGTTTGAGCTTTCGGACAATCTCGTCGAGTTCCTCAGGCACCGAGTCGCGCTCCATGCGGAGTTTGGCAGCCGCCTCATCCATGAGATCGATGGCCTTGTCGGGCAGGAAGCGGTTGGAGATGTAGCGCTCGGAGAGTTTTACGGCGGCTATGCAGGCATCATCCTGGATGCGCACCTTGTGATGGTTCTCGTAGCGTTCCTTCAGTCCGCGCAGGATGCTGATGGCGTCTACCTCTGACGGTTCGTCCACCATGACCGTCTGGAAGCGCCGCTCTAAGGCCTTGTCTTTCTCAAAATACTTCTGGTATTCGTTCAATGTCGTGGCTCCGATGGCCCGCAGTTCGCCGCGTGCCAATGCCGGTTTGAGGATGTTGGCTGCATCCATGGCACCTTCGCCGCCACCGGCTCCGACCAGCGTGTGGATCTCGTCGATGAAGAGGATGATTTCTCCGCCGGCTCCAGTCACTTCCTTGATGACCGCCTTGAGACGCTCCTCAAACTCCCCCTTGTACTTGGCTCCGGCTACGAGGGCACCCATGTCGAGTGAGAAGAGCTGCTTGTTCTTCAGGTTCTCAGGCACGTCTCCGCGCACGATACGCTCTGCCAGTCCCTCGACGATGGCCGTTTTTCCGGTTCCGGGTTCACCTATTAATATAGGGTTGTTCTTCGTCCGCCGGGAGAGGATCTGCAGGACGCGCCTGATTTCCTCGTCCCGTCCGATGACCGGATCCAATTTGCCCTTGCGCGCATCGTCAACCAAGTTGCGGGCATACTTCTGCAAAGCCTGATAGTTCTCGTCGCCCGAGGCCGTCTGCACCTTCTGTCCCTGTCGCAGTTCGCTGACCGCTTTCTGCAGGTCTTTCTCGTTGCAGCCTGCGTCCTTCAAAATGCGGCTTGCCGTGGAGTTGACCTGCAACAGTGCGATCAGCAAAGGTTCGATGGAGACGTATTCATCTCCCATCTTCTGGGAAGCATCCAGCGTCTTGCGCAACACCTCGTTGCTCTCTCGGCTGAAATAGGGCTCTCCGCCCGATACTTTCGGCAGATGCTGGATCTCCTGTTGAATGGCGTTCTCCACGAGTTGTGCATTCATGCCTAATTTCTGGAAGATATAATTGGTCACGTCAGAGCCTTTGGCAATGACGCCCTGCAGCAGGTGCACCGGCTCGACGGTCTGCTGCCCTGCTCGTGCGACACAGTTGACCGCCTCCTGGATGGCCTCCTGCGCCTTAATCGTGAATTTGTCGAATGTCATCATTGATACTCCTTTCTTTACATATTTCTGCTTTCGAAGCCTCAAAAGCTATGCCTCGACCCGAAAAGTGACATTTTGTCTATAGGAATATGCCGATTTGGCTTGTTTTAGTCTCTGTTTGCGTCCATCCCTGACCCCGATTCATGAAGGAGATCATTTTTTTTCCGCCAATTATTTGTGATTGATTCATTA
>JALFRV010000098.1 GCA_022778905.1 Prevotella sp. | reverse complement strand
AAATATATATCATTGGTGCAATCATCACCATGACGATTTCCAGCTGCGCCGTCAGCGTAATCAGCCGTCAATGCCATTCCGCCGCATGGCTTGCACATCGGTTTTGCCCCTTGCGGGCGGATACGCAGACCCGCCCCTACGGTAGCTGGGGAATAACGGGAGGAGTTCTTGACAGTGTGAAATGAGAAATGTTGAGTGCAGAATGATGGCACATTCATTCCATATATATCCTCAACGGCATGCAGGGGCGGGCCTTGTGGCCGTCCGCAATGAACGGCGTCCCCATTCGATCGTTGCGTCCCTCCCCATGGAGGAATCGGGGGAGGCCCCTCCATCTCACCTCCCCCGCTTCTCCGAACAGGCTATTTGAGCACGCCTAACTCGCGTCCGATCTTGATGAAAGCGGCGATGCACTTGTCCAACTGCTCACGAGTGTGGGCGGCAGAGAGCTGTACGCGGATGCGGGCCTCGCCCTTCGGCACCACCGGATAATAGAAACCGGTGACATAGATGCCCTCATCGAGCAGCTTGGCGGCATAACGCTGAGACAGCGGGGCATCATAGAGCATCACGGCGCAGATGGCACTCTGCGTGGGCTTGATGTCAAATCCGGCGGCCATCATCTTGTCGCGGAAGTAGTTGACGTTGCCCACCAACCGGTCGTGGATGTCGTTCCCCTCCTCGAGCATCCTGAAGACCTCAAGGCTCGCGCCGATGATCGACGGCGCCAATGAGTTGGAGAAGAGGTAGGGACGGCTGCTCTGACGCAGGATGTCGATGATTTCCTTGCGGCCTGTGGTGAATCCTCCGAGCGCGCCGCCAAACGACTTGCCCAACGTGCCGGTATAGATGTCGACGCGACCGTAGGTGTCACACAGCTCGCTGACACCGTGGCCCGTCGCGCCGACGACGCCTGCGGAATGGCTTTCGTCGACCATCACCAATGCGTCATACTGCTCGGCTAAGTCGCAGATGCGGTCCATCGGGGCCACGTTGCCGTCCATCGAGAAGACGCCATCCGTGCAGATGATGCGGAAACGCTGTGCCTGCGCATCCTTGAGACACTGTTCCAGCTCGGCCATGTCGGCGTTCGCATAGCGGTAACGCTTCGCCTTGCAGAGGCGGACACCGTCTATGATGCTCGCATGGTTGAGCGCATCGGAGATGATCGCATCCTCCTCGGTGAGGAAGGAGCCGAACAAGCCGCCGTTGGCATCGAAACATGCCGCATAGAGAATGGTGTCCTCGGTGTGGAAGTATGCTGCGATCGCCGCCTCGAGTTCCTTGTGGATGTCCTGCGTACCGCAGATGAAGCGCACCGACGACATGCCGAAGCCGCGGCGATCCATCATCTTCTTGGCTCCCTCAATGAGGCGGGGATGGTTGGAAAGACCTAAATAATTGTTGGCGCAGAAGTTCAGCACTTCCTTCCCTTTGACCATAATGGAGGCGTCCTGTGGACTTTCGATGATCCGTTCTTCCTTATAAAGACCGGCCTCTTTCAGCTCAGCCAGTTGCTTGCTGAGATGTTCCTTGATTTTTCCGTACATGTATTTAAAATTTAAAGTAACTGTACCGCAAAGTAACTCATTATTTCCGACTGTGCCATGCCAATAGTGTTATTTTTTATAAAATGCACGCTAATAATTCATTTTTTATGCACCAACATAGCCATTGCATCAAAAAAAATTCGTTAATTTGCACACTATATTATCAACTTTAAATGTTATTGAAAGCACATGAAAAATGTCTTGGTCGTCGGTTCCACCGGACAGATCGGGTCGGAACTGACAAGAGAATTACGGAAAAACTATGGGAATGAGCACGTCGTTGCCGGTTACATCCCCGGAGCAGAGCCTCAGGGCGAGCTGAGAGACAGCGGACCGTCGGCCGTAGCAGACGTCACCAACGGCGCCATGATAGCCGAGGTGGTCAGGAAGCATGACATCGACACCATCTTCAACATGGCCGCGCTGCTCTCCGTGGTAGCTGAGTCGAAACCTCAGCTGGCATGGCAGATCGGCATCAACGGACTATGGAACATCCTCGAGGTGGCCCGCGAGAACCGTTGCGCCGTCTTCACCCCAAGCTCCATCGGATCCTTCGGACCCACAACGCCTCATCTGATGACCCCGCAAGATACCGTCCAGCGTCCTAAAACCATGTATGGCATCACGAAGGTGACCACCGAACTGCTGAGCGACTACTACTTTCTCAAGTATGGAGTGGACACCCGGTCAGTCCGCTATCCCGGAGTGA
>JALFRV010000063.1 GCA_022778905.1 Prevotella sp. | reverse complement strand
CTTTGCGGGTTTGCGGTATTGGTAATAATAGATCAAAGGTAAATGGCTGTGCGTTTTACGGAAAATTTGATGTTCACTGCACCGCCGAAAAAAATGCCTTAGTTGCTCCTGTCGCCAATTATTGTCTTTTCGGCGATGAATACAAGCACAATGTCGTTTATTCTGTAGGGAATGTAATCGATGTTGATGCAGATGATTTTCACATTGACCAAGTATGCAACTTAATATTTGGGGATAAGAAGCATCAGGACTATTACCACTTTGAAACTACTAACGGTAAAAGCATTGAATGCAAACATTCTATTGCTCCAGCGCAATACTCCAAGACCCTTGCCCAGATGAAGGATGATGACTTTCTCAGGACACTGAATGCCGAAGCAGGCAGCAACATGTGGGGCAAGCTGACTGGAATGAGCGACGCGAGCCTTAACGGCCTGCCCATGCCTGTAGCTTGCGGCGGTGTGCTCTCTGACTATACAGGAGATGGCATGTCTGAAAATTCGGCATATATCATAAAAACTGAAGATGACATTAAGAGATTGATGGAATCAGTCAACAATGGAAGTTCTTTCGAGGGCAAGTTTTTCAAGTTAGGCTTCGACATACGTATTACCGGTGCTCTGGACAACTGTATTGGTAATGTTAGTGAAAGGCCTTTCAAGGGACATCTTGACGGCTGTGGCCATGCCATCATAGGTCTGCGCAAGAGCCTCTTCGGCTATATGTATGGCACGGTGAAGAACCTTGCCCTCGTTGACTGCGACATTTGGGACGGCAATTATGCCACGGCACTTGCGAGGTCGGTTGGAGACGAGAACAATAAGGCTGAGGTGAGCAACTGCTATGTTTCGGGTGCGATATCCTTCAGTACGCCTTGGGACCAGTTGGGTTATGCGTCAACCTTCGCCTTCCAACTCGCTAAGGGCTCTTCCATCCACGATTGCTATTTCAAGGGAAGATTTATCGTCAAGGAACAAACGTTCAGTACTTATAATGTGGCGGGCATTGCCATCTATGACGGCAATAGAACAGTAAACACATCGGCAGAATCCCCTGAAGGCATATTCAATTGCTATGCCTCGTTTGATGTCAAAGTGGAGGCAAGCGTGAAGGAAACCCGAAATACATACGGAATCACCAATGGCCTTAATAACGAATCAAATGGCAACTATTTTGTATGTTCCGACTACAGAGTGAGTGAAAACTATAACGGTGGCAAAAAGTTGGGTTCAGAGTCGGAATTGAACGGTAAGTTCAATGGCAAGCCAGGCTGGCTGCAAGGTGTCTATCGTCCATTGCTTGTTTCCGCCAAGCACTATATGGCGAAGTCGCCGGATGGAGCGGTTGCTTATTTCGACGCCATCCCCGAAGCAAACCCGAAGAAGAACTATTTCTACAACATCAGCATTGATGATCCTTATTCCGACGTGTCGCTGTGGCAGCTGCCAAACATGGCGGTATATGTGCCGAACGAGAAGAAGGACTATATCACCACTGGCTATCTCGACCAGTCGGCTGACTTCCAATACAATCGTTCAGCAGATGCCACGGCTACTGCAGGACAGCTTCGCTACGACCTGACGCAAACAGACAAGGGCTACCACATGATTTGTCTGCCAGGAGTGGTGGAGCGCGATGATTTGCCTGATGGCGCAAAGGTGATGATAATAGGAAAGATACAGACGGTTGGCGCACAGGAGCAGGTGAACGTGGTGATGGTTGACACCATACCGGCCGGAGTGCCTTGCATGCTCTATGTTCCAACGACAACAGTGACAACAGGAACAACAATACCTCTCGTCATGCGCAGCGGCATAGTATCTACGCCTACAGTCAATGCGACTTACAGCGATTTCAAGGGAACGTTCTCCAAGAACACTAATGTTCCTGTAGGAGCTTGCACAACGGCAATATATAGTGGCGACAACAACACCTTGCCTTGCTTTGTCAGAAATACGGTGACAACAACAGCCGAGCCCTTCACCGCATGGCTCGAAGGAGCAACAGGCAACGTGCAGATAGTTGACTATATATTGCTCGACGAGGAGAACGCGGCGATGACCGTGACGCTCTGTGAATATAACGCCAAGAGATCTAATATCAATAATATCAATAATATCAAGATGCGCCGTGCATTGAAGAAAGATGATTGGAACACCATCTGCCTGCCATATTCATTGACTTCTGATGAGATTTCTTCGTTGTTCGGCAGCGGCACTAAGGTAGAGGTGTTCAGCGACTTGGAATATAACAGTGAGACTAATTCCTACACCATAAAGTTCAGCGCTGCAACGGAAATTACAGCCGGCACACCTTATCTTATTAAACCTTCGAAAGATGTTTCGGACAACATCTACGATATTAAGGACAGGACGATAACTTGTACTTCTGAAACATACGTTCCGACTGGTATATCCCAAACCGCAAATAACACCACCCTCACCATGCAGGGTGAATACAACAAGCGCATGATAACTCCTTTCGATGTAACGGAAAGTGAGAACATCTACGTCATCAGCGGCGACAAGATATACCCTGTTAATTCAAACGTGGAGATGAAAGGCTTCCGCTGCTATTTCGTGGCAAAGGGCGCATTCAGCAACACCAAAGTGATTCACTCCGACGGCACCTCCACCGACCTGCGCCTTATAGACGCAAAAGCTACGGGCGACACCGATGCCGTTTATGACCTGCTCGGCAGAAAGCGCGATGCGCAGACAAAGGGACTGGTCATTAAGAATGGAATTAAAGTATTAAAGTAACTGAACTTTCGCATATCAGGAAGTTAAAGGAGTTAAGGAAGTTAAGGAGTTAAGACGTATGTCTTGCAGCTTAAAAAACTATGCCAAAAAGACTGTTGTCTTAACTCCGCGCTCCTGAGTCTCGGAGTCGAAGGCAGAATGGATGAACTTATATTTGCCGCCCTTAAAGTGCTGGAAATATCTTTCTTCCTTTGCCGAAAACTCCATCATCATTTTCTGGGCGAGGGGAGCGTACCAGGTCTTCACCTCCTGCTCAGTAGGCGTATAACTTCCCGTGGCGAAGAATCCGTGTAGGAATAATATCTTCTTCATGCTCTAATCATTTGATAATGATGCGCCTGTAATCTAGGAGGATAAGCTATGCTTTACTCCCTTAATAGGCAATATTTCTGCAAAAATACAAAAAATATTCAGAAAAGTGATTATATGGATGGATTTGTTTTCCAAGTGTTCGCTTTCATTTTTTTGAATGTTGAATGTTGAGTGTTGAATTTTTTGTGGGCGGATAGGCTGGGCTAGGGGCTAGCACCCTAGCCTGGTTGATTTCCAGAAGATTTGCGTTCACGCTACGCATTACGATGCTGTAATTAATCATAGTCGTTTGTAGTATGTTTAGAGTCCTTTGTTTTGCAACTCCCCAGAACGCCCCGTTCCTGCCGTTTTCGGGGTCTTCATTGATGACCGGCGCCTGCCATCATTTATGACCCGTGTTGGTCTTAATAGAAGACCCGAGCAAGGCACA
>JALFRV010000021.1 GCA_022778905.1 Prevotella sp. | reverse complement strand
TGCCTAAAGTTACAAAAACTTTGGGAAATAACAAAGCCCTGGCTTGAGAAAGTCGGGGCTTTGTGCAAAAAAAAGGTGTGCCTATTTTGACACATCCCCTTGTTTTATCATCATTCCGAAAAGATAAAGCCGGCATGCTGCTCAATGGCAACAGCCGGCTTGCGTATCTCTTCTCTGTCAGATCAGAATTTATATCCCAAGGTCACCAACAGCTGATGGCGGTTGAATTTGACATCTGTCGCATTCGGTGTGGCGGTCTCTTTGTATCCGTAAGCGAGGTACTCGTTGCCGAATGGGTAGAAATCACCACTCGTGGTCGCATATTGATAAGCCAGATCAACGCTGAACTGCTTGGCCTGATAGCCTAATCCGAGTGTCAGGCGATTGGTCGATTTCCAGTTGGTATAATCCGTTGAGGTCGCGATGGCTGATCCATAGGATGCCACGGTACCGTCACGAAAAGCGTTCTTCTCAAAGATCGGTGACACATAGTTGTAACCCGCGCGAAGCGAGAGGTTGGTTGCCGGCTTATACTCCACTCCGAGTTCCAAGGTGCTGACACCCTTCAGACTGGTCTTGGTGTGATGGTTCATGTTTGCATCACTTGAACTGGTCTCATAGTAATCGCCGTACCAGCTGTCATAATACTCGCCATCCTTGACCCGATTGTCGATGGAGCCGTAGTCGCTGTACTCATAAGTCAATCCGAGTGCCAGATAGTTTCCTACCGTGTGGCCTAAGCTCAAGCCAAACTTCCATGGCGTGTTGAGCTTGAAATCATAGTTGGAAGCCTGCCCCTGATCCTTGCTGTGGTCCCCGTTGGGGGTCAGGTCAGCTGCGCCTTTTACAGTCAGATCATAGAACACAGGCGTGTTGATATAGGCGCCGATACGGAAGGGCGAAGACTCGATGGGACGGAATATAACTCCCGCCTTGACGTCGAAACCGTCACCGTCGATCTTCAAGGCCTCCCAGGCCTCATTGTATGATCCGTTCGCATAATTCTCAACGTAGTAGCTGTTGCCGCGATAGTTGACGTCATGAATTCCCAATGTAAGACCTAAATAGACGCGGTCGTTGATGTTGCCGCTGATGTTGAAGTCGTAAGAGCCAATGTACCCTTTCTGGTATTGCCCGAAGAGATAGCTCTTTCCGTCGTTCCAGTACATATGGCCATCGGCATCTGTCCCGTACGCATTCAGGAAATTCTCATCAACGCCGTTCCATATGCCCGAGGCATCATCCGCATGTTCCTTCGCATACTGATACTTCATGGCCGAGAGCTTGCCCTGCGAGACGCCTCCCAACTGACCGAATGCATTCAGCAGCTGATCGAAGTTGCGGCTCTTGTAATAGTTAAAGGCTAAATTGAGATAGGAGCGATTGCCCGAGCGATGCGCCCAGACGAAGCCGACCTGATCAAAACTTGCGTTTGTCTTGTTGCCGTCAATCTGTACCGGCACATTGTCATAGCTGAACTTCGTGTCAGCACTGCTCTGGGTGACAAGCCCACCGGAAACATTGATCTGGCTGCGGCGGAAGAGGCCGATGCCCGCCGGATTCGAACTGACAGTTGATATATCGGCACCCAAAGCTTCCATGGCGCCGCCCATGCCCACATAGCGGGCCGTCCCGTTCAGTTCGTTCTGGACCATCTTTGTGTCTTGATAAGTCTCCTGAGCCGCAGCTGGGACTGCTGTGAGTCCCAAAGCTGCCATAATCACATATTTTGTCTTCATATTGTTGATGTCAAAACATTAATATCCATTTAACGATGTCCGCCGAAGCGGCCGCCGTTACCGCCACCGCCGAAGCCACCGCCCGAGCGCGATCCGCCACCGAAACTGCCGCCGCCGAAGCTGCCCGAATGGCTTCCGCCGAATCCGCTGCCGCTGCTTGGACTTGGGGTATAAGTATTCGTGCTGCGGGTTCCGCCAAATGACCTTGAATCGTAGGTCCTTACGGAGTTGTCGGTATTGCGCGTGCTGTAACCGAACCTGCGGTTGCCGGCACTACGGTATGTCGATGTGCGGCTTCCTCCATTGCCGGTGCGGGCGACATAGGTTCCGGTCTGACGGTTATAGGTCATCGGGCTGCTCCATGTGCGCGTGCCGTAAGAACGAGCTGTTCCGGCATATACACCGCCATAATAGGGATAGTAGCCACCCAAATAGTGATGATAGCCGCCCCAGTATGGATAACCGCCCCATCCGTAATATCCATACCAGCCGCCATAATACCAAGGATCGTACCAGCCGCCATAGTACCATGGATCATACCAGGGACTGCCCCAGCCATACCACCCGGCGTAATAGGGCGAATACCAAGGATCGTACCAACCGTATCTGTATGGCCAGCCCCAGCGGGACGAATAGAACCAAGGATCATAGAATCCATCCCAACGGCTCATGCGACGTGAATACGCGTAGTCGTCCTCGTCGACCATCGTGTCGTAGTATTTTCCGACGAAGGTCGTGTCGATGTAAACCGAGTCAGGATAAACGCCCGTACCCTTCTTGAACTCGATCACGTCGTTACCTTTGGCATCCGATCCAATCTTCTGATAATGGCTCCAATACTTCCCACGCCGGTTGTACTCGTCAACGTCACGATTACTGCCCGAATAATATGTGGGTTTCTCCGAAACCTTATCTTGATAGGAGTCACTTGTTGCAACCTGTTTCTTCGGTACGAAGTACAGATCGTCGTCCTGCGCCATCAATGTCGACGGTATTGCTCCTGCGAGGACTAAGAGAAGAAATACTTTTTTCATTTTACTCCTTTTTTATGTTTCCTATTGTTCACAATGCAAAAATAGAACCATTTCTATTGCAAATTTAAGGAAAAACCCTAAACAGCAGTAGGTTTTTCCCTATTTTTTATATATTTGCAAGTAATTTTAATCATTTAATCTACATCGGATCAAACGACATGAAATATTTAGAAGTTGTTTTCAACATTACATGCCAGAATGACATATGCCAGATCTCGAAGGACCTCTTGATGGATCTGGCAGGCGCTGCGGGCTTTGAGTCATTCGATGATGAGGCAGGGACGGTGCACGGATATGTGCAGCGTGACCTCTTCGACTGCGAGGCGCTGGACCGTGAAATAGCCGACTTCCCCATCCCGGACGTTCAGATTGACTACGCGATTAAAGAGGTGGAGGACGTGAACTGGAATCAGACATGGGAGGCAAACGGTTTCGACCCCATCAAGGTGGATGACCGGCTCTTGATCTATGATGCCAAACACATGACGCCGGATCAGCTGTCGCCCGGCGAGGGCTGCCTGCTGATAGGGATTGATGCCGTGCAGGCATTCGGCTCCGGCAGCCACCAGACCACCCGGATGATGCTTGCTGCGCTGTTGGATCGGGAACTTTCAGGCAAGAGCGTGCTCGACTGCGGCTGCGGAACCGGCATTCTCGGCATCGGAGCCTCCTTGTTGGGGGCTGGCAAGGTCGTGGCATTCGACATTGATGAATGGAGTGTGGACAACACGAGACATAATGCCGAACTCAACGGAATCGGCAATATCCGGATCCTGCATGGCGACGCGTCGGTCATTCCCGGTGATGAAGGTCCGTTCGATATTGTCATGGCCAACATCAATCGCAACATTCTGCTTGAGGATATTCCATCCTATCTTCGCGTGATGCCAGCAGGATCGCTTCTGCTCATCAGCGGTTTCCTCATGGAAGATGTCCCGCTTCTGACGGCACAGGCTGCCGAATGGGACTTAGAGGAAGCCAATCGGCAAAGCGAAGACGAATGGTGCCAATTGACCTTTCGCAAAGTAAAATAAACGTTCGGATGACAGGTCGTTGCTGCGAATGCCATATATGCCGCCCGCATATGATACCTTTGGGGGCTCCGGAGCTATCCTCCGGGCCGTCCAAAGCTATCCTCCGGGCGCCCGAAAGCTATCATATGGCAACGGGTTGACAATCAACAGGTTACAAAACAGTTATCATCACCTTTCAATCATCGTGTTCTCTAACATGGACAAGCATCATGTCTACTTGGCCTCCAAGCCCCGCTATGAGATCTTAGACGGCCTTCGCGGAGTTGCCGCTCTGATCGTCGTGGCCTTTCATCTCCTTGAAACCTATTCGCATGGGTATCTGCATCAGATCATCAATCACGGCTATCTGGCCGTCGACTTTTTCTTCGCCCTCTCCGGATTCGTGATCGGCTATGCCTACGATGACCGTTGGGACCGCATGTCAACATGGAACTTCTTCAAGCGGCGTCTGGTCCGCCTGCATCCCATGGCGATCTTCGGATCATTCGTCGGCCTCTTGCTGTTCTATTCCGGGGCCAGCAATGCCTTCCCGCTGATTGATCAGACGCCGTGGTGGATGGCCTTGCTCATCTTTCTGTGGTGCTGCACCATGATCCCTGTCGGTCAACGATTTGACATCCGAGGATGGCAGGAGACCAATCCGTTGGACGGCCCTGCATGGAGTTTACAGTGGGAGTATCTTGGCAACATTCTTTATGCGCTGATATTCAGGCATCTTAACCGCTTCTGGCTATCGCTTTTTGTAGCCCTTTTTGCTATCCTTACGGTCAACATCACCATGAGTATGGATCTCTGTGGTGTGGCAGGCAGGGAGCGGATGTTCTGTGTGATCGGCGGTTGGAGTTTGGCTCCTGATCAGTTGGTCATCGGTGCCGGTCGGCTGCTTTATCCTTTCTTCATGGGATTGTTGCTCTCCCGGCTCCACTGGATGGTCCGTATCCGGGGAGGATTCTGGTGGTGTTCGCTGTCCATTATCCTGCTGTTGACCATGCCCCGCATGGGTGGTACAGAAGCAGGTTGGATGAACGGGATCTATGAGAGCATCGTCATCCTGATCCTCTTTCCCCTCATCGTCAGCGCAGGGGCCGGCAGCCGGGTTACGGATCATCGGACCCAGGCGGTGTGCCGCTTCTCCGGAGAGATCTCCTACCCGATCTATATCACCCACTATCCATTCGTCTACATGCAGATGGCATGGGTGGAGCGTCACCATGACGCCCCCCTCGGACAGCACATACTGTTCAATGCAGGCATCTATATCGCTGCTCTGCTCACAGCCTACGCCGCCTACAAGCTCTATGATCTGCCCGTGAGGGAATGGCTTCGCAGCAAGCTCTTTGCCCCGATAGGGAAAGCTGCATGAAGGAGAGCTTCAGCGCTGATTTCGCAGGGCATTCCCGTTTTTTTTCTTCAAAGTAGCCCTTCATCTCGAAGATTTTGCCTACTTTTGCACATTACAATATATGGGAATGAAAAAGAGAGTCTTACTGATCATATTGTTCATGGCCGCCGTCGTGCTCCCGACTATGGCCGTGCTGAAAGAAAAAGACCTTGACAACACCCTGACGATACTTCGCACGGAGCTGATCAAGTGCAGGATGGAACTCGAGCGACAGTCAACTTTCATTCAGCATCAGCAGGAACAAATGGGTAAAAACCTGTTTGCGATCATGAACCGGAGCAATCAGAACTCACTGATGCTCTACTCTCAGAAGAGCGAATATATCTTCGACATGACCTATGCATGCCATGAGGCCACGGAACAGTATCACGAATTCCAGCGCAACGTGATGCCTTTCCGCAAGTATCTGTCGCGTACGCGAAACGAACTTGCGCGATACGACAGTTTGGTCAACACGCTCAGCGCCATGCCAACCAGAACGCTCAGCGAGCGGGCCAACATCGATCGCAGCGTCTGTCTGGCCTTAGCCATCAACATCCGCAGAACGCTCAAGGACAATAGTAATCAGTTAAGCGAATACATCCGGTATTACAAGATGACCGAGGCGCACCTGAAATACCTGAATGACTATGCCAACGCAAGGTATGCCGATATCCAGTCGAACATCTTCGTCAACGCCGGCGACAGCTATTTCAAGATCATCGGGGCTCTGGGGGAAAACCTCCGGGAGATGTCCATGACCGTAACGGAGAAGTATCAGCCACAAAAGAAAGTCAAGTCACAATGGGACAGCCGCATGATCTTCGGCCTTCTCGGAATGATCATCGCAGTCGGAACGATCTCCTTATTGCTCAACATCCTTTTGGTCAGAGTGCTTTTCACACAGTTGGTGAAAAACAGGAGACTCGGTGAATTTTACAAACGGATCTTCCGCAAGGACGACAAATTGTCCCTGCAGGAGTCGTTCCTGTCCAAGAGACTCTATATCATCCTGACCGCCACCGTTGTTACGTTTGCCGTAATCCTCGGCATTGTGAGGGTCAGCTGGGAACAGAACTTCATCATTATGGCCTGTGGCCTGCTCGTGGAGTTTGTCTGGCTGTTGGGCGTCATTCTCATCTCGCTCTTGATCCGCTTGGGAGGACACCAGATCAAGAGCGGCTTTGCCCTCTATCTTCCATTGATGGTCATTGGCTTCATCACCATATCCTTCCGCATTATCCTGATCCCCAACGATCTCGTCAACCTGATTTTCCCACCAGCATTGTTGGTCTGTTTGTTGTGGCAATGGCAGGTGATCGCCCGCCATGGGAGGAAAGTTCCCAAGAGTGACCTGTTCTATGCCTATCTGACATTGATCGTCTTCATCGCCTCTGTCATTTGTTCCTGGCTCGGCTACACGCTGCTCAGCGTACAGATGTTGATCTGGTGGATCATGCAGCTGACCTGCATCCTGACCATTACCTGCATCAAGGGATTGCTCGAA
>JALFRV010000019.1 GCA_022778905.1 Prevotella sp. | reverse complement strand
ATAAGTGAAAATTCTGACATGGCAAAATCCTGGGCAACTTTTTGTTGCTCAGGAACTTATAAATAAAGTTAAATTATAGTGTTGCGGAATTAAGGTTAACGAATGACTGCAAGGCTGTTTTTTTTCCGAAAAGTCGAATGGGGCGGGCGCAAATCTATCCATTGAGCGACCAAGTGAGATGCTTGGGGCGGTCAAGGGCGGTCTTCCGGGCGTTCCGCATGATCGCTTCGCGCCAGCCTCGGAATTCTTCCGGCCGGACGCAACCTGCCACCTCCCACCGAAACCCTTTGTCTATCCGCTTTCCTGAACATTCGAAGCGAAGACCGGAAGCATGCGCATGGAGATGCCGGATCGGCAGAAACGTGCCGCAACAACCGGGCTGTTTCCTGCCGACAAGACAAAAAAACGGCAGGCAGAAGCACCGTCTATGGGGGGTACTTCTGTCTGCCTTAATTGTCAGAAATCATTTTTACTGATGATACTCCCGCAATAAGTCATTTACGGTCTTGACCGGATTGAAGGTCGAAAGGGGCACCTCGACAAAGATCGTGTTCCAATCGCTCATGGCTCCATTCCACAATCCCGGGAGTTCCAAGGCTTTCAGGTCGCGTCCGTTCTTGCTTTTCGAACTGATGAAGCCTGTCTGCGGATCCACATATTTTAACAAGTCGAAGGGTCTGCCCTTATAATCCTTGGTGGCGCAGACAAGATCCACGGGGTTGAAATGGGTCCCCTCGGTGAACATCTTCATCGATTCGGGGTCGTCTTTGTCTATCTGACTCGACTCGAGGATCTGCAGACTGATCGTCCCATCATGATTATAGGTGAGGAAAGGACCGCCTCCGGGCTCGCCGACGTTCTTCACTACACCGCACACCCGCATCGGCCGGTTCAGCTTCTGACGCAGATAGATCACGAGGTCGGCATCCTCCAACTCCTTGATGTCTGTTCTCCGGCAACACAATTCGCGCTGTACGAAACGGATGATCTCCTCCAATTGGTCATGCGCATAGACGCCGCTGTCCAGCAACTGCAGGTATTCGAAGGCGCGCTGCTGCATGTCTACGAGGATGCCGGCTATCAACTGCTTATAGAGAACCGTATCTGCCTTCAGCCGGTCTGGCACGACATTGTCGATGTTCTTGATGAAGATGACATCGGCATCAATATCGTTCAGATTCCGGATCAGCGCCCCATGGCCGCCCGGGCGGAACACGATCGAACCGTCATCATCCCGGAATGGGGTGTTGTCAGGATTCACGGCGATGGTGTCCGTGCTTGGTTTCTGCTCAGAGAAAGAGACGCTGAACTTGATCCCGAACTGCTTTTCGTATGTTCCGATCTTATCTTCCACCATCTTTTCAAACAGGGTCAGATGGTCGTGGGAGACCGTGAAGTGGATGTTGGCTTCACCGTTCGAGGCCGCATAAAGAGCCGCTTCGACCAGATGTTCCTCCATCGGCGTACGTGGACCTTCCTCGTATTGGTGAAACTGTAACAAACCTTTCGGCAGCGCCCCATAGTTCAAACCCTCCGGATTGAGCAGATTGGCGACCACGGCCTTGTACTCCCCGGCTGCGATCATTTCCTTCAAGCTCTTCCCGTTGTTCTGATGACAGCAGTTGCAAAGAGCCTTATGGAAAGCGAATTTCTTGATGTTCGAGAAAAAGGATTGCTCGAATTCAGTCTCCGGAGTCGTCTTAGGGCCGTTCAGAAAGGCAAATAAATCCTTGAACATTCTGCTTGCCGCGCCTGACGCAGGTACAAACTTCACCACCTTCCTGCCTTTTGCCTGATATTCTTTCCAATCGGCCACATAGCGGGCACGATCCTCCTCGGCGGGTGAAACGATCCCTTTTCCTATAGCCGCAGCAGCCTCTAACTTCAAAAAGGGAAAACCTTTTTCAAATTGATCCAACTGATTTTTGACTTGCTCCTCTGATATACCGCGCTCAGAGATTTGCCGAAGATCCTTTTCTGATAGCATAACTGATAGATTTAAACAATTCATGGATGATGGATACAAATATAGTTACTTTTTCTGAAAAACAGGTAGCATTCATTCGATTTTTTATATCTTTGCAGGTGATAATTAGAGCCCATGGAGCGTAAGTTGGAATTTACCAAGGTCGAGCAGAAAGAGATCAAGACATTATTGGTCTCAATCCGCAGGTCCATCAAGGAGTCATTGATGGAGGGCGATGAGCGCAAGGTGAGGGAAATCCTGCTGTCCGCCGTCGAGGAAGGCCAGATCCTGCGTGACGTCTTCGGGCTTAACCCCATCCTGAGTGCCCTTCAGACAGCGAAGATAGTGGTCGAGGAAATAGGCCTTAAGCGTGACAGTGTCATGGCGATCCTGCTATATACCGGCGTCATCAACGGCTTCTACACCACCGACGAGATTGAAGGGCGGTTCGGAAAAAGCGTGGCGCAGATCATAACAGGCTTGGCCAGGATCCAAGAACTCTACAAGAAGAATCCGGTCATTGAGAGTGAGAACTTCCGGAACCTGCTGATTTCCTTTGCGGAAGACATGCGGGTGATCCTCATCATGATCGCCGACCGGGTCAATCTGATGCGACAAATCAAGGACGCCCCTGACGAGGAGGCGAAACGGAAGGTCAGCGAGGAAGCCAATTATCTGTATGCTCCGCTTGCCCATAAGCTCGGATTGTATCAGCTCAAGAGCGAATTGGAGGACTTGAGCCTTAAATACTTGGAGCCGGAAGCCTACTACATGATTAAGGAAGAGCTCAATGCGACCAAGCGATCGCGTGATGCGTACATCCAGCGTTTCATCACCCCGATTCAGAAACGCTTGGAGGAGGCCGGGCTGAAGTTCCACATGAAAGGTCGGACCAAGAGCATTCATTCCATCTGGCAGAAGATGAAGAAGCAGCATTGCAGCTTTGACGGCATCTATGACCTGTTTGCCATCAGGATCATATTGGATGCGCCCTATGAGAAGGAGAAGATGCAGTGCTGGCAAGCCTATTCCTATATCACCGACATGTATCAGCCCAATCCCAAGCGGTTGCGTGACTGGCTGTCCGTTCCGAAATCAAACGGCTATGAGAGCCTGCACATCACGGTGCTCGGACCGGAGAACAAGTGGGTGGAAGTGCAGATCCGCACCGAGCGCATGGATGAGATCGCAGAGCATGGCCTCGCTGCTCACTGGCGCTATAAAGGCGTCAAAAGCGAGAGCGGAATGGACGAGTGGCTCGCGAATATCAGGACTGCCTTGGAGGCAGGTGATGATCTTCAGGTGATGGATGAGTTCAAGATGGGCCTCTATGAGGACGAAGTCTATGTCTTTACACCTAAAGGAGACATCCACAAATTTCCCAAGGGAGCCACCGTGCTTGACTTTGCGTACCACATACATTCACGCATCGGCAACACCTGCGTCGGTGCGAGGATCAACAACAAGAATGTTTCCATCCGCGAACAGCTCCATTCCGGAGACACCGTAGAGATCCTGACACAGAGCAATCAGAAGCCCAGCACGAGCTGGATCAATATCGTCAAGACCTCCAGAGCCAAGTCGAAGATCCGCCTCGCCATCAAGGAGACGCAGGCGAAGGACAGCCTGATGGCAAAGGAAATGTTGGAACGGCGTTTCAAGAACAAGAAGATCGAGATCGAAGAGAGCATCATGAACCATCTCATGAAGAAGATGGGCTTCAAGGAGATGTCGGATTTCTACCGCCAATTGGCCGATGAAAAGATTGACCCGAACGACATCATCGAGAAGTATATCGCTGTCCGGGACCACGATACGAACGCCAATGCCCCGAAGAAAGCATTGTCGGCAGAGGGCTTCAGTTATGAGAACCCTGACGAAGCCATATCCCGTCAGAATGAGGATGTACTGGTCATCGACCAGAACCTGAAAGGTATCGAATACAATCTGGCCAACTGCTGTCATCCCATTTACGGCGACCCGATCTTCGGTTTCGTAACCATTAACGGCGGCATCAAGATCCATCGGAGCAACTGCCCTAACGCGCCGGAGCTCTACAAGCGGTTTGGCTATCGGGTGGTCAAGGCAAGATGGAGCGGGAAAGGAACGTCGCAGTACAACATCACGCTGCGGGTGATCGGCAATGATGATATCGGCATCATCAGCAACATCACCAACATCATCTCGAAGGAGGAAAAGATTGTCATGCGAAGCATCAACATCGACTCGCACGACGGCCTCTTCAGCGGGAACATCGTGGTGCTTCTCGACGACACAGGTAAATTGGAATCGCTGATCAAAAAGATCAAGACGATCAGGGGCGTGAAACAGATCAGCCGAGTGTAGGATCCGTTTCAGCGATGAGCTGGTCCAGGATGTCGATGCCGCGTTGGGTGCACAGACCGCGGATAAATACGAACAGGAAATTCTGGAAGATCAGTTTCATCGGATATTTTTGATAGATTTTCTCCTGCATCACATTCTCCCTCATCATCCGTCCGAAGTAGATGACGAGGCTATAATTAAGGTCTGATCTGAAGTAACCTTCCTTTATCCCCCTCTCAAAGAAGGCCTGACTCTCCTGCTCCCGCAGGTAATGGCGCTCCTTGAGCATTGAGATCACGCTTGGATACTTATGGATTTCCGAGAAGAAAAGCGGATTCACATCTGCATTCTCCAACACTTGGATGCGATAAAATTCCACGATCGTATCCATCACATTATACGGATGCGTTTCGGCATAGCATTTCATGCGAGCGTCGAAAGAATCGTTCTGATAGGCCACACCGGCCTTCAGGAGCTCTTCCTTGTTCGCATAGATCTCATATAACGTACGTTTGGAGATGGACAACTGCTTCGCCAGATCGTCCATCTTCACAGCTTTGATCCCCTTACTTTTGAACTCTTTCAGAGACAAAGTCAGAATCCGCTCCTTGAGCTCCTGTCGGTATGATGTCACAGATTTCATCTCAAACGTTTAAATTCGTTGGCACAGATATAAAAAAAGTAGACAACTTACATCGATGTAATGGTTTTTTGTTACCTTTGCTTCAGCATTGTCAAACAACAACATATGGTAAAAATAACTAAAGAAGCTGCTCTTGAATATCATCATAGTGGCCGTCCGGGAAAGATCGAAGTAAAACCCACGAAACCCTACAGTACGCAAACAGATCTCAGTTTAGCCTACTCTCCGGGTGTCGCATTTCCGTGTTTGGAGATTCAGAAGAATCCGAATGACGCTTACAAATATACGGACAAGGGAAACTTAGTGGCTGTTATTTCCAATGGAACAGCAGTCCTCGGCTTGGGCGACATCGGCGCTATAAGCGGCAAACCCGTCATGGAAGGCAAGGGCTTGTTGTTCAAGATCTATGGCGGCATTGACGTCTTTGACATTGAGGTAGCGGAGAAAGACCCAGAGAAGTTCTGTGAAGCGGTGGAGAAGATCGCGCCGACTTTCGGTGGCATCAACCTCGAAGACATCAAGGCCCCGGAGTGTTTCTACATCGAGGAGCGACTGAAGAAGACCTTGGATATCCCCATCATGCACGACGACCAGCATGGAACGGCCATCATATCGGCCGCCGGCCTGCGCAACGCATTGGAGGTAGCCGGCAAGGATATCACGAAAGTCAAGTTAGTGGTCAACGGAGCCGGAGCTGCCGCCATCTCCTGCACGAAGCTATACTGCGCATTAGGCGTGAAGAAAGAGAACATCATCATGCTCGACTCGCATGGGGTGATCACCTCTGACCGCCCGAACCTGACGCCGCAGAAGGCGCTGTTCGCCACCGACCGCAGGGATGTCCACACCCTGGAAGAGGCTGTCAAGGGCGCCGACGTGTTCGTCGGTCTGTCCAAAGGAAACATCTTCACGCAGGACATGGTGCGCTCCATGGCCGAGAAGCCGATCGTCTTCGCACTCGCCAATCCGGTCCCGGAGATCTCCTATGAGGATGCGATCGCCAGCCGACCCGATGTCCTGATGGCCACCGGACGATCAGACTACCCCAACCAGATCAATAATGTCATCGGCTTCCCCTATATCTTCCGCGGGGCGCTTGACGTACATGCGAAAGCGATCAACGAGGAAATGAAGATGGCTGCCGTCAATGCCATAGCCGACTTGGCCAAGCAACCTGTGCCCGACATCGTCAACGACATCTACCACGTGAATCATCTGACGTTCGGTCCGGGTTATTTCATTCCGAAGCCCGTAGACCCCAGACTGATCACCGAAGTGAGCGCTGCCGTTGCCAAGGCTGCCATGGAAAGCGGTGTGGCACGCACGCCGATCAAGGACTGGGAGGCCTATAAGCAGAACCTGCGGGTGCTGCTCGGCCAGGAGACCAAGCTCACGCTGACCCTCCATGCCACAGCTGCCATGCACCCACAACGCGTGGTCTTCGCCGAAGGAGGCCACCCCACGATGATGAAGGCCGCCGTTCAGGCCAAGCAGGAGGGCATCTGCAAGCCGATCCTCTTAGGCAATCCCGACCGGCTGAAACGATTGGCCAGCCGCCTGAAACTGGATCTTACGGACATCGAGATCGTGGACATGCGCGCCGACAAGGAGCAGGGACACCGTGCGACCTACGCCAAACACTTAGCCGAGAAGCGTGCCCGGCAGGGTTACACGTTCGAAGAAGCATACGACAAAATGTATGAGCGCAACTACTTCGGCATGTCGATGGTAGACCAGGGGGATGCCGACGCATTCATCACCGGGCTCTACACCCGCTATTCGAACACCATCAAGGTGGCCAAGGAAGTCATCGGCATCAGACCCGAATACCGAACCTTCGCCACCATGCACATCCTCAACTCGAAAAAAGGCGTATTCTACATTGCCGACACGCTCATCAACCGGCATCCCGACGAGAATGTGCTCTATGACATTGCGAAGCTCAGCAGACATTCCGTCCGATTCTTCAATGACAAGCCGGTGATTGCGATGGTAAGCTATTCCAACTTCGGAACCGACGAGATAGGCAGTCCGGCAAAGGTCCACGCAGCTGTCGAGCAGATGCAGAAGGATTATCCCGATCTGGCCATCGACGGTGAGATGCAGGTCAACTTTGCCCTGAACAAGGAACTGCGTGATGACAAATACCCGTTCACCCGACTGAAAGGGCTCAACGTGAACACGCTCATCTTCCCCAACATGTCATCGGCCAACGGTTGCTACAAGATGCTCCAGGCCCTCGATCCGGATGTGGAGATCATCGGTCCGATACAGATGGGACTGAACAAGCCGATCCATTTCACCGACTTTGAAAGCTCCGTCCGTGACGTGGTCAACATCACTGCAGTCGCCGTGATCGATGCCTATGTGGAGAAGGTGAAGCAAGGCAAATAGCAGAAACAGGCTTCCGCCAACGGCGAAGTCGTCCAACGGCGATTTCCCGCGACATCCGTTCAGGCCCGGGAATTGCCGGATCCGAATGCAAGGGGATGGTTCCACGCGATGGATCCATCCCCTTCTCCTTTCCTGCACATCCCTCCCCTGCCCCGCATGCCCGATCTGCGGATGATCCTCGACAGTAAATTTTAACGACAAAATGACTGCGTCCGAAAAGACGGAAACAGCTTCAGGAACCGGCGCAGAAGATATCTCTTTCAACCGCATTCGACCTATGGCTCGGCCGGAAGATACTTCCGGACCGGCCAAAGCATTGCTTTCGACTGCACATAGCTATGCTCCGGATCACCCAAAGCATAGCTCCGCAGCGCCCCAAAGTGGCCTTTGGACGATCGGAACACCTCACCATCCACCTCTGCACATGCACAATGCCCTGACAGTCAGCATGTTCCGAAACAGGAAAAAATGAAGGATTTCCGCCCTTCAGGGCAGTTGATCGAGAAT
>JALFRV010000313.1 GCA_022778905.1 Prevotella sp. | reverse complement strand
TACAGTTTCTTCATATCCTTGATCATTTATCCTGTCGAAGGTCACTGGACCTGGGGTGGGGGATGGCTTTCGAGCGCCGATCCTGAAGGCTTCATGATGCGCATGTTCGGCGTTCCGTTCCACGACTTTGCCGGTAGTGCCGTGGTGCATTCCGTCGGCGGCGTGCTCGCATTGGTGGGGGCGCTGGCTCTCGGACCGCGTATAGGCAAGTATGAAGGCAGCGGCAAGAGCCGCGCCATACCCGGTCACAGCCTGACACTGGCTTCTTTGGGTGTATTCATATTATGGTTCGGCTGGTTCGGTTTCAATCCCGGCTCGCAGTTGGGTGCCAGTGGCGAGGCGAACAGAATAGCGATCTCGCATGTTTTCATGACCACTAATCTGGCTGCTGTCGCCGGTGGATTAGCCACGATGTTGGCCACTTGGATCAAGTATGGCAAGCCTTCGTTCTCGCTGACCCTGAACGGTATCCTTGCCGGATTGGTCGGCATCACGGCCGGCTGCGACCAGGTGAGCCTTGCGGGCGCTGTCGCCATCGGTGCCATCTGCGGTGTGCTGCTGCCTTACAGCATTGAGTTCATCGACCAAAGGCTGCACATTGACGATCCCGCCGGTGCCAGTTCGGTCCACGGCGTGTGCGGTATCACGGGTACGTTGCTGACCGGCTTGTTCTCCGTTACGGGCGGTCTCTTCTACGGACACGGCTTCGGTTTCCTCGGCGCACAGTGTCTCGGCATTCTCTGCATCGACGGTTGGGCCTTGGCATGCGGCATCCTTCTCTTCTACGGTATCAAGAAGGCGGTCGGCCTGCGTGTTGACAAGCGTATCGAAGAGGAGGGCCTCGATATCTACGAACATGGCGAGAGCTGCTACAACTAAGACGACATGACGATGGTAAGAAGATTGTTTTTGACGGGGACAGCGGCTGTCTGGATGATGGCTGCCCCCCTTCTGTCCCGGTCTCATGACAGCATATTCATCTAAATATATCACTATGTGTGGAATCGTATCTATCTTCAACATTCAGGAGCAGACTCCTGACCTGCGGCAGAAAGCCCTCCGGATGAGTCAGAAAATCCGTCACCGCGGTCCCGACTGGAGCGGGATCTACGCCGGAGGAAGCGCCATCCTCGCTCACGAACGACTGAGCATCGTCGACCCCGAATCAGGCAAGCAGCCCCTGCTGGCCCCTGACAAGAAACAGATCTTGGCCGTCAACGGCGAGATCTACAACCATCAGGGCATCCGGGAAGCGTTTGCCGACAGCTACGCCTTCTCGACCCGGTCCGACTGCGAGGTCATCCTCGCTCTCTATCGGAGCCTGTCACTCACCCCGTCAGTCAGTCTCGAGGAAGGCTGCCGCCGCATCGAGGGCATGCTCAACCGCCTCTCCGGCATCTTCGCCTTTGCGCTCTACGATGCCGAGCGGGATGAGTTTCTCGTCGCGCGTGATCCCATCGGCGTGATCCCCCTCTACATCGGGTCCGACGAGAAGGGGCAGGTCTACGTGGCGAGCGAGCTCAAAGCCCTTGAAGGACAGTGTGACCGCTATGAGCCCTTCTTGCCCGGGCACTACTATTGGAGCCGATCCGGCATGATGAAACCTTACTATGAGATCGGCCGCGAGGGCAATCCGGAGGTGGGCCGGCTCAGCTATGCCGACAGCGTGGAGGCCGTGCGCTGCTCGCTGATGGAGGCCGTGAAGCGCCAGCTGATGAGCGATGTGCCCTACGGCGTGCTCCTCTCGGGCGGCCTCGACTCCAGTGTGATCTCGGCGATTGCCGAACGTTATTCGCAGCGACGGATCGAGAACGGCGGCGAGACCCGTGCCTACTGGCCGCGCCTCCATTCGTTTGCCGTCGGTCTGAAGGACGCCCCGGACCTGCAGAAGGCACGTTTGGTGGCCGAACACATCGGTACGGTCCACCATGAGATCAACTATACCATCCAGGAAGGGCTCGACGCGCTGCGCGATGTGGTCTATTTCACCGAGACCTACGACGTGACCACGATCCGCGCCAGCACCCCCATGTATCTCCTCGCGCGCGTGATCAAGTCGATGGGCATCAAGATGGTGCTCTCCGGAGAGGGCGCCGACGAGGTCTTCGGCGGCTATCTCTACTTCCACAAGGCCCCCTCCGCACAGGAGTTCCACGAAGAGACCATCCGCAAGATGAAGAAACTCTACCTCTATGACTGCCTCCGAGCCAACAAGAGTCTGGCCGCCTGGGGTGTGGAGGGTCGCGTGCCGTTCCTCGACCGTGAGTTCCTTGACGTGGCGATGAATCTCAATCCGGCCTATAAGATGTGCCCCGGTCAGACCATTGAGAAGCGCATAGTCCGCGAGGCATTTGCCGACTTGCTGCCCGAGGAGGTCGCCTGGCGGCAGAAAGAGCAGTTCAGTGACGGCGTCGGATACAACTGGATCGACACGCTGAAGCAGATTACGGCCAGCGCGGTGAGCGATGAACAGATGGCGAAAGCTGCCGAACGCTTCCCCATCAACCCGCCCCAGAACAAGGAGGAGTATTACTACCGGTCGCTGTTTGCCGAATGTTTCCCCTCCGACAGTGCTGCCCGCACCGTCCCCTCGGTGCCGAGCGTGGCCTGCAGCACCGCCGAGGCATTGGCATGGGACGCGTCCTTCAACGGCCTCAACGATCCCAGCGGACGCGCCGTGGCAGGCGTACACGAGCAGGCCTATAAGCCGCGCCGATAGCCGCGCGTGCCATGACGCATGCGAAGAGCCTCTTTCCGGACCTGCCGGAGGGAGGCTCTTTGAGTCAGGACGGACTGCTCAAGCCGGATGGATGCGGCAGAAACGGGATGCGACCGACCATCGGAAGACTGTCTTCCGCATTGGCTCTGTCGGATCGAAGACCGATGACGGAGAGGGCGTTTTGGCAATTTTCAAAAATCATTGATTATCAGCGCATTACACACATCCATTTTCCACCCTGCGCGGAGCTATGCTTTCGGCCGCCAAAAGCTATGCTCCGGGCGGCCCATATGATAGCTCTTGATGGCCGAAAGCATAGCTCCGCGCCGGGCATAGAATAGCTATCGTTTTCGGGGATGATTTTTGTGGTGTTTGGAGAGCTGACGGGAGGACTAAAAATATGCGGTATTCTGAATGACGGATGATGAGATGTTGCATGACGAAATCGCATCAACGACATGCCGAGGCGGGCCTTTTGCCCCTCCGCAAAGATCAATATCATTGTTCGATCATCACCTCGTCGCCGTAGGGGCGGATAAGGGATGCCGTGCGCAGCTGGGTGTTTTGTCCATTGCGGACGGGCACAAGGCCCGCCCCTGCACTTCCTTATGGAATAAACAAAACTGCAAGCCTCGCCCGCTGTCAGTCGTCTATTGTCCCAAGAACAGCTTCACCTCCCGGGCCACCTTGCGTCCGCTGGCCATCGCGCGGACCACGAGCGAGGCGCCTTGGGCAGCGTCACCGGCCACGAAGACATTGGCTGGCAGTGCCGGCAGTTTCGGCTTCAGGAATCCCATGGCAAGCAGCACCATGTCGGCCTTGATCACTTCGGGCTTGCCGGCCGGCACCATCAGCGGGCGCCCGCCGTCGGGGTTCGGCTTCCAGTCGATCTCCTGCACCTTCACGCCGGTCAGTTTGCCGTCCTTTCCGATAAATTCCAGAGAGTTGATATTCCATCTCCGCGTGCAGCCTTCCTCATGGCTGGAGGTTGTCTTCAACGTCCGCGGCCACGCCGGCCATGGGTTCTGCGGGTCGTCCGGGCCCACGGGGGGCTTCGGCATGATCTCTATCTGCGTCACGCTTCGGCATCCCTGCCGGTGCGCCGTGCCGATGCAGTCGCTGCCGGTGTCGCCTCCGCCGATCACGAGCACGTCCTTTCCTTTCGCGTTGACCAGTTCGTCGCGCCTGAACTCCATGCCTGCGAGCACCTGATTCTGCTGGGCGAGCATGTCGAGCGCGAAGTATACGCCCTTCAGGTCACGTCCGGGGATCGCCAGGTCACGTGCTGTGGGCGTGCCGGTGGCCACCACGTAGGCGTCGAAACCGTCGGGCAGCTGCCCGAGGTTGATCTCGGCGTTGTAGCGGAAGGTGATGCCTTCCTGTTCGAGCAGGTCCATCCGGCGGTCGATGACCGACTTGTTGAGCTTGAAATTGGGGATCCCGTAGCGCAGCAGACCGCCCGCCTGCTCCCGCCGGTCATAGACAGTGACGGTGAAGCCCATCTGGTTCAGCTGGTTCGCAGCAACGAGTCCGGCAGGCCCGGCACCGATGACGGCCACCGATTTGCCGTTTCTTGTCGGCACGTTCACCCTTACATAGTTTTCCTCAAACGCGTGCTCGGTCACCGCGGCCTCGTCTTCGCGGTTCGTGGTCGGCTCATGTTCCATCAGGTTGAGCACGCAGGCCTTCTCGCAGAGAGCAGGACAGACGCGTCCGGTGAACTCGGGAAAGTCGTCCGTAGCGTTCAGCAACCGGTAAGCCAGTTCCCAGTCGCCCCGGCTGACGGCATCGTTCCACTCGGGCGGTTTGTTGCCCAACGGGCAGGCCCAATGGCAGAACGGCACGCCGCAGTCCATGCAACGGGAGGCCTGCAGTCGCCGGTCGTTGGTGTTCAAGGTTTGTTCCACTTCGCCGAAGTCATGGATTCGGTCGTTGACAGGCCTGTATCCGGCCTCTTTCCTTCCTATTGTGAGGAATGCTTTTGGATTTCCCATATTGTCAAACGTAATAATCTGAAAACGTAAAAAGGTAAACGGATCGGGCGCTCCTTTGTGATCCCTGCCGGTCGGGACATGGATCCGGCGCCCGGAAAGTTGTAAGACGAGACGGCAAAACGGTAAACGGACCGGATACTCCGTGCTGCTCTCAACTTGCCGGATCAAGGGTCCGAGGCTGTGTCGAAGCCGTTTTACCCTTTTGTCTTTTCACCTTTATGCCCTTTAATAGTCCCTTTGCATGTCTGCGATCTTCTGCTGCAGCTTCCTGACCTGCTCCTCCTGCAGCACACGCTTGTATTCGATCGGCACCACCTGGATGAAGTCATCGATGTAGTGATTCCAGTTGTCGAGCATGCTCAGGGCGAGTTTCGAACCCGTGTAGAGATAGTGCTGGCGGATCAGTTCGTGCAGTTCCTTCTGATAGGAAGCCTCCTCCACGAGGTTGATCTCCACCATGTCCATGTTGCAGAAGTAGTCGAAGTTGTGCCGACGGTCCCACACATAGGCCACCCCACCGCTCATTCCGGCGGCGAAGTTGCGCCCGGTCTCGCCGAGAACCACCACGCGTCCGCCCGTCATGTACTCGCAGCAGTGGTCGCCCGCGCCCTCTATGACAGCTACGGCCCCGGAGTTCCGCACACCGAAACGCTCACCCACCTTGCCGTTGATGTAGAGTTCGCCGCCCGTGGCACCGTAAAGTCCCGTGTTGCCGGCTATGATATTGTCCTCAGCCGCGAAGTTGCTGCGGATCGGGGGCAATATGCTGATGCGCCCTCCGCTTAGTCCTTTGGCAAAGTAATCGTTCGTTTCGCCCTCCAACTTGAAGTCTACGCCCTTGACAAGGAATGCGCCGAAGCTCTGTCCGGCAGATCCTTTGAACTTTACATTGATGGTCTTGTCGGGCAGGGCGGCTGCTCCGTATCTTTCGGCGATCGTTCCAGAGAGCATCGCACCGACGGCGCGGTCCGTGTTCTTGATCGCAAAGTCGAGGTTGACTTCCTCCTTTTGCTCGATCGCATGCTGTGCGCCGCGGATGATCTGCAGGTCCAAGACACTGGCAAGGTCATGGATCTGCGACGTCGTATGATAGCGCGCGCTGCCGTTGTCCTCACGGTAGAGCAGCCGGCTGAAGTCGAGTCGGCTTGTCTTGGCGGTCAGCTCGCTGGCCGACTTCATGCCTCCGTCCGCGTCTTTGCGTATCAACAGCTCCGTGTGACCGACGATGTCTTCGAGCCGTGTGTAGCCCATCGCTGCCAGATATTCCCGCACTTCCTGCGCCACAAACGTGAAGTAGTTGACCAGGAACTCATATCTCCCGCGGAAATGTGCACGCAGTTTCGGGTCCTGAGTAGCCACTCCCATCGGGCAGGTGTTCATATTGCACTTCCGCATCATCACACAGCCGAGCACGATCAATGCTGCCGTGCCGAAGCCAAACTCCTCGGCGCCGAGGCAGGCCATTGTTATGACGTCCCGGCCGGTCTTCAGCTGGCCGTCCACTTGCAGCCGGACCTGGCCCCGGAGACCGTTCTTGACCAATGTCTGCTGCGTCTCCGCGAGACCTATTTCGGGCGAGATGCCGGCAAAGCGCATGCTTGAGGCGGGGCTGGCCCCCGTTCCTCCCTCGGCCCCGGATATCACGATGAGGTCCGCCTTGGCTTTGGCGACACCGGCGGCGATGGTTCCCACGCCGCTCTCGGCGACTAATTTGACGCTGATGATGGCCTTCGGGTTCACGTTCTTCAGGTCAAATATGAGCTGCGCAAGGTCTTCTATCGAGTAGATGTCATGATGGGGCGGCGGCGAGATGAGGCTGATGCCCGGGATGGAGTGGCGCGTCTTGGCGATCACTTCGTTCACCTTGAAGCCCGGGAGCTGTCCTCCCTCACCCGGCTTGGCGCCCTGCGCCACCTTGATCTGGATCTCTTCGGCATTGACGAGATATTCCGTCGTCACGCCGAACCGTCCGCTTGCGACCTGCTTGGTCTTGCTCGAGAGGGAGATGCCGTCCACTTCGGCGTGGAAACGTTCATTGTCTTCGCCGCCCTCACCGGTGTTGCTGCGTCCGCCGAGCTTGTTCATGGCCAAGGCGATCGCTTCGTGCGCCTCCTTCGAAAGCGCTCCGAACGACATGGCCCCGGTCACAAAGTGACGTGTGATCGACTCCACCGGCTCCACCTTGTCTATGGAGATGGGGTTGCGCTTGAGGTCGAAGAAGTCGCGGAGGAATATCGGACGGTCCTTCTCGTCGGCCAATCGGCTGAACTGCCTGAATGCTTCGTAGCTGCCGGTGCGTGTGGCCGTCTGAAGCGTAGCGATCGTCTCCGGGTTCCAGGCGTGCCGGATGCCGTCCTTGCGCCAGTGGAACTGACCTTGGTTAGGCAGGAAACCGCGGGGCTGGACGGCGCTCCCGAATGCTTCGTTGTGGAAACGCACCGCGTCCCGGGCTATCGTCTCCAATCCGATGCCGCCGATTGTGGAGGCCTCGGAACCGAAATATGTGCGCAGCAGAGATTCCGAAAGGCCGACGCTCTCGAAGATCTTCGCGCCCCGGTAGCTGCGTATGGTCGATATTCCCATCTTGGCCATGATCTTGAAAAGACCCTTCTTGACCGCCTTGATGTAGTTGGCCTCTGCGGTGGGATAGTCTTCCTGTATTTTCTGATGGCGCACGAGGTCGTCGAGGATGGCGTAAGTGAGATAGGGACAGAGGGCCGATGCGCCGTATCCGAGCAATAAGGCGGCGTGCATGACCTCGCGTATCTCGCCGCTTTCGACGATCAGTGCGGTCTGCACACGCTTGCCCACGCTGATCAGGTAATGGTGTACGGCGCTTACGGCGAGCAGCGACGGGATGGGTGCATGGGCAGCGTCGACGTCGCGGTCGCTCAGAATGATGTAGTTATAGCCCTCATCCACGCTCTTCTCCGCATCATGGCAGAGCTTGTCCAAGGCCGTGCGCAGGTGCTCGCCCGCGTTTCCGGCGATCTCGAAGAGCATGGGCAGCTTCACCGTATTGAATCCCTTGTAGCGGATGTTGCACAGGATGTCGAGCTGGGTGTTGGTCAGTACGGGATGCGGAAGCCGCACCATCTTGCAGTTGGTCTCGTTTGGGTTGAGGATTCCGGACCCTACCCGGCCTACGTATTCACTCAGACTCATCACTAAGTTCTCACGGATGGAGTCGATGGCAGGGTTGGTTACCTGGGCGAACTGCTGCCGGAAGTAGTTGAAGAAGATCTGCGGGCGGTCGCTGAGGACGGCCAACGGCGTGTCGTTACCCATCGAGGCGGTGGGCTCCTGGCCGTTCGTACACATCGGAATGATCGTGTTCTCGATGTCCTCCTGTCCGAAACCGAACTCCGTCTCCTTCTGTATGAGCTGGTCGACCCGGTTGTCCACCTTGCGCCCACTGTGTATTTTCTCTAACTGAATGCGGTTTGTGTTCAGCCATTGCCTATAGGGATGGGCGGCCGCAAGGCGCTCCTTGATCTCCCCGTCATAGTAGATCTTCCCCTCCTGGGTATCTATGAGCAGTATCTTTCCAGGCTGCAGGCGTCCCTTTTCAGCGATTTCCTGCGGGTCGAAGTCCATTACGCCGACCTCGGAGGCCACGACCATCATGTCGTTCTTGGTGATCGTGTAGCGCGCAGGGCGCAAACCGTTGCGGTCGAGCATTCCTCCGGCGTATCGTCCGTCGCTGAACAGCAGTGCCGCAGGACCGTCCCAGGGTTCCATCAGTATGGAGTGGTACTCGTAGAAGGCTTTCAAGTCTTCCGAAATGGGGTTCTTATCGTTGAAGCTTTCTGGTATCATGACCGCCATGGCGTGCGGTAAGGAGAGCCCGCTCATGACAAAGAACTCGAACACATTGTCCAGGCTGGCCGAGTCGCTCATGTCCGGCTGCACGATGGGTGACAGCTCCCGGATGTCGCCAAGCGCTTCCGACGAGAGCACGGACTCACGTGCCTTCATCCAACCTCTGTTTCCTCGGATCGTGTTGATCTCCCCGTTGTGGCACAAGAGGCGGAAAGGCTGGGCCAGACTCCATGTGGGGAACGTGTTCGTAGAGAACCTGCTGTGGACCAAGGCCAGTCCGCTCGTGAAGTAATTGTTGGTCAGATCGGGGAAGTATTGGCGCAGCTGCAGGCTCGAGAGCATACCTTTGTAGACGATGTTCCTGCTTGACAGCGAGCAGATATAGAAGTCCCGGTCATCGACACGGCGCTCGATCTTCTTGCGGATGATGTAGAGCGTCCGCTCAAAGACATCGACCTTGTCGTCCGTCACGCCCGTGATGAAGATCTGTCTGATGTCCGGCTCGGTCGCGAGTGCGGCTTCTCCGAGGCAGTCCGCATTGGTCGGCACCGTGCGCAGGTGCATCAGCGAGAGCCCTTCGCGCTCTATCTCCTCGATGATCACCGAGAGTATGGCCTGCTGGCGCTGACTGTCCTTGGGCAGGAAGATCAGTCCGGTGCCGTATTTCCCCTTCTCCGGGACGGGAATACCTTGCAGGAGGATGAACTCATGGGGTATCTGGAGCATGATCCCGGCGCCGTCTCCCGTCTTGTTGTCAGCTCCCTCGGCTCCGCGATGGCGCATGTTCTCGAGCACGCGCAGCGCATTATCCACCAAAGCGTGGCTCTTGTTGCCGTGGATGTTGACCACCATGCCCACACCGCATGCGTCATGTTCGTATGCTGATTGATACAATCCTTTTCCCATTTAATGTTACGTTTGATGAGTAAAACAATCTGATTTTCTTTCAGTTTGTCTGCAAAATTACGCATTTAGCGTCATTTTGGAAAGTTTGCACGCGTATTTTGTGACATTATTTTCATGTATACGGCGCAACGGTTACTATATGGCAGAATATTTATTATTTTGCTTTCGAATTTAAACAATATCGCCTCGTTTGTATTACAATTTGTATTTTTGTAAAGAAAAGACGATCGATGCGGTTTCCGTATGATTTCTCCTTCCCCTCCTGTTTGCCCGCACGAGGGAGCCGAAACAAAGATCCCTTCCAAACGGCGCGCACCTTCCTGCCCTCCTCCGCCGGCCTCTCCAAACACCGCAAATATCACCCCCGAAAACGATACCTATACTATGCCCGGCGCAGAGCTATGCTTTCGGCCGCCAAGAGCTATCATATGGGCCGCCCGGAGCATAGCTCTTGACCGCCCAAAGCATAGCTTTGTGTAAACTGTTGAATATGAATGGTTTGCACGCACGAAACATGCGCTTTGGGGACATCGGGCAAATGTCCTCGGCGGGACAGCTGAATGCGGCTGTCTCCTTATATTAATAAGGTATAGGGATCTGAAATTTCCGATCCCCGCGGAAGCAGGCTCTGCCATGCGCCTTGGCGGAATGCTGCCAGCGCATGGCCCGTCAGCCGCTGCCGCCGGCCGTCTTCACCGCTGCTGCAGACGGTCCCACTTGAGCAGGCGCTTATACTCCCGCTTCGTCAGACGCATGAACGAGCCGTGCTGCGGAGCCGTCACGCCCTCGATATCCACCGGATCCCGGAAGTTGCGCAGACGGCTGTCGGCCTTGCAGATGCGGTAGTGCTTCGGCCGGTCGCTATACTGTATGTAGGCCACACGCCACGTGCTGTCGCCGATGAGCTGGAATGCGCTCGACCCTTCGCACTTTTTCGTGCCTTCGAAGCTCACGTAGTCGTCCTCCACGGGCATGCTCCAGCCGTGCGTGAGATGGCGCGACGTGGCGGTATAGATGCCCGGCCGGCCACCCTCCTTCTTGATCAGCATGTGGTAGAGCCCGTCCGACGGCAGGAAGTTGATGTCCGCATCGATCGTCGCGTAACCCCAGTCGAAGAGCAGTTTCGGTTTGGTGAGCCGCGTGAACGAGCGGTCCGCATGGCTGTAATACATGCGGTCGTACTGCTCCTCGGCTCTGTTGAGCATCGAATAGTAGATCATGTAACCGCCCTTTTCGCCGTCCGGCCAGGTGAAAGCAGGATCCCAGAAGATCTGCGGTGCCCATACGCGGTTCACGGTCGACCAGTCCCGATAGGGCGAAGGCGACTCGGGGTCGCAGAAGATGGAGTCGCCGCGGCGGAAATCGAATGTGACGGAGGACCAGTGGATAAGGTCTTTGCTCCGCAGCAGATCGATCCCGTAGTTGTCCCACTTATGGGAGCGTGCCACGCACATGTCGGTCGTCACCATCAGATAGCCTTTTCCGTCGCTCGAACGCGTGATATACGCGTCACGCGTGCCGCCTTCAATACGCGCGTGTTGCTGCGGGTCAAACACCGGACGCCCGCCGAGGATATCCCGGTAGCGGTATCCGTCGCGGCTGACAGCATATGCCGTCCACTCCCCTTGATCACTCATGTGACAGTAGAGGTAGCCGTAGCTGCCCTTCTGAACATTCTGCCCGCCGGCGCTGAGCACCACTGCGGCAAGCAGGGCCGATAGAAATAACGATTTCATAGGTTGTCTGTAGATTGTCTATAGTACACCACAAAAATAAGGTAATAAATTGAATCTGCCAAACACGGGATCATTTTTTTTTCGGGACATCGCGTTTTCCGCATGCTTGAACCATCGCTTGTGTCTCTTCATTGTCATCATGCAGTCAGGTCACAAGAAAGTTCCGGTCTGTTCGTCGCCCTTTGCTGTTTGGGGTGTAAAGGTGTTCCCCCTCATTCGCCGACGGGTATCGGGATCCCCTGATGGCGCTTCACTACCCCGATGACGAAGTTGCTGTGGAGGCTTCCGATGCAGTCGATCACGCCGAGCGTGTTCATCACGAAGTCCTGGTAGTGCTTCATGTCTCTCACGTAGATCTTCATCAGATAGTCGTAATTGCCCGAAGTGTTCCAGCACTCGACCACTTCCTCGATCCCCATCACCGCTTCCATGAACTCCTCCCCGTAGCGCTTGCCGTGCTGTTTCAGCTTGATGCCGCACAGAATGAGCAGTCCGTTGCCTGCCTTTTCAGCGTTCACCACGGCCGAGTAGCGCTCTATGTAGCCCTCGCGTTCCAACCGTTTCTGCCGCTCGAACGTCGGCGAGGGCGACAGGTTCACCCTTGCGGCCAGCTCCTTTGTCGTCAGTGAGGCGTCCCTTTGCAGGATCTTCAGCATCAGGACGTCTGTCTTGTCTAATCTTTCCATATCATAAATCCGTTAAATGGCAGAATAATATTCTGTGAAAATGCTGTATCCGGCGCAAAGATAGAATATTTTTCCGAAATACGAAGAATATTTGTTGGTTAATTGGAAAACGCTTACTTTTGCATCGCAACAAACAAAAGGTATTAACGAAAATCAGTAATCAGATGACAAAAGCAATCAAGCAGGCACCGTTCAGGGCCGATATTGTAGGCAGTTTTCTGCGTCCTGCCGGGCTAAAAGCAGCCCGCAGACAGTTCGAAGAGGGAAAGGTCGATCGTCGGGAGTTGACATCCGTTGAAGATAAATATATCCGCGAGTTGGTGGAGAAGCAGCATACGGCCGGCCTGAAGGTCGCCACTGACGGCGAGTTCAGGCGCAGTTGGTGGCACTTAGACTTCTTCTGGAGCCTCGGCGGCATAGATAAGGTGGAGTTGGAGCAAGGCTATCTGTTTCATGGAGAGGAGACCCGGGCCGAGTCGGCGCGTCTTGCGGGCCGCGTACAGTTCAACTCCGCACATCCCTTCCTGTCCCATTTCGCCTTCCTCAAGTCCGTCTGCAGCGACGACGTGATACCTCGGCAGACGATTCCCGCACCCGCTCAGTGTCTCGCCGAATTGGAACGGCCGGAGAACAGCAGCGCTATCGGGCTGGTTTACGGCGAAGACCGCGACGCGTTGATCACGGATCTCGCCGCCGCCTACCGTCAGACGATCCTCGCCTTCTATGAGCTCGGATGCCGTAACGTGCAGCTCGACGACTGCACATGGGGCATGCTCTGCGACCGCGGCTTCCGTGCCGGGGTGTCAGAAGCCGGCGGTGACGCCGCCGCCATCGCCGAGTCGTATCTCCGGATCAACAATCTGGCCATCGCCGACCTGCCTTCCGACCTCGTCCTGACGACCCATGTCTGCCGCGGCAACTACCATTCGACCTGGGCATCTTCGGGCGGTTACGAGCCTGTAGCCGACGTCCTCTTCGCCCGCGAGCATGTTTCGGCCTACTATCTTGAGTTCGATACCGACCGCGCAGGAGGCTTCGAGCCGCTGGCCTCCGTGTCTGCGGACAAGCAGGTGGTGCTCGGTCTCGTCACCTCAAAGGATCCGAAGCTCGAACGGAAGGAAGATCTCGTACGCCGGATCCATGAGGCTGCCCGCTACATACCTGTCGAACGCCTCTGCCTGAGTCCTCAATGCGGCTTTGCATCCACCGAGGAAGGCAACGTCTTGACAGAGGACGAGCAGTGGCGGAAGATCACCTTGGTGCAGGAAGTGGCTGCTGAAGTGTGGAAAGATTAAATGTGTGAGATAGCCGGCGCAGGGCCTCGTGCCCCGCGCAGCATCCCCGTTGCGGTCGCAGGCCATTCAGCCGGCGGTTGCTCCGGGGATTTTTCGTGTCCCTGCGGCCCACGGGTGCAGGCGCCGGATCATGGTCGGCGGAGGGCAGGAGGATCAGGAGGCAAAGTCCTTATGCTGCCGCCGCACCTGCCAGATCTCTACGCTGTTGATGATATTCTGCCACAGGATATAGCACCCGGGACCCACGGACGACAGCGGCG
Organism: Prevotella sp.; assembly: GCA_022778905.1. Classification (GTDB taxonomy): domain Bacteria; phylum Bacteroidota; class Bacteroidia; order Bacteroidales; family Bacteroidaceae; genus Prevotella. Next base: position 15,213 of record JALFRV010000313.1, on the reverse strand, counting down.
TGAGGTATGCGGAGGCGATCCAGATGGCAAATGCCGTGTTCTTCTGTCCCAAGGCCTGCCCCGCCTCGACGGTTCTGTGGAAGTAATGGCCGATGAACCGGCCCGTCGCAAACTGTATGATGCAGAGCAGGAGGCCCAATGCGGCGATCCCGAAGATGATCCCCGTCGTCGCCTGCGCATGCACGATGTTCTTCACCGTGGTGCCCGTGACGATCACGAGTGAGCATCCCCAGAGGTAATAGCTGAGGTCTTTGATGCCCGTAAGCCACCTGTGGAACCGGTGCAAGGCGTGCTTGACGATGTAAGCGAGCGCCATCGGCACGATCAGAACGATGCAGACCTCATAGAGAATCTCGAAAAAAGCACTCCAGAACGTGATGTCGGCTTCCTTCTCGATCATCGGGAAACAGATCGGGATCAGCGCGGCGGTGATGAAATTGGAGATGAACGTGTAGCTCGTCATCTGCTCGAGGTTGCCGCCCAACTTTGCTGTGACCACCGGAGCTGCGGCTGCACAGGGGCCGATGATGCATGCCAGGATGGCCTCCATCATCACCAAGCCGTAGCCGGACATGCGGAAGGCGAGGATCAGACCGACGATGCAGAACACGAAGACCGTCTGCTGGACGCCCACCCAGAGGTGCCATCCCACCGGCACGAGCTTCCTGAAGTCGACCTTGCAGAATGTGACGAAGAGGATGAGGAACATGAACAGCGGCAGGATCGCATCGCCGATGGGGGCGAACCAGGTGGCGATCGGATCGAGGGAGGGGATGAAGGCGAACGGGAGATAGATGCAGATGCCCGCCATCATGGATACCGGGAGGGTCCAGTTTTTGATGAATCGGATGACATCCATGGACAGATAAGATTTAAAGACGGTTGCAAAGATACGGCAAAAAAACGGAAACGGCAATGCTTTCACCGCCTTTTTGCCTCGCGGAAAGCCGTTTTCGCCCGCGCCGCAGCCATCAACCGCCCGCACCGCAGCCATCAACCGGCCGTCCGGCAGCCATGAAACGCCCGTCCTCCAACCATGATGTGCCTGCCCCGCAGCCGCAAGGAGACCAAACCGGACAGATGAAGTCGGCTGTCCTTGGCGATGCTGTTCCCACCCTGTAGCGATGCTGTTCCCGCCCTGTAGCGATGCTGTTGCCGCCCCGGAGCCATGCTTAGGACGGCCCGGAGGATAGCTCCGCGCAGGCCGCATGTACAGGACGTTTGTGAGACCTTCATGGTTCGGCTTTGGCGAAGCGTTGAAAATAAATTTGGAAGTGATCCGAAAAGTCGCTACCTTTGTATCGCTTCTACCAAACAAATAAGACAAATCAACAATACAAATAAAACAAATCAACAATGAGAAAGATTATGATTACCGTGGCACCCGTGGCCCATGTGGGGCAGACAATACCCGAAGGGTGCCGCAATCCGCTCACGCCGGAGGAGATAACGGACGATGTTCTCAACTGCTATCGTGCCGGAGCCTGCGAGGTCCATCTGCATACGCGCGACCTGAAGGGCGAACAGACTTTCGAGACCGGCGTCTTCAGCGACACGATCAGACGTATCCGCGAAGGCTCGGACATGATCATCCAGGGTTCCACAGGAGGCTTCTCGACGCTCAGCTTGGCCGAACGCTGCGTCTGTCTGAACGTTCCGGAGGTCGAAGTGGCATCACTCAACATGGGCTCCGTCAACTTCGGCGAGTCGGTCTACGTCAATACGCTCCCCGATATCCGCTACTGGGCCGACCGCATGAGGCAGGCGAACGTGGTGCCGGAGATGGAACTCTTCGATCTGAGTATGGTCGAAACGTGCACCAGATTGGCCGACGAAGGCGTCCTGAAACGCCCTCTCCACTATAATTTCTGCGTCGGAAAGGGCCACGCCAGCAATCTCTCGGCCACCGGCCGCAATCTTTGCTTCCTCACGCAGCTGTGCGAAGCCGGCAGCTCATGGGGCATCACCCACGACGCGATGGATGATTTCTCCATGCTGGCCTGTGCCATCGGCATGGGCGCAACAGGCGTCCGCATCGGCTTCGAGGACAGTTTCTGCTACGCTCCAGGCCGTGTGGCCCACTCGAATGCTGAACTCGTGGAGCGCTTGGTTGCCCTCATCCGGGCCATGGGGTGCGAGCCGGCCACGCCGGCCGAGGCCCGCGAGATGCAGGGAATAGCACCGTTGAAAGCCTGAACATGATGGATCCGCACACCAAGATGATCGTCCTCGACGACGATCCCACCGGCATCCAGACCGTGCATGGCTGCCTCTTCCTCACCGCATGGGACGAGGAGCACCTGCGCGAGGCGTTCCTCGATGACGTACCTTTCTTCTATGTGCTCACCAATACGCGTGCCATGACATCCCGCGAGGCCGCCGAGACGGTGCGGAGTGCCATGCGCGCCGTGCTCGCAGCAAACCGCAGCTTCGGCTATCGGCTGCTGATCGTCAGCCGGAGTGATTCCTGTCTGCGCGGCCATTTTCCCTTGGAGACCGACGTCATGCGCCAAGTGCTGGCGGAGGAGGGCATCGCCGTCTGGCCCAAAGTGCCCTTCTGTCCTGCCCTCATCGAAGCCGGGCGCGTCACGAAGGATGGCATCCACTACATGATCAGTGACGGACGGCTTATCCCCGTGGCTGAAACGGAGTTCGCGCACGACAATGTCTTCGGCTACCATACGTCCGTCCTGCGCGACTATATCATCGAAAAAGGCGGGCGTCCTGACGACTATGACATCGTCAGTGCGGACTCCTACGACGCGCTCAACAGCTATGCTCGGCAGCTGCAGGCGGCTACGGCCGACTTCGAAGGAGCCGTCGTCATCCGCTGTTCGTCGTCCCTGCCCCGTGCGTTGAGCGGCATCGCCGACCAGGCATTGCTCGACCGCCGCATCGTCAGCGATCCTGCGGCGGGTCCGGGATGCTTCGTCGTAGGCTCCCATGTCCACAAGACCACGCGCCAGCTCGACCGGCTGCTTGCCACGGAAGGCACCTTCGGCGTGGAGATCAGCGTCGACCGTCTGCTCCGCGAGCCCGGTCTCCTCATGCCGGAAGTGCTTTCAGCCGTGTCAGGAGCAGCCTTGCGCGGCCTCGTCCCCGTCATCTTCACGTCCCGGAAGGAAGTCCGGCTCGACGATGCTGACCTTCGTCAGCAGCTCGGACAGCGCGTTTCCGACTTCTTGGTCGACACGGTGCGCCGTCTGCCCTTCACGCCCGCGTGGCTCATCGCTAAGGGCGGCATCACCTCCCACGACATTCTGACCCGCGGACTGGAGGTCCGTTCGGCCCGCGTGTTGGGTCAGATCATCAGCGGCGTGCCGTGTGTGATGGCGCCACACTTTCCCTATGTCATCTTCCCGGGCAACGTGGGCGATGACGACGCGTTGCGTACGGTCTGTCTGAAGCTTGCAAACTGAAAGCATGCCGGTCCGCTCTGTGCGGCCGGCATGCTTCCTTCGGGAGCGCGACAATCCGTCAGTCAGCAGTCTGCGCTCCTCTTCCTCCCTTTCCTCCTCACCTCCATGGAAATTGCGCTCATGTGCAATAGTCTGCACTCCTGCACGCCCTCACTCCTGCACTCCTTACTCCTCTCTCCTTCACCCCTCGACAATCGTCTTCTCGGGATTGATGAATGCGAAGAGCGCGGCGCTGATGAGCAGCATCAGGGAGATCATGTAGAGCGGCAGATTGTAGTTGCCCGACTCCTGCACCAGAAACCCGAAGAGGATGCCGCAGCAGAATCCGCCGATGTTGCCGGCCGTGTTCATCGCGCCCGAAACAGCCCCGGCGTACTGCTTCCCCAAGTCAATGCAGAGCGCCCAGGCACTGGGAAGCATCAGGTCAAAGATGCCGAAGCAGAGCGAAAGGAAGACAAAGACGGCCATCTTGCCCGGTATAAAGGCGGCGAGAAACATGCAGCAGGCCGAGACCGTCAATGCTGCGGAGCCGAGAGCCTTGCGGCCTGTGCGAAGCCCATACTGCCTGGAGAGGCGGTCGGTGAGGTATCCGCCGGCGATATTGCCTGCCATACTCATCACGAAAGGCACCGCCACGGCGTAGGTCAGCTCGCTCTTGGCGAAACCGCGGCCCAATTCCATGAACGTCGGAAACCAGCTGAAGAAAAACCAGCTGCCGAAAGCGTAGAAGAAATACATGGCACAGATGATCCAGAACTGGCGCGCATGGAAGATCGTGCGCCAGGGTATGCCAGCCCCGTCGGCCTGTGCGGCCCGCCGGACATCGGCTGTCCCGTCCGCGCTGCGGTCACGATAGCAGGCCCACCAGATGACGGCCCAGACCACGCCGAGCCCTCCGAGCAGGTAGAAGGCTTCACGCCAGCCTATCCAAGCCATCACGGGGATGACGACGAAAGGCGTGAGGGCGCCGCCCAGCCGGCTTGCTGCCCAGACGTAACCCTGTGCCTTTCCCACCTCGTCCTTGTTGAACCAGCGGCTGATGACACCCGTGGAGCAGGGCGAAGAGCCGGCCTCGCCGACGCCGAACATGAACCGGATGACGAGCAGCGAGGCCAATCCGCCGGCCAGTCCGGTCATCGCCGTGAAGACTGACCACCACAGGACGATCAGCGTAAGCACCCGCCGGTGGCCGTGACGGTCGCCGAAAGCGCCCATCGGAATCTGCATCAGGCCGTAGGAGAGGATGAAGGCGCTCTGCACCCATCCCCATTCTGCCGGATCCAAATGCAGGTCGTGCATGATCGACGAGCCTGCTACGCTGATGTTGATGCGGTCGAGAAAGGTGACCATGCCCAACAGGACGAGCATGGTCAGGATCCATTTCTTGCGGCTCATGACGGTCAGCGGAGTTTCAGAAATTGGCGCAAGCCCTCGACGCCCGATACCGGACTGGAGAGCACAGGCTTTCCGGTGAGTTCCGAGAGCGGCTGTTCCATGGCGGCCATGGATCCCTGTGCGAGGACGAAGACATCCACCTCGCCGGCGATCCGTTGTGCCGCCTCGGCGATGAGACGGTCATGGGTCGCCCGGTCACCGCTTTGTCCGGCAGCGAAAGCACCGTCGGCCAGCCCGCGGACGATCTCTGTCTCGCAGCCGGCCTTCACGGATTCGCCCTCGACAAGGCGGCACGTGGGCTCCAAAGTGGTGGGGAGCGTGGAGATGACACCGATGCGGCGGCCCATGGTGACAGCCTTCGCTGCCATCGGACGGTCGATGCGGAACACGGGGACGGGTGCTATCAGATTGCCCATGTCAGCCACATCGCCCACGGAGGAGCATGTGTTGAAGATCACGTCTGCACCGGCATCGGCTGCCGCCATATAGCTGGCGAGCAGGCGGCGGCGCACGGCGGGCGTCACTTCGTTGTGGGCAATGACTTCCTGGATGAGCGAGTCGTCGGCGATGTGATTCAGTTTGACTTCCGGAAGATGTTCCTTAAAGATTTCGGTCAGTGGTCCGACGAGGGCCATGGCCGTGTGTACGCAAAAGATTCTGGTCATTTGTAGTTCGTTTATAGATTAGTTGTCTGAGCGCAAAGATACAGCATTTCCCGAACCGGACAAAGTTTTTGCCGGTTTATTTTATCCCTTCCGCCCCATCTTCCGGTGATCTGTCCAGCTGCCGACGGAGCAGTCTGCCGCTCCCGCCAGTCATGTCTTCCGCTCCGCCGGGAGGTATCTTCCGCGCCTGCCGGCATGGAGTTGCGGAAGCGTTTTCAGCATGCGTCCAAACGATTCATATTCAACGACTTACATAAAGCTATGCTCCGGGCGGCCAAGAGCTATGCTTTGGGCGCCCCGGAGCATAGCTTTGGACGGCCCGGAGCATAGCTCTGCGCGAGCCGCATGAATGGTCCGTCTGCCGAAGGGGTATGAAACGAAAAATGCCAGAGCCGCAAGTGGCTCTGGCATATGAATTAACGGCTTTCGCCGAAGGGCTGTCATACGGTGGTCATTGCATGTATCCGAGCCACCGGAGGATGTCGTTCAGGTTGGCCACGACCATGAGCAGGAGCAGGATGCCGATGCCTACATACTCGGCGCGGATCATGAATGTCTCGCTCGGTTTGCGCCTCGTGACCATCTCATAGATGAGGAAGAGCACGTGCCCGCCATCCAATGCAGGAATGGGGAGTATGTTCATGAACGCGAGGATAATGCTCAGGAAGGCCGTCATCATCCAGAAGATCTGCCAGTCCCACGTGGGCGGGAAGAGGCTGCCTATCGCCCCGAAGCCGCCGAGACTCTTGGCGCCGTCGGCAGAGAAGACATAGCGCATGTCGCTGACATAGCCCGAGAGCACGTTCCAGCCGTATTTGACGCCGGCGGGGAAGCTCTCGAAGAAGCCGTAGTCGATATGCACGGGCTTGTAGTAGTCGAAGATGGTGGTCATGGTGACGCCCATCATCAGCTCCGGAGTGAGCACGATCTGCGCCGTGTCGGCCTTCAGGGAACCCTTTTGGGCAAAGACGACGGAGGTGGTGCGCACCTTCAGGCTGTCGGCATGCGTCCTGGCGGTCGACATCACGTCGCTCAAGCGGCCCAGTTCGTTCTGGAATTCGTTCCACGAGTCGATCTTCCGTCCGCCGATGGCGAGGATTCTGGCACCCTTTCGGATGCCGGCCTTCATGGCCGGAGAGCCGGTGCCGACGCTGTCTACGTCAGCCGGGACGAACGGGCGGACGAACTGCGGCGTCGACTTGAGCATCCCGAGGAGGTTGATCTCGCCCGGTAAGGCGAAGCTGATGCGCTTCCCCTGGCGGATCACATCCACGCGGCTTGCCTGCGAGAGGTCGCGGTAGAGGTCGGTATTGAAATCCTTGAACGCGCCGAGATCCGTGCCGAGGAGGATGTCGTGGTCCTGAAAGCCGAGGCTTTTGGCCTGCTCATTGAACTTCATACCCATCGTCATGTCCTTCTGCCGGATGTAGGAGTCGCCCCAATAGAAGAGCACCATCGAGTAGATAAACAGTGCGAGGAGGAAGTTGACCAGTACGCCGCCGATCATGATGAGCAGCCGTTGCCATGCCGGTTTAGACCTGAACTCCCAGCTCTGGGCCGGCTTCTTCATCTGTTCGGTATCAAAGCTCTCGTCAATCATGCCGGCTATCTTGCAGTAACCACCCAAGGGGAGCCAGCCCATGCCGTATTCGGTGTCGCCATGTTTGGGCTTGAAGCGGAACAGAGAGCCGTTCCACTTGCCGATTCCGACATCAAAGAAGATGAAAAACTTTTCGACCTTCACGCCGAAAAGCTTTGAGAAGAACATGTGTCCGCCTTCATGAAGCAGGACAAGCAATGAGATTGCCAGCACGAACTGTAGCAGGCGGATTAAGAATATTTCCATTGATCTTTTTAGAAAATTATGGAGTCGGGTCGCCGGATCATCACCGTCCGGCCGCCGCACGACTCATATGGTTGATACATTATTGATTCATGATCTCTGTGGCGATGCGCCTTGCCTCGGCGTCAGTCTGCAGATAGACGCCGTAGTCGGGCGTCGCGTCGAATGTGCAGCGGGACATCGTCTGTCCGATGATGTCGCCCATGGCGAGGAACGAGCATTGTCCGCGGCGGAAACCTTCGTTCACGATCTCGTTCGCAGCATTCAGCACGCACGGCATGTTGCCGCCTTTCCCGATGGCTTCGAAGGCCAGCGACAGGCAGGGAAACTTCGTCAGGTCGGGACGGAAGAACTCCAACCGCTTGTCGAAGAGGTCCAGCCGGTCGCCCTGAAGCGGCAGCCGCTCCGGAAACGAGAATGCATACTGGATCGGGAGACGCATGTCCGGAACGCCCAACTGGGCCTTCACCGAGCCGTCGACATACTGTACGGCACTGTGGACGATGCTCTGCGGATGGATCAGCACTTCGATCTGCCCGGCCGGAATGCCGAAGAGCCACTTCGCTTCGATGACCTCAAAGCCCTTGTTCATCAGCGTTGCCGAGTCGATGGTGATCTTTGCGCCCATGTCCCAGGTGGGATGCCGGAGGGCGTCGGCAGCCGTCACGTGAGTCAACTGCTCATGGGTGAACAGGCGGAAAGGGCCGCCCGAACAGGTGAGAAGGATCTTCTCGACCTCGTTGGAGGCGTCGCCGACGAGCGATTGGAATATCGCCGAGTGCTCGGAGTCGACAGGCAGGATGTCCGTATGATACTCGCCGGCGAGCCGGACGATCAGTTCGCCCGCGACGACCAAAGTCTCTTTGTTGGCCAGACAGATCTTCTTGCGCGCCCGGATGGCGTGTATCGTCGGCGAAAGGCCGGCAAATCCGACCGTCGCAGTGAGCACCATATCGATCGGTTCGGCCTCTACGATCTGGTCGAGCGCTTCTTTGCCGGCGTAGACCTTGATGTCCGGCAGGTCGGAAAGCAAGTTCCGAAGCTCCTCGTAGTGTGCTTCGTTGGCGATGACTACGGCTGCCGGGCGGAACAGACGTGCCTGCTCGGCCAGCTCCTTCACCCGGTTGTTGGCCGTGAGGCAGTAGACTTCGTAGCGGTCTTCATGCTGCCGGATCACGTCCAAGGCTTGTGTGCCGATCGAACCGGTACTGCCTAATATGCATATTTGTTTCTTCATGTGGATCTATAGATTGAGAATGCCTTCCGGCAAGTTCATCTTCAGCTCCCTCGTCTCACGGCTGAACGCTTCGATCAGATCCGGTGAGGCGGGTATGAGGAGGGTCTTCCCGTCCTCTGCAGTGACGTTGAAAAGAATGTTGGGGGTGCTGTCGTCAATGGCGGAGATCACGCCGATCTCCTCCTCCGAGTAGCTGTCGACGATGCGGAAGCCGACCAGCTCCGCTTTGGAGAGTGTCTCTTCGTCGCCGGCATGATGGTTGCGTGAAAAAAAAACCGGGCTTCCGGTCAGTCCGGAGGCCTCTTCCTGCGTGTCGATATCGCAGAACTTCAGAATGGCCGAGGCGTCTCCGCGGAAGCGATATTCCTCTAAAAAGAAAGGAACAAGGATTCCGTCGAGCTGCAGGATCAGGTATTCGGCTTCGACGCGATCGAACACATCGTCGTCGAAAAGGAACGTGATCTCGCCCCTCACGCCATGTGGCTTGCCCAAACGGCCTATCTGATAGACGTCCTCCTGCTTAATCATCGACTCGCGTAATGTGCGCTCCCAACTCGTTCAGGCGCTTTTCGATATCTTCATAGCCACGGTCTATCTGGGCAATATTGGCAATCCGGCTCGTCCCCGAGGCGCTGAGGGCGGCGATGAGCAATGCGATGCCGGCCCGGATGTCGGGACTTGTCATGCGCCCGGCACGCAGACGGATCTTCCGGTCATGGCCTACGACGACGGCACGGTGTGGATCACAGAGGATGATCTGTGCCCCCATGTCGATCAACTTGTCCACAAAGAACAGTCGACTTTCGAACATTTTCTGATGAATAAGCACCGTCCCGCGTGCCTGGGTGGCCACTACGATCAGCACGGAGAGCAAATCCGGCGTCAGCCCGGGCCAGGGAGCGTCCGCCAGCGTCATGATCGTGCCGTCGATGAAGGAGTCTATGGCGTAGTGACTTTGCTTCGGAACGAAGAGGTCGTCATTCTCTTCCCTGATCCGGATGCCCAATCTTCTGAACGTATCCGGTATGATGCCGAGATTCTTCAGTGACACGTCCTTGATCAGGATGCCTTCTCCGATCATGGCGGCCATACCGATGAACGACCCCACCTCGATCATGTCGGGCAGGATGCGGTGGCTTGCGCCGTGGAGGGAGTCGACGCCTACGATCGTGATCAGATTGGAGGCGATGCCGCTGATATTGGCTCCCATCGCGTTGAGCATGTGACACAGCTGCTGGATATAAGGCTCGCAGGCAGCGTTGTAGATGGTTGTGGTCCCTTTGGCCAGTACGGATGCCATAATGACATTGGCCGTTCCGGTGATCGAGGCTTCATCCAAGAGCATGTAACAGCCCTTGAGTGGCTTGCCTTCAATATAGTAGACGTTGCGCTGATCGTCGTGTACGAAAGTCGCTCCGAGATGCTTGAAGCCGAGGAAATGGGTGTCGAGCCTGCGCCGTCCGATCTTGTCGCCGCCCGGTTTTGCGATGGTTGCCTTTCCGAAACGTCCCAGCAGGGGGCCGATCATCAGTACGGAGCCGCGCAGGGAGGAGCACTTTTGGATGAACTCATCGCTTTGCAGGTAGTCGAGATTGAGCGTGTCGGCCTGGAAGGTGTAATCGTTGCGGGTGTGACGGGTGACCTTTACACCGATGTCAGTGAGCAACTTGATGAGGTTGTTGACGTCTAAGATGTCCGGAATGTTGGCAATTCTGACCGGCTCGGCAGTCAGCAACGTGGCGCAGATGACTTCCAAGGCTTCGTTCTTGGCACCTTGCGGCGTAATGGTACCACACAAGGGATGCCCGCCTTCGATGATAAACGATTCCATAGCGCTTATTTTTTCTTGCGTTTCTTGTCCGTCTCGCGCGATGCAGATTTGTCAAACTGGAACTTGTCGAGATCCAGCTGCACGCTCCCGTCGGTGTATCTGGCCAAGTCGGAAGCGACCTTTTCGTCGTCCGCAAAGCCGTGACTCCACTGCGAAAGGTTCCTCTTCATCTGGTTGGCGGCCAATGCGACGAGGGCGTCACGTTCCTGTCCGGGCTCCATGGTCTTCAGCTTGTCGAAGATCTCGAATATCATCTTGCCGTAATGTCTTACGGGAATCTGCGTCATGGGATAGGGCATGGGCTCCGGTCTGGACATGATGTTGCCGGCCTGGGATACATCCACGGGGTAGTCAATATCTAATTTGAAGTCGCTCATGATCGCGAGGTGGTCCCAGAGCTTCTGTATGTGATCGGCATTCTCGCGGTTCTGCGGTATCATCCGGTCCATGATGGCCACGATGGCCTCTGCGCAGCGTTGCCGTTCGGCCTTGTCTTTGAGCGCTACGGCATGGTCCACCATGTTCTGGATCTCGCGTCCGTACTCGGGAAGAACTAATTTCTCCCGCTGGGTATTATAGTCTAAGCCTTCGATGTTCATCTCTTTATAAAAGTTTCTTGGGTAATTTGGCTACGAAATCCTTTAGGTAGAAGGGCACGAAATAGGCCACGTCCTCGAACTGTTCGTGCGCTATGCGTTTCTCGGAAAGCGGAAACATGTCCTTGGCCAATGGCTCTATGCCGTCGATGAAATGCGCGTTGGGATGACGGATCGTGTCTTTGCACTTGGCGGCACCGTCCCCAAAGAACCACACGGGATGCCTGTCGAGGTACTCGATGTAGGTTTCCTCGGTCACGATGTCGGCATGGATGGGGCGGATCTCATGCAGTGAGCGGTCGAAGATCTGTGCATAGACTTCCATGCGGCGCGCATCCAGCATCGGGCAAAGGCAGGCGTCGTCGGGCAGCTCCTCATGTCTGAGCAGCACGGGGACGCAAAGCAGTTCGAGCGTAGGCACGGCGATGAGCTTCAGCGAGCGTCCGTAGCAGATGCCTTTGGCCATGGATGTGCCCACGCGGAGCCCCGTATACGATCCCGGGCCGCAGCTGACAGCCACGGCATCCAATGGTATTGCATGATTGTCCGCAAACGAGAGGGCCTCGTCCACGAATACTCCGAGCCGTTCGTTGTGGTGCTCCGGACCCGAATGATCCTCTTTGTTGAAGATGCATTCGCCGTCGTTGCTGACGGCTACCGAGCACACTCGCGTGCTCGTTTCAATATTCAATATACACGACATGATACAAATATAGTCTAAATAAAATGCAAATTTACGCTTTTTCCCATCATTTTTTGTACATTTGCATAATTTTAACGCGCAACAAGACTATGATACAGTCAATGACAGGTTATGGGAAAGCCATAGTCACTTACAAGGACAAGAAGATCAATGTGGAGATTAAGTCTCTGAACAGTAAGTCTTTAGACCTATCTGTACGCATCGCTCCGCTCTACCGGGAGAAGGAAATGGAGATCCGGCAGATGGTCACCGCGGCTCTCGAACGCGGCAAGGTCGACTTCTCCATCTGGATTGAGAAAGACGCACTCACCGATGCAGCGCCGGTCAATGCAGCCCTCATCGAGAACTACTATCATCAGATCAAGGCCATAGCGGCACGGTCAGGCATCCCCGAACCGCAGGATTGGTTCGGCACTTTGCTGCGCATGCCCGACGTGACGGTGCGCAACGAGGTCGAAGTGTTGGAAGACGGGGAGTGGGAAGCAGCCCGCCGGGCCGTCGAGGAGGCCATCGCACACCTCACCGCATTCCGCCGTCAGGAAGGCGAGGCGCTCGAGCGCAAGTTCAAGGAGAAGATTGACAACATCGAACAGCTGCTCCGGAGCATCGGGCCTTACGAGAAAAGCCGCGTCGAGAAGATCAGGGCGCGCATCGTGGAGGGGCTCGGCAAGATCCCCGAAGTGGACTACAACGAGAACCGTCTCGAGCAGGAGCTGATCTATTACATCGAAAAACTCGACATCAGTGAAGAGAAACAGCGCCTCGCCAACCATCTTGACTACTTCCGGCAGACCATGGCCGAGCCGAAGGCAAACGGCAAGAAGCTCGGATTCATCGCCCAGGAGATGGGACGGGAGATCAACACCACAGGCTCGAAAAGCAACTTGGCCGAGATGCAGAACATCGTGGTCAAGATGAAAGACGAGTTGGAACAGATCAAGGAGCAGGTGCTCAATGCACTGTAAAAGGTCCATTCCCGCCGTTGTCAAGATGCACGAAGCAGCTGAATATCTGTTCACCTCATTCAAGAAACGATGTCTGAAAAGATCAAAAATATGAGCAACAACGTGAATTCCCACCCCACTTGTCCGCAAGGCACTGCCCCTTCAGAGCCTGTGAAGGGGAGATTACTCATCTTCTCCGCACCCTCGGGATCGGGCAAGAGCACCATTGTCCAGTGGCTGATGACCACCCATCCGGAGCTGAACCTGGCGTTCTCGATCAGCTGCACCTCCCGTCCGCCCCGCGGAACGGAGCGTGACGGCGTCGAATACTTTTTCCTTTCGCCCGACGAGTTTCGCCGTCAGATCGAGGCGGACGCATTCCTCGAATACGAGGAAGTCTACGAAGACCGCTTCTACGGCACGCTCAAGTCGCAGGTGGACACGCAGACCGGACGCGGTGAAAACGTGGTCTTCGACGTCGATGTGAAGGGAGGGTGCAATATCAAGCATTTTTACGGCGAACGCGCCATGAGCATCTTCATCCAGGCCCCGAGCGTGGAGGAACTGCGGAAGCGCCTCACCCTGCGGGCCACGGACAGCCTGGAAGCCATAGAGGAGCGGCTTGCGAAGGCTTCATACGAGATGACTTTCGCCCCGAAATTTGACCATGTCGTGGTCAACGATGACCTTGCGAAAGCGCAGGAGGAAACCTATCAATTGGTAAAAGAATTTCTGAATGGTTGAGACGGGCATCTTCGGCGGGTCATTCAATCCCATTCACTGCGGTCATATTGCATTGGCCCGACAGATTATGCGGGCCGCCCGCATGGACGAAGTGTGGTTTGTCGTCTCGCCTCTCAACCCGTTCAAACAGGCCGCAACCGACCTGCTCGACGACGCCCGGCGGCTTGAGATCGCCCGACAGGCTCTCTCCGCCGAGCCGGGACTCATCGCCAGCGACTACGAGTTCCATCTTCCGCGCCCGTCCTACATGTGGCACACGCTCCGCTCCCTGTCGCACGACTATCCCGAGCGCACCTTCTCGCTCATCATCGGGGCTGACAACTGGCTCGCGTTCGACCGCTGGCATCTTGCCGAAGACATCCTCGCCCGTTACCGCATCATTGTTTATCCCCGCGAGGGAAGTCCCATTGACGCCTCCTCACTGCCTCCCACCGTCCGCCTGGTCGACACGGAGCGCTATCCGTTGAGCAGCACTCAGATCCGCGATCGGGTCCGCCGCGGCGAGCCCATTGACGGTATGGTGCCCCCGAACGTCATCTCCCTCGTCAAGCGATATTATTCTCCGTCCTCCGATCCCGCCTCCCGCTGACCCCCTCATCCTGTCATCTTTCATCCCTCATCCCCTCATCTTTCATCCTTCATCTTCTCATCTTTCATCCTTCATCATATCATCTCTTCGTTGCCTCTGCAACTTATTGATTTTCAATAGGGTAAGAGAGGGCTGCGCGGAGCATAGCTTTTGGCCGCCAAAAGGATAGCTCTTGGCCGCCCGGAGCATAGCTCTTGGCTGCCCGGAGCATAGCTCTGCGCGAGGCGTATGATAACTATTGTTTTTCGATGGCATATTTAGGGGTATTTGAAAGGTAAAAAATGGCGTTGCGACATCCTATTTCTTCTTGTTTTGTTCATTCGTTCCCTGATCTTCTCAACGGAATGCCGGGGCGTGCGTTTTATTCATGCGGATATAGAAGTGCTTGGCGTTCAATGACGGGGAATTGAGGATTGCATATTAAATAATGTAATGCGGGGGCGGGCCTTGTGCCCGTCCGCAGTGGGCGGAACGCCTGCAACAACGGTGCGATACCATTGTATGAAAAATGTGCAGGAATATTGTTCACTGCTGATGATGCCGTTGTCGCTGATGAATATGACTGACATGGTGATCGTATTGACCGTCGAAGTCATGATCAGATGACAGATTGCGGGCGGATACGCGGATCCGCCCCTACGGCTGTCGGGGGATCATCGGCAGTGCATTCCCAACGTCTGTGTCTTCCGATTGCATGCTGGCGGACGGGCGGCAGGGTAAAAAACAAATTGTTTTGTTTTGTTCTTTATCCGATTTGCACTATCTTTGCAGAAGATAGGCTGCACCCGGCTATCCGTGAGCAAGCTCCCATGGCGCTCGCTGGCACTGTCTTTGCAGAAGACAGGCTGCACTCGGCCATCCGTGAGCAAGCTCCCATGGCGCTCGCTGGCACTGTCTTTGCATCATATAAGCATAGAATGAAGATATTACACACACTACTTGAGCTTCTCCCGAAAGCTTTTTATCCTATACGCGTGAATGCCGTTTTCTTCGCATTCATGTATGTGCTGGGGGTGGTGTGCGAATGGTTGACGCTGCCCCATGCACGTGGTGCGGAGATCTATGACAATATCTATCTCGAGCTGTTCTTCGACTTCTATATCCTCTGCATCATCCTTGCGTTGCTTCCGGACAAGATCCGCACATGGGTCCGCAGGGCTATCTACGCGGTGCTGTATGCCATCGCCGTGGTCGACGTATACTGCTTCGTGAAGTTCGATTCGACCCTTACACCCTCCATGCTGATG